>CAZUSL010000143.1:0-14663 GCA_964622925.1 uncultured Pseudohongiella sp. | reverse complement strand
GCCGCGTCGCCCCCGTTTCGCTGCGCATCAATCCCGATGTCGACGCCGGCACGCATCCCTATATCGCCACCGGTCTGAAGGAAAGCAAGTTCGGCATTCCCGCCGAGCGCGCCTTCACGGTATATCGGCGCGCCGAACGTTTGCCAGCGATCGACCCGGTCGGGATCGACTGCCATATCGGTTCGCAATTGACCGGCGTCGAGCCTTATCTCGACGCCATCGACCGGCTGTTGCCGATCGTCGAGGAACTCGCGAACGAGGGCATCCGGCTGCGGCATTTCGATATGGGCGGGGGACTCGGCGTTCGCTATGGCGACGAGGCTCCGCCGCAGCCCGATGAACTGATGCGGGCGGTTGCCGACCGTTTCCGCGGCCGCGAGCTTGAACTCGTGATCGAACCCGGCCGTTCGATCGCCGCCAACGCCGGTATTTTCGTAACCGGCATCGAATACCTGAAGTCGAATTCGGCGCGCAATTTCGCCATCGTCGACGGCGCCATGAACGATTTGCTGCGCCCCGCGCTCTACGGCGCCTGGCAGGAGATCGTGCCAGTCAGCCGCAGGCGCGGCGATACGGCGAACTACGATGTCGTTGGACCGGTTTGCGAGTCGGCCGATTTTCTTGGCAAGGACCGTGAACTGTGCGTGCAGCCCGGCGACCTGCTTGCGGTGCGCGGCGCCGGGGCATATGGATTCGTCATGAGCAGCAATTACAACTCTCGTACGCGCGCGGCGGAAGTCATGGTCGACGGCGGCGACTTCCACGTCGTGCGGCGGCGTGAGGAACTCGACGCGCAATTGGCGCTCGAGTCCATCCTGCCCGAATGAAACCGGCATAGCCGAGACCGACGCCATGCAAATCAACTTCACCAAGATGCACGGGCTGGGCAATGATTTCATGCTCATCGACTGTACCGCGACCGGCTTCGATCTGCCGGTGGAAAGGATAGCGGCCCTGGCGGACCGCAGACGCGGCGTCGGTTTCGATCAATTGCTGGTGTGTGAGGCGAGCAGCGATCCAGGGGTCGATTTTCATTATCGGATCTTCAATCCCGATGGGGCCGAAGTGGAGCATTGCGGCAACGGCGTCCGCTGCCTGGCCCGGTTCATTGCCGACAAGGGTCTCAGCGAACGCAATCCGATCGTCGTTTCCACCGTCAATCGGACGCTGGAATTGCGCCTGCTCGACAATGACGAGGTGTCGGTGGACATGGGCAGCCCGGACTTCACACCGTCGGCATTGCCCTTCAAGGCCGAGCGCCGGCAGGCGCTTTACCGGCGCGAACTCGAGGCAATCGGGGACGCCGTGGACTTCGCCGCCTTGTCGATGGGCAATCCCCACGCGGTAATTCAGGTTGAAGACCTGGCGAATACTGCCGTAAAGACAATAGGGAAGGCGCTCGGAAGCCATGCGGACTTTCCGGCCGGCGTGAACGTTGGCTTCATGCAGGTGGAAAACCGTAATCGTATCCGGCTGCGCGTATATGAACGGGGTCCGGGAGAAACCCCGGCATGCGGCAGCGGCGCCTGTGCAGCGGCGGTCAGCGGAATCGAGGCGGGCTTGCTTGACAGCCCGGTCGCGGTGGAGTTGACCGGGGGTGAATTGAAAATCGACTGGCAAGGCGGTTCGGCGCCGGTTTTCATGTCCGGGCCGGCGCAAGCCGTATACGAGGGAATCGTCGAAGCATGAACAAGAAAGCGACAATCCCGGCGGGACAATCCGGCATCGAAGCGGTTGAATTGACGGCCGAACAGGTCGCCGGATTTCTCGGAACGCATCCGGAATTTTTTCTCGAACACGAGAATCTGCTGGCGGAACTGTCGTTGCCCCATGACTCGGGGAAGGCGGTTTCACTGCTCGAACATCAGGTCATGCTCTTGCGGCGGCGTTTCGACAATACCAGCCGCAAGCTCGGCGAATTGCTCGAAAACGGCCGCCGCAGCGAGCAGTTGTTCGGCATTACCCGGGAACTCGTGCTGGCCCTGCTGGAAACGCGTAATGTGGAACAGGTGATCGCCGTAACCAGGGGACATCTGCTCAGCCGCACCGGCGTCGAAGCGCTGGAAGTGATTTTCCTGAACAATCATCGCCGGGCGCCCCGCGGCGGTTTGCGCGTCGAGGACGCGGCGATGATCGTGGACGAGTTTCACGATGTGTTCCGCCTCAACAAGGCGCATTGCGGTCCGCAAAGCGAGACGCTTCTGCAGTGGCTGTTTCCCGAGGGTAGCGCGCGTGTCCAGTCGACCGCGCTGTGTCCGGTCAAAGTGGACGGCGCGCCATTGGCGCTGTTGGCGCTTGGGCAGCGGTCGCCCGACTATTTCACCGTCCAGATGGAGACGCTTTTCCTCGATTTTATTGCCGAAGTCATGGGAGCCATGTTCACATTGCACCTGGAAGCCGCCACTGATTGATACCGGGCGGCCAGGTACAGGACTTCATGGCGAGCGAACCCTCTGACCCGCAAACTCCGCTGGTTTCCATAATCTGCCGGTCCATGGGCCGGCCCGAACTGGGGGAAGCATTGGCTTCCGCCGCGGGGCAGACTCATTCCCGGCTGGAAATCATCCTGGTTGACGCGGCCGCCCGCGGCGAAGCCGCATATCGGGAAGTTTGCGCGGACGAACGCATCGCGCTCGTCTTGCCCGAATCGCCCTTGTCCCGTCCGAGTGCGGCGAATGCCGGTCTTGAGCGGGCCCGGGGCGAGTACCTTCTGTTTCTCGACGAAGACGACTGGCTCGCGCCCGATCATGTCGAAAATCTGTTGAGCTGTTTGACCGGCGAGCAGGGCGTACGCGCGGCCTATAGCAGCACCCGCAAGACCGACGTTTCCGGCAAGGCCACCCTCGAGACTTTTCAGCAGCCGTATGACCGGCTATTGCTGATGCGGGACAACTACATTCCGATCCACTCGATGCTTTTCGCCCGCGAACCTGTCGATGAAGGCTGCCGGTTCGACGAGGATTTCGACATTTTCGAGGACTGGGATTTCTGGCTGCAGTTGAGCGAGCATACCGATTTTCATCACATCGACCGCTGTACGGCGTTTTATCGCTCGGGCGGAGCGTCGCAAACCGCCGATCTCGACGATCACCTGCAACGATTCGACTCCGGTCACGAACTCGGCAAGGCCAGGGCCGCAATTTACGACAAATGGCTGCGACGCTGGAACGGCGTTCGACTGAATAGCTTGCTCGGAGCGGGCCAGCGGGAGCAGGCGGAGAGCGTCAAGCGGATCGGCGAACTTGGCCGGGATCTGGAAAAACTGGCGCGGGCGAAACAGCAAGCCGAGCGGAAAACAGGCGAGTTGCACGCCGAACTTGAGAAGGACCGAAAGGCGCGCGTGCGCATGGAGGCGAGGCTGAACGCGAAGATTGGCGAATTGCAGGCAACGAATGTCCATTTGCACGATACGGTTCAGAATCTTCGGCGCAACCTGGAAGACGTCTTCAATTCCAATAGCTGGAAACTGACGCGTCCCTATCGGGCGCTGGGAGAGTTGCTGAAACCCAAGGCGGCGCAAACGCCGGCCGGGCAAGCCGCCGAAACCGGCGCAGGCGCGCCGGCGGAACAGGAAGCTCCGGCGCGGGAATCCGCGAAACGGGATCGGTCTCCGGACTTCAAAGCGGCGTTCGATCAAAAGGCCCACGCGGCCATGGACGAGTTTTTCGCGAGCGGCGAAAAACTGGGCTTCCCCGCGACCGAAAACCCGGTCTTGTCGGTCCTGCTGGTCTTCTACAACCAGGCCCATCTCAGTCTGCTTTGCCTGCGGACGCTGCTGGACAACGCCCATGTTCCTTTCGAGTTGATCCTTGTCGACAACGCTTCCGGCGACCGCACCGGCGATCTGCTTGAACGGCTGGAAAACGTCAGGCTGATCAGGAACCCGGAAAATCTCGGCTTCGTAAAAGCCGTGAATCAGGGCGCCGAACTTGCTACCGGCGAGTTTCTCCTGTTGCTCAACAATGACGCCTTCATCGAACCCGGCGCGCCTGGAGCCGCCATCGACGTTTTGCGGGAAGACGCGAGCGCCGGCGCCGTGGGCGGACGCATCGAACTGCTCGACGGGAAACTCCAGGAAGCCGGCAACATCGTCTGGCGCGACGGCTCCTGCGCCGGTTACGGCCGCGGAGAAAATCCCAGGGACGGCGCATTCCGGTTCCGCCGGGAAGTCGACTATTGTTCCGGAGCGTTTCTCGTGTTGCGAACCGCGCAATTCAGGGAGCTTGGCGGTTTCGACGAGGCTTTCGCCCCGGCCTACTACGAAGAATCGGATTTCTGCCTGCGGCTCAGGCGCCAGGGTCTGCGCACGATGTACGAGCCGCGGGCAAGGGTGCGCCATTACGAATTCGCAAGCACCGGCGGCATGAATGCGGCAGTGGCCTTGCAGGAGAAAAATCGCGCGCTGTTCCGCGAGAAACACGCGGAATTTCTCAAGGGACAACCGGCGGCCGACCCGGCCCGGACCTTGCACGCCCGCACGAGTAACGACCATCCCAATCTGTTGCTGATCGACGATGCAGTTCCTCATGCCAGTCTGGGCGGCGGTTATCCCCGTTGCCGCCATATCGTCGGCCTGTTGTCCCGGATGCCGCTCAACGTCTCTTTTCTCCCCTTGCATTTTCCCTACGACAATTGGGGCGAGGTCTATCGAACCTTGCCGGAAAATGTCGAAGTGCTGCTGAATCGGGGACGTTCGGGGCTCGCGCAACTGCTGACCGAGAGGGCCGGTTTTTATCAATATGTAATGGTCAGCCGCCCGACCAACATGGCGTTTTTCAATCAGGTGCTGAAATCCCTGCCGCGCGAGGCCAGGCAGTTCGACATCGTTTACGACGCGGAGGCCGTGTTCGCCGGGCGGGAACTGCTCTGGCGCGAATTGCAAGGCGAGTCCATCGATGAGGACGAAAAGAAGCGCGTCATCTCGGAGGAACTGGATTTGGCCGCCGAAGCCTCGGCGGTGTTGACCGTATCCGGCGCGGAAGCCGATCTTTTCCGCGAGCGCGGCCACGACCGTGTTCTCGTGCTCGGTCACGGCATGGAGCCGGCAGCGGAGCCGGCGTCGTTCGACGCCCGCCGGGGACTTCTTTTCGTGGGCGCCCTGAAGGACGAACACTCGCCCAATGTGGATTCGCTGTTATGGTTTGTCTGCAACGTGCTGCCCCTCATCGAACGGGAAGTACCGGAACTTGATCTGATCGTGGCCGGCCACACCGCGGCGCCGTCGCTGGTCAGCATCGAGCGGCCGAACATTCATATGAAAGGCAGGCTGGAATCGCTGGAAAGCCTGTATCGGGACTCTCGCGTCTTCATCGCGCCGACGCGTTTCGCCGCCGGCATCCCGCACAAGGTGCACGAGGCCGCCGCCCATGGCATTCCTGCGGTGGTCACGCCCCTGCTCGCGCGGCAACTCGGCTGGCGCCACGAGCGGGAAGTGCTCGTCGGCGACAATCCCGAGTCTTTCGCCGAACAATGCCTGCGCCTGTATCGCGATGCCGGGTTGTGGGAGCGGATCAGCGCCGCCGGCCGCGAGGCCGTGGCAAGGGATTGTTCCGAAGAGCGGTTTCGAATTACCTTGGAAGAACTGTTCCGGATCAGGGAACAGGAGCGAGAGCAGCAATAACCAACAGGAGTCTCACTATGCGTAAATACCACCCCTTCCTGGTGACCTTGCATTGGCTCATGGTGCTGATGATTCCCCTGTCGCTTACGGCGGGCGGGATCATTCTCGCCAATTTACCGAACGACAATCCGGGCAAGGTTACCTTTCTCGGCGGCCACATGGGTTTCGGCCTGACTATCGGCGCCGTGCTGATCATTCGGCTGATCACTCGCATTCGCAGCACGCATCCGGCGCGCGCGACAACCGGCAACGAATTCCTCGACCGGATCTCGCTCTGGACGCATTGGGGCTTTTACGTGCTGATCGGAGGCATGGTGCTTACCGGTCTGGCGACTGCGCTCGGCGCCGGTCTGCTGCCGATCGTCTTCGCCGGTTCGGGCGACCCATTGCCCGCCACGTTCGACGGCATGCCGCAACTCTTCCTCCACGGCTTCTGCGCGGTGCTGCTGATCGCGCTGATCGTATTGCACATCCTGGCAGCGCTATATCACCAGTTCATATTGAAGGATGGACTGATGGGACGCATGTGGTACGGCGAGAGAGATTGAACCGGGAATAAGCCCGGGAGATCGCTTTCAATACTCCACCGGCACGGCGTCGAGGCTGCGCCAGAGGTACCAGGAAGCGACCGAGCGCCATGGCCGCCAGGGCTCGGCGATCGCTACCATCTCTCCAGCGCTCGGGCGAACGCCTTCATTGAAGTGATTGCCGATCGCTTTCTGGATGCCGATATCGTCGACCGGCAGGACGTCGGGCCGCAACAGGTGGAAAATCAGGAACATCTCTGCGGTCCAGCGGCCGATGCCCTTGACCTGGACGAGGCGCTCGATGACGGCTTCGTCGTCCATTTCGCTCCATTTTTCCTGTTGCAGCGACCCGTCGATGAAATGCTCGGACAAGCTCAACAGGTAACGCGCTTTCTGCCGTGACAGCCCGCACCCGCGCAAGCTTTCCTCGTTCTCGCCCGCGACGGCGCCGGGCGTGATTTCCCCCATGTGGCCGATCATCTTCTGCCACACCGACTCCGCCGCCTTCACCGAAATCTGCTGGCCCACGATCGAACGCGACAGTGAAAAGAACGGGTCGTGGCGCGGCCGCAACATCGAATCGCCGGCGATTTCGATGATTCTGCCGAGTTTCGCATCCGCTTTTGCAAGCGCCTGCCGGGCCTCTTCCCAATACGGCGCGGGATAACCGTTCCCGCCTCCCATGATTCTGGACAATTCTGTTTTCCTCCTGAAGTCTCCTGCCGTTCGCTTGCGGACCGTCAGCGATGCACGCCGCAACTTGCCTGGCGCTCGTTCGAGAATAGCGGCGCCGCATCGGTGTTGGCCGCCAGCAATCCGGCATGGTCGAAGGGATAGTCCGAGTAATCGGCGCAAACGAAGTATTCCCCGATGCGGTTGGCGCATTGAGCGGGTAACTGGCCTGTCTCAAAAGATGGCGCATAACCGGTAAGCAGCGCCCCGTCGACGAAGCCCGCGGCGATGTCCGGGGTTTGTGTCGCGACCAGGTCGTCATAGGGATTCGCGCTTTGCTTGCGATAAACGATCAGGTCCGCAGCGTACCCCGGCGCCAGGCGGCCGGTCACGTCTTCCAGTCCCATGGTATAGGCGGCTTCGACGGTCGCCATGCGCCAATAGTCGATCCCCGACAGTTGATCGCCCCAGGCTTCGTTGTCGATCCGGTCGGCGCAGCGAAACTCTTCGAGCATGTTGTACGAACCCGAGTAGGACCAGTCGGTGCCGATGGCGATGCGCGCTCCCGCGTTTAGCGCCCGCGGTATGTCCACCGTGGTGTTGTAAAGCGCGACGTTCGAGCGCGGCGACCAGATGAGCGTGACGTCGAGGGCGCCCAGCCGTTCGATGTCGCTTGCTTGCAGGCCCACGCCGTGAACGACTGAATACCGCCTGCCGGGATTGGCTTCGACGTAATCGAGGTAGAACTGTCCTTCAAGCGCCGCGGTGCAGTTGATTCCCTCGGCGATGTGGGGAAGAAAGGGCATGTCCGAAGGCGCGCCGGTCAGGAATTCCGGCTCGACTGGCGCCGCCCCCCCGAACGGACACGAATATTCCTCGAACATCGCCGTCGCGTTCGGGAAGGGAAAAATCTGCGTATCGGCCCGATATTCGTTCTCCGGTTCGTCCAGGTAATACGCGTTCTTCAGCAATCCCGCCACGGCATCGCCGCCGGCAAGGGTAGTCGTGCCTCCGAACAGATGCCGCAATTCGATCCAGAACCTTCCTGCTTCGTCATCCCGCCTGCCCCATTCGATCACATAGTGACCCGGCCCGGCTCGGCCCTGCCATTGTTCGCGATGGGCGTATACCGGCTCCAGCAGGGGATCCGGAAAACCGCCGCTGGCCGCGAGATGCTCGTGGGCATTGATGAAACCGGGCGAGACATACCAGTCCGCGCAATCGATCACCGTGGCCCCGTCCGCGTTCGAACGGATTTCATCCGCGCTGCCCAAATCGGCAATCACCCCGTTCTCAATGCGAATGGCGCCCGCCTCCGCCGTCTCGGCGCCCTGCACGAGTTGGCCGATGACGACCGTTACCCCGGAATCACCCGGCAATATCCGGCACGGCCGCGGCTGTCCGACAGCGTCCGCAGCAACTCCGGAAGCGTTCCCCCCTACCTGCGCCGCCCCGCAACCGGCAAGCATTATCCCAAAGCCGAGCCCTACAAGGCATGGATATGCGAAACTGCGGCTCTCGGACATTTTTGGACTACCTTTTATTTGGCATTCAATTGCCAAGCCGTTTGGGCTTATATCGCATTTGCGGAAATATGCCAAACGTCTCCGAATTTGTCTTTTTTTAGTTATCAGGAAGTGATAACCTATGCCGATGCAAGAGTCTGATAGGGATCCATGTCTGGACACGCTGCTGGAACTGCACGGACAGACGTTTGTACTGGACGAAGCAGGCCACTGGGTGAAGTTTAGAGTGACTCAGGTTGAGGTTACTCCAGAAAGGCCCCATGGATTGAGCTACTCGCTGACGCTGCATAGGCCAGACGGAATCAGGCTGGCCGGATTCGATAACGCGCACCCTGTACGAAAGCGTCAGGGTCCACAATCGAAGAAAGGTCGCACCTTTGACCATAAACACAGGTTTCGAACTGTCAGACCTTATGAATACAGGGATGCTGCAGCCTTGATTGAAGATTTCTGGAGTTTGGTGGATTCAGTGCTGGAGGAAAGGGGGGTGGTTCCATGACCACATTAAAGGTTGGCATAGCAAGCTATGAACAAATGAAGGCGCGTACTATGGCTATTGCACGAGGAGAACATGCAATAACCAAAGACGAACCAACAGTCTGGTTCACGTCCATTGAGAGCTTCGCGAAGATACTCTCCGAACGCAATCGCGAACTGCTTGCCTTGATACTAGAGGAGACTCCGGACTCGCTTACCAGGCTCGCTGAGCTTGCGGGGCGCAGCAAGTCGAATCTTTCGCGGACGCTGAAGACAATGTCGCAATATGGTCTCGTAGAACTTTCGGAGGGAGAACGAGGCACTGTAATTCCGCAGGTCTCTTACGACAGGTTAAACCTATACGTCTCATTAGTAAGTTGGGAGAAATACAAAATGTCAGAATCGGATTCACATCGACGTGCAAAGACTAAGGCCACAGGCCGAAGTGGACGGGCCGAAGTCAGACTCCGTGGCAACCAACGGCTGGATGCGCTAACGAAAGGAGGAGGCCGAGCCACTGAAGTGGAGCGAAGTGGCAGCTCTTCTGGTTTACAAAAGGCTGTCGGTCGCCTGATGAAAAGTGGTGCTACTCAAAAAGTTTTACAGGTGCCCCAGAAAGATATGAAGGCGGCAAGTGCCGTGATGCGAAAGGTAGGAATCGGTGGCACTGTAAAAAACATAAGTGGTACAAGAAAAACCCGGGTGCGGAAGCCAAAGAGATAGCTTAAGTTAGCAGCACAAATTTAGCAGCGAGCCAACTACTTCTGCAATACCAATTAATCGCAGTTCTGCAATTCTAACCGGAAACAGTAGTGCGGAACTTCTACATCGGAAATTACTCTATCAAGGGGTTAAGATCAACCTGCTAAAACTTGTAAAATCAAAGATAAAAATTGAATAAAGTTGCTTGAACTAAACTAGACGGGGGCGGCGACTGCCAAGTGAATACTCTATCTGCACACATATAGTCTGCACAAATACAATAGTAACAAAATAGAGATGCCGTACAGGTGGCTTTAAGCTATGCTTTGCTACCTTTAAAGAGATCTCCAATCGTCTCCGCCTTTTTCTTTTTGACATCTTTTTCATAACTTCGTAAAAGCAAATTTCTTAACTCTCTTACTTTGCCAGGGCTTTTTAAATCTCCCTTATAGTCAAAGGATTCTAATTGCTCCTCAACTTCATAATCTAAGTCAATAATGATTCCTTCGAGTACTTTCTCTATACAATCGCAGAATATCAACTCATCTCCATTTTCAAACAGAGATCTCGGACTCAATAGAATACTATTAGCAACTGGGTCTGATCTGCAAATCTGAAATACTACAGAGAGTAAGAAAAATCGCGTCAAACCATATTTCGCCAATGGCTTATATCTTATATTTTCTGTGGCAGAGTAAATTTTCTGCATGATAAGATAAATCAATGCTATACGCCACGCCGTTACTGCAGGCCTACCAAATATGTCCGCATACTTCTCGTCAAATAGTTTGTAAACTTGATGACAAGAATAAGGTTCATCTAAATCAGAAGCAAGCAATAGCCTGCCAGCCTCTTCATTTGTTATTACTGTAGCACCTGCTTTGGACTGTTGTCCCCTTTTTATCTCGAATTCAAATTTTCCATTTTGAACTTCACCAAATTCCTTCTTTAGTCTAAGCTGAATCTCGTTATTTGATTTTAGGTCTCTGGGCTTAATTGAATTCTGATTGTTGCTATTTGTAGTAATTTTCCTTGCCAATTGGTCATCGGAAATTTCTACCACTTTTGCAAGCACGCGAAGATCATCTGATAAACAACTGTCCGACTTTCTAAAAGTAGACAAGCTTTGGGCGCCGTTAACAACGACATAGTCTGTAATATTAAGTTTTCCATTTGAAAGCTCTGCATTCTTGCAAAGTATAATTACTCCATTGTGATATAGCGGGAAATTACTATGTTCTTGTTGATTTTCGACAAAGTCTCTTAGGGATCTGTTTACTTTTGTGTTCCCAAGAGATAGTCTAACATTTTGAGAGAAAAGCGTTCCATCGTCTATCCCATCCATCTGCACTAGTTCTGAGGCCTTAGCAAGAAAAATGTATGTAGTTGCGCGATCACCAACATAAAATTTCATGGGATCAACATAGCTAGCATCGAACGAAAAGTCTCCTTTAACCCCATCATCTGCGTCAATATCAATAAATTCGGCTGCAATTTTATTCCGATCGAATACGCGAAGATCATCCGCTTGATCAGCGAATTCTTGACCATTGGCGTCAATAGGAGCATTTGTTACAAATACTCCATAAACGCAATATCCGTTCTTTATTAGTTCTCCAATTCTCAATCTTGATAAGATTTTTTTGAGATCTGGATTGCCTCCTCCTTCAACTAGTTGTTGAACCTTTTCCGCAGTCTCAAACTGCGAAAGAGTGCCTTGGAGGTCTCTTAGCGCAGCGTCACCAAGAGTTTTGTTGTCATTTTGTACGAGTTTTGATTGAAATACGATAATCTCTTCAGTATTGTTGTCAACATATATTCCGTCGACTCCTTTATCATTGGCTTTGTCACAGATGGCATCTTGAGCATCCATCGCGTCCAGTCTGAATATACTTTCCAAGAACCATTGAAGGAAAGCGATGTGTTCACCTCGACCCTCTTGTATATACTTCGACAAAATTTTGGAAAGATTTCTGTACTTTAGCTCTTGTGGTTTCATTTTTTAATTCCGTTATCTATATATAGCCACGCGTCATTAAACAAGTCGAAGTTGCAAGAATTCAATAGCAACAGGATGTCAGCAATATATAACTAATTTCGTTCCATTCTGGCGTAGCTGGCTTTACAAAATGTATAAAATAAATAGGCAATATAATTCTCTATCATTATATGTGTCGAACTATACGATAAACGACTCGCTGCAACAATCCCACTCGCACTCGCAGCAGCGAACACAATTGCAGGCCCCGGCGCCGGGAGCCGCTGAGGTCGTCGCGATACCGGTGCAGGAACGCACTAGCCTGGCGGCCGACTTCGAGGAGGTGCGGATTGGCGGCGCCGGCGATCAGGCGGCTCCAGTGTGACCAGCGCGTGAGCCTGGCTGTAGTATGCTGCCGGGCGCCGATGGTGTTGGCGTCGTGCTGGCGATAGCGGACCGTGGGTTCCTCCATATAGGCGACCTTGCCGAATGCGCTCGCGGTCAGGGCGAGCCACCAGTCGTGCATGATGGCTTCGGTCGATATCGGCAGCGCCCGGCGCGCGAGCGATTCGTTGATGAGGACCGTGCAGCCGGTGACGAGATTGCTGATCGCCATCTCGATGAAACGGTTGCGCGCTACGTCAAGTCCCTGGTAGCGGGCGAAGGAAGGCGCGATGTGGCGGTTTTCGAAGGAAACGACTTCCAGGTCGCTATGCACGAGCACGGGAAGAGTGAGGTCGCCCGCTTCGGTTTCGCGCATCAGTTGCATCTGGCGCTCGATCTTGTCATCGAGCCAGATGTCGTCCTGGTCGCAGAACATCAGGTAGGCCGATTCCAGTCCGAGTTCCACTGACCGGTCGAGCACCGTTTGCATCAGGAGGGCGAAACTCGCGCAGGCCCCCAGATTGACTTGCGCATTCGGCAGCAGATGAAAGCGGTTCGGGTGTCTGGCGGCATACTCTTCGAGCAGGCGCCGGCTGCCGTCGCTCGAGCCGTCGTCGCGCGCCAAGATAATGAAGTCCTGCCGGGTCTGGCGCAACAGGGAATCGAGTTGCTCGGCGAGGAAGCGTTCGCCGTTGTAAGTCGAAAGCAGTACGGCCAGCGAGGAAGCCATGGGCTATTGCAACTGCCGGTAGTCGCGGATGCCGGCGCTGATGTGCTTCCAGTATTCCGCCCGCTGCGGGGAACTGATCAGCAGCCAGGCCGCCTTCAAGGTGAAGCGGACGATGTCGCGGACTTTCCAGCCGATGGGGGAATAACGCCGGGTGTACAGATGAATGCGGTTGCGGCTGGAATAGTAGGTCCGTGAAGGCTTGTGCTGGGCCATGATTCCTGCGCGCACGAGGGGGTTGAGGCTGCGTTCGCCGATCAGGTGATAGAGGATTGCGTTATTGGTGCCGACGAGGTCGAAACCCATCGAACGCGCGCGGAAACACCATTCGAGATCCACGTTGTCGATGAAATAGTCCTCCCGCATGAGACCGATTGACGGCAAGTGCTTCGCGATCAGCATGGTGCCCGAAGTGATCAGGAAGTCGGCGACGAAATGGGATTCGCTGCGCGCAAAGTGTCGGTCGGTGCGGAACCAGAGCCGATTGAACAATTTGAACGGCGTCTGCCGGCTCGTCTGGGGATTGATGATGCGCGGCCCCATGGCGGCGATGCCCTTTCTGCTGCGATCCCGCACTTCCCGATAGGCGGCGACCATGCGTTCCACATAGGACTCGCACAGGCTGCTGTCCTGGTCGAACAGGAAGATGTAATCGTATTCGTGCTGTGTCGCACGGGCGATGCCGATATTCAGCGCCCGGGCAAGCCCTTCGTTCTGTTCGCGCTTGATGATGCCGAGGCAGTTGTCGTAAACCGTGATCGACTCCTCGAGCCGCCCGATGGAGGGCGAACCGTTGTCGACCACGAGGAAATTCGACTCCCGGTTCAATTGCCCGAGCATGGTCAGCAGCGGCGTAATGTCCGGATGATAAGTGACGACAATGGCGCAGGAATCGGTTTTGCCGGCGGGGGACATGGCGTTCAGATCCTCGCGGCTTCCGGAGTGTCGGCCGAAACATCGATCTTCTTGCGCGCCGGCCAGGCGAGCGCCATGAAATAGAGAATCGAGCAGATGCCGATGCTCAAACCGGCCACCACCCCCGCATCGAGAATGCCGCGCCAGGGTTGGGGCAACTGCCGCGCCACCGCGATGAAGCAGACGATCATTACCGTAAGCCCGATAGTGGCCAACTTGCGCCTGGGCGTGGCATGCACGAACCCCATGCAGAACAGCGGTGCGAGCAGCACGAAACCGGGCGTCGGATTGCGGCCGAGATACTGCGCCCGCACAACGACCCGCGGCGCGAACCCGAGATGAAATCCCTTGTAGCCTTCGGCATACGACATGTAGACCACGCTAAAGATCAGCGCCGCCCAATGCAACAGATTCAGCCGCAAATCCGCAAGTTCGAAAGCCAGGGGCGCCAGCCGGTAAATCGCAAACGCCAGCAAGGCCAGCACTCCGCCCAGACCCCAGGCCAGTCCCAGATATTTCAAACTATCGCCCCGCAGAAAGAGTCGCGCATTATAACGGCGTTCGGGTTCGGCTATGAGTAGATCGCGTAAGGCCGGATACGCTCGATCCATTGGCCTTCGTCGGATTTCGCCGGATTGTCGAGGTCGCCGGCATCGGACGACGGATCGTCCACCCACTCGCGAAGCGCCGGGCCGCCATTGATCACATCGATGGGAAGCTTGCCTGTTTCATATTCATATGGGAAATCGCGCCAAATCCGGTATTCCGGATACAGCCGGCGAATGGCCTTGAAAGCGAGCGCGACGAGCCGCCAGGGCTTGAAGGCGGAGTGATCGTAATCCTTGCCGTCGGGATGGATCTGAATGCCGTGACACAGTGCGCCGGCATGCTTGTGGAAGGTCGGTTCGAACCAGCATTCGCGCAACCGGCACCCTTCCAGCCATGTCGGAGCCATCTCATGCATCGTTTTCAGGATCGAACGGGCATCGATGTCGGGAGCCCCGAAGAGTTCCAGCGGACGCGTTGTGCCCCGGCCTTCCGACAATGTGGAACCTTCGAACATGACTGTGCCCGTAAAGGCGCGCGCCATCGACAGCGTCGGCGCGTTGGGGCTCGGATTCACCCAGGATCGCTC
>CAZUSL010000142.1:0-12925 GCA_964622925.1 uncultured Pseudohongiella sp. | reverse complement strand
GGAAAACTCCGGCGCGGCGAACACGTTCCAGACCGCGTGTTCGCGTTCGAGCCGGACAAACTCAAGATAGTTCTCGCCGGCCGGCAGCATCAGTTCAGATTCGGCGAATTGCCGGGCTTCGAGCACCAGTTGCAGCTTTGCCGCCAATTCCGGCGCCAGTTCAGGATCGTCCAGCAACTCGCGCATGTCCTGGCGCGAAGTGACGATGGCCAGATGCCCCTGGGCGGCTTGCAGATACCAGGCCACGGAATCGCAGGCGGAGAGCGAGAGGGCGGCCAACATCAACGCCGCGATTCTGGCTATGGTGTGCGCCACCTATTGACCGTGCTCCGCGAGTTCGATTTCGAACAGATTGGCCCAATGCTTGCCGGTCACGAACAGGCGCCGGTTCTCGCTGTCCCAGGCGATGCCGTTGAGTACGGCCTCGCTGCTGCCGAGTTCGGTCTGCGCCGAAAGACCGGTCAGGTCGACGATTGAATTCACCACGCCCGTTTCCGGATCGATGCGGACGATGAAATCAGTCTGCCAGACATTGGCCCAGATCTCGCCATCGATGTATTCGAGTTCGTTGAGCTGGCTCAGCGGTTGGCCGCGCACGGTGACTACGATTTCCCGTACGGGCACGAACCCCTCCGGGTCGATGAACTGCAGGCTCGCCGAGCCGTCGCTCAGGATCAGATGCTCGCCGTCCCAGGCAAGGCCCCAACCTTCGCGCGCGTTGTAGTGGGTTTCCAGTTGCTCCAGGCTTTCCCGGTCGTAGACGAAAACCATATGCGCCCGCCAGGTGAGTTGGTAGATGCGGTCACCGATCATTTCGATGCCTTCGCCGAAATAGCGGCTGGCGAGCGGCGCGTTCTGCAGCAATTCGCCGGTTTCCAGATCGATCCTGGCAAGCCTGGAAAGACCGTTCTTGCCCGTGCCTTCCCAGAGATGGCCATCACGGAAGATCAGGCCCTGGGTGAAGGCCGTGATCTCGTGGGGATACTTGTTGACGACCTCGTAGCCGTAGAGTTCCGGCTCCTGGGCGGCAACCAGGCGAGCGGCGCAAAGCAGCAGCGCGAACACGGCGATTCTGAACGTGAAGTCGGGCATAGGGCTAGACTATCCCAAGCCGGGCGGATTTGTTAGTCTGCGGGCCATCTCCAGCCAAGGCCCAGGAGCATGGTTCAGGATTGTATTTTCTGCAAGATCGTTGCAGGCGAAATCCCTTGCGAACAGGTTTACGCCGATGATCTGATAATCGCCTTTCACGACATCAGCCCCCAGGCGCCGACCCATATCCTGGTCATACCCCGCAAGCACATCAGCGACATGAACGAAGCGTCCGCCGAAGATCAGGCGGTGCTCGGCCACATGATGTTGCGCGCCAGCGAGATCGCGGCCGAGGCAGGCCTTGCGGAAAGCGGCTACCGCCTGGCCCTGAATACCGGACCGGACGCCAGGCAAAGCGTGTTCCATATCCACCTCCACATCCTCGGCGGCCGCCGCCTCACGGGCCAGATGGGTTGAGTCGCGCTCCGGCAAGCGCCGCGAGCGAGTTTCGGTTCGCATTGAAGACGCCGTGTTCGGTGATGATGCCGGTTACGAGCCGGGCCGGAGTGACGTCGAAGGCATAATTCCGCGCGACTGTTTCCTCGGGGTATTGGCGGACCTGTGTTTCGCGCCCGCCGGCATCGATGCCGCTTGCCAATGAGATTTCTTCCGCGGCGCGTTCCTCAATGGGGATGGCCTCATCCGCCGAAGCCCAGTCGAAATCGATGGTCGATACGGGCAATGCGGCGTAGAAAGGCAACTTGTTGTCCTGCGCCGCCAACGCGACCTGGTAGGTGCCGATCTTGTTGCAGACATCGCCCGCGGCGCTGACCCGGTCGCTGCCGGTGATGCAAACGTCGACCAGGCCACTGGCCATGACATGGCCCGAGGCGCCGTCGACGATCAGGCTGTGATCGATTCCCGCCTGACGCAATTCCCAGCAGGTCAGCGCCCCGCCCTGGTTGCGCGGACGGGTTTCGTCGACCCATACGTGTAGCGGCACTCCTGTGTCGGCGGCCTTGTAGATCGCGGCCAGCGCGGTGCCCCAGTCCACCGTCGCCAGGGCGCCGGCATTGCAATGGGTCAATACCTGCAAGGGCCGGTCCTGCCCGCATCGCTCCCGCCAGAGTTGCCGCAGCACTTCGCTGCCATGCTTGCCGATCGCTTCGCAACAGGCCGCGTCTTCTTCGGCCAGCGCCAGTGCGAACTCCAGCGCCTTGTCGGCGGCATCCACCCGGGTCTGCTCCGACAATTCCCGGGCGGCGCGGTCCAGGGCCCAGCGCAGATTGACCGCGGTGGGACGGGTAGCGCGCAATCGCCGTATCGCGGTATCGAGCGAAGCGGGGTTCTCGCGCAAGGCGAGATAGACGCCGAAAGCGGCGGTGACGCCGATCAGCGGCGCTCCGCGCACCCGCATGGCACTGATCGCTTCGCTGGCGTCTTCCAACGTCTGCAGGCGGCGGACCGCAAAGTCGTGCGGCAGCCGGGTCTGGTCGATGATGCAGACCTGATCGGCGGTTGCTTCGTACCAGATGCTCCGCTGTTGTCTGCCGTCGATCAGCATGATTCGATTTGGATAAGTGCCTAAATCACTCTCTCGTTGCCGCCGTCCACCGGGACCTGGGCGCCGGTCGTGCGGCTGAATGCGGCGCCGGCAAGGCTGACTATCGAAGCCGCTACGTCGCGGCTGCTCACTTCGAGCCCGAGCAGGTTTGATGTCTTGTACTGCTCAACATCCATGCCGTAGCGCCGCGCCCGCTCGCGCAATACTTCTTCGGTCCAGATGCCGGTATCGTATACCGCGTTGGGATGCACTACGTTGACCCGGATTCCCAGCGGCCCGGATTCCAGCGCGGCCACCCTTGCAAGTTGCGTGAGGCCGGCCTTCGCGGCCGAGTATGCTGCGGCCCCCGGCCCCGGCGCGGGCACGTTCTTGGAAGCGACGAAGACCACGGCGGGATCGAAACCGTTTTCGAGCAGCGGCAGGCAGGCGCGCAGCACTTTCATGTGGGAGCCGAGATTCAATCCCATGGATTGCTCCCAGGCCGCATCGCTCACTTCCGCCAAGCTCGCGCTCGCCGGGAAATTGCCGGCATTGCTTACCAGTATATCCAGACCGCCGAAATGCAGCACACCCCGGTTCAGGGCCGATTCGATGGCGTCCGAATCAGTGACATCGCAATCCAGACACAACACTTCGGGTGACTCCATGCCTTCCATTTCGCGAATGTCCAATGCGATGACGGCCGCGCCGCGCCCGCGCAATTCCTCGACAGTGGCGCGGCCGATGCCCGAGGCGGCTCCGGTGACCAGGGCGATCCTGCCTTGCAATTCCGGCGCCGCGCGCGCCTTCGCGAGCTTGGCCTGTTCGAGTTCCCAATATTCGACTTCGAACAGTTTTTCACGCGGCAAGGCGCGCCAGCCGCCGATGGCCTCGGCCAGCCGGATCGCGCGGATCGTATGGGCGCTGATGTCGGCAACGATTTCGAGCCGTTTGCAACTCGGCGCCAGGTAGATCATGCCCTTGTCCCGCCAGACGCCGTAGCGCGGCGCGGCATCGAGGCATTGGTGATTTTCGTCGGCATGATCGCTGAAATAGCGCAGGTATTCCTGCTCGAAATCGCACAGGCCCGGCAAGGGATCCGCATCGAAAACGGCGCCGAACGGCTTGGCGTGCAAGGTATGGTCGGGTGTGAGCGGACCGCGCCGGACGAGTTCGCCGCAATCGTCGAGTTGGGCGAAAGCCTTTGCTTCCGGACCGGCGTCGAGCCTGGCCAGCATGGGGAGCCCATGAATTTCTCCCGCGGCCTTGCGCAGACGGCTGAGTTCGATGGCCGCAGCGGTGGGTGTCACATGAGTTGCGGCGGTGGGTGTCCCATGTTTTTTTCCGGCCCGGCGCAGGAGTTCGCTTTCGGCCCGGTCCACGAGTTCGATCATCGCCTCGTAACTGCCCTCGGCGTCGTCGTGGAAGCTGAAGATGCCATGCTGCAAGAGCACGATGCCGCGCAGGGCGCTCCAGTCGGCGCCGCGGGTAGCCGCGGCCACCTGCCGGGCGAGGATGAAGCCGGGCATGATGTAGGGCAGCACCAGCACCTCGTCACCGTACAATTCGCGCAGGATGCGCTCTCCGTCGGGTGAATTGCTGAGCGTAACCACGGCGTCGGCGTGGGTGTGATCCACGTAGCGATGCGGAATCAGGGCGTGCAGAATCGCTTCTACGGACGGGTTGGGCGCGGCGGGATCGAGCGTCGCCAGCCGAAGCTGGCGCATCATTTCGCCGTCCGAGAGTTGCTCAAGTTCCGCCAGGCGCAGCAGGTATTTCAGATCGGTGGGGGCGAATCCGGCTGCGCCGATGCTTTTCAGGTCCCAGCCCGAACCCTTGACGAACAGCGCTCGCCGCGTTTCACCGAAGACGTCGGTTAACTCGCCCTTGACCGATGTATTGCCGCCGCCATGCAGAACGAGCGAAGGATCTCGGCCGAGCAGGCGGGAGGAGTACGCGCGCAACTCAAGTTGATTGGCGCAGGCGCGGGCTTCCTGCTTGTTCCAGCGGTTTTTCAGTTGGGGTCGACGATCGAGATATCCCCGATACCGGCCTGTCGCGCGGCGTCCATGATCATCACCAGCGTGGAAACGTCGGAGGTCGCGTTGGGCTGGATGATCACAGTCGCGCCGGGATTCTCGGCGCGCAACTGGTCGATGTTGGATCGGATCTGGGTCGCGATGATGGGCCGCGGATTGCGGTTGAGAATGATCTCGTTGTTGGGGCCGATCTCGAACAGGATGTTGCGGTCTTCCATGTCCGTTTCCGGCGGCGGCTGATCGTTGTTGTTGTCGCTGCTCGCAGCGCTGATGGCGGTTTCGGACAGAAACGTCGCCGTGACCACGAAAAAGATCAACAGGATGAACACCACGTCGAGCATGGGTGTAAGGTCGATCTTGGAGTCATCCGACTTGTGCTTGACGCCTACTTTTTTCATCGCGGGTTCCTGTCACGTCAACGATCTGTCGGAGTATAGCAGTCAATATCGGGGAAGCAAAAGTACCCGATGCGAACTCCGGCAAGGCGCCAGATCACTACTTCTTCAGGGAGCCGATGGTGTGCCTGGCGAGGCTTTCGAGTTGGCGGGCGCTCTTGCCGTTGCGCGAGTTGACGCGAATGCCATAGAGGGCGTTCATGAGAATGTCGGCCGCGAGATATTCGTCCAGTCCCTTCTTCAGCTTTCCTTTCGTCCTGGCTTCGCGCAGGCGCTCGACAAGGGCCTTGCGTATGCGGTTGAGCGAAGCGCGCAATACGCGCTTGATCTCGCCGTCGTAGTTGACGCTCGAACATAGCGAATTGACCAGCAGACAGCCCAGGTTGCGCTGCCGCACCCGGACATTGACCACGGCCTCGTCGAAGAACGTGGCGATCGACTCCCAGGTTCCCAGTGCGGGATTTTTCAGCGAGGCGGCGACCTGCCTGTCGAGCAGGTCGTTGTAGTGATTGATGACGATCTTGAAGAAAGTGTTCTTGTCGGTGAAGGAATTGTAGAGCGTCCCCCGGTTGATGCCGCAGCAGTCGAGCAACTTGTTGACTGAACTCGCTTCGTACCCTTCGCGCCAGAACTGCTCAAGCGCCCTGGCCAGCACTTCCTCTTCGTCGTATTCGATCGGCCTTGCCATGAGCGCCAGCCAGGGTCCCCAGAATTCATTGAGCGTGGGCGTGGGTGTCCACGCCTGCTCGATAGTAACACCATTGACGCCAGCTCAAATAGCGGGACTGGTGAAAATGCGGGGCGGCCGGATAGTCTCGAATCAGCCCAGGCGGATGTGATCGGCGACCGGCATTTTGCGGCGGATGTCGCGCAATCTCCGGGGGTCCATTTCGGCGACGGCGACACCGGGACCCTTGGCCAGTTCAGCGAGGATTTCGCCCCAGGGACTGACGATCATCGAATGACCCCAGGTCTCGCGGTCAGGGCCATGGCTCCCGCCCTGGGCCGCGGCGACCAGGTAGCACTGGTTCTCGATGGCGCGCGCCCGCAACAGGCTTTCCCAATGCGCCTCGCCGGTGACCGCGGTGAATGCGGCGGGCACGGTGAGAATCTCCGCGCCGAGGCGGAAGAGGCGCCGGTAAAGCTCGGGAAAGCGCAGGTCGTAACAAACCGAGAGGCCGAGCCGCCCTGCCTCGGTGTCGACACAGACGACTTCCGAGCCGGCTTCGTAACTCAGCGATTCGGAATATTGCGCCTGCCGGTCTTCGACCATGACATCGAACAGGTGAATCTTGTCGTAGCGGGCGAGCAGTTCGCCCGCGGCGTCGTATACCAGGCTCGATGCGCGTACGCGGCCGTCCTCGATCAGATAGCCGGCGTCGGATTCGCTTTTCCCGGGGCGTGAAGACACGGGCGCGGTGCCGCCGACAAGTACGACGCCATGCCGGCGCGCCTCGCCGGAAAGAAATTCCTGGATCGGACTGCCCGGCGCTTCCTGCCGTTCGCCGTGGGCGCGCATGGGCTCGCCTTCAAGCGCGGCGAACACTTCGGGCAGCAGCACCAGCTCGGCGCCCCGGGCTGCCGCCTCGGCGATCAGTTCGGCGGCGGTCGCGAGGTTCCGTTCTACATCCGGTCCGCTGACCATCTGCACCGCGGCGAGTTTGCGCGTCATGATTTCAGTCCGTCATTCTTCGCCCGGGGTGCCGAAGGCTTGCTTGAACTCCGGCTCCAGACCCTCCCACGGGCCTTCGAGGGTATATACGGCGCTGGTCAGACTGTCCACCTGATCGCCAAAAATCTGGTCGAGCAGGAAAGCGCCTACGGCCAGTGGCAAGTTGCCGGTAATCAGACCGATCCACGGAATATTGTCGCTTACCGGCAAGGTCACGTACATCTCGCCGGCGATGGTTTCGTCGCGCAGATCCACGTCGCCGGTGATCTGATACAGGCTGGACGGCCCCGAGATCACAAGTTCGTTCTCGATGTGGGCCAGTCCCCTTTCCATGTTCAGCCGGCCCGTGATTTCGTCGAAGGCCAGCCCGCGCCGCAGCAGATCGTCGCTCAGACGCAGGCGGCGCATGATGGCGTCGAAATTGATGATGCTGATCAGTTTCAGGGCGCCGCCGCCGGCATTGGTTTCCAGGAAGCGGCCGTTCTCCACCAGCAGATCGACATTTCCGCTCAATTGCGATCCCTGGAGAAAGGCCGGGGAGCCGGGCCATCGCAAGTCCGCGGCGAACCGCGCGCTTTGGCTTTCCAGGCTCGCCGCGAAGCCGCTGTCGAGCAGTACCGCGGCCATGTCGTCGGCGAGGAGCAGGCCGGCGAGTTCGGTCGCGTGATCCCTGCCGTCGAAGTCCCAGCGCAAGTGCGGCGCAGGCAATTGCCCGGCTTCTTCTTCCGCCGGCGGGGTCAGGCGCAGACCGCGGAAATCGAAACTCAGATCGGTGAAATCGGCGCCGCTGGCGTCGGGTTCCAGGATGAAGTTCCAGCGGCCCCATGGCGTCTCGCCGATGGAAATCTCGTCCACGGCAAAATGCATGCGCGGCAACTCGCGCGGGTCGACTCCCGCCAGCAGATCCACTCGAGCCGGTTGCGGTTCTTCCGCGGCGTCCACTTGCGCCGTCGCGTCCGGCTCGGGTTCCGCCTCATCGAGCCCCTTGAATCGCAGGTAGTCGAGTTGCACTTGCAGGTAGTCGTCAACATCCAGCGGAATCTCGATCGTACCCTCTACGGATTCCCCTCCCACCGAAGCAAGCCAGCCTCCCGATACCGGATCTACTCGTAAATACACGTCTTCGAGTGTCTGCCCGTAGACGTCGAGTTCACCGGCGTCGATTTCCATGAAGGCGAAGACCTCGTGCAGCCCCTCGGGCGACGCGGACTGCATGTCGCCAAGCAACGCGGCCCATTGTCCCAGCACCATGCGGTCGAGTCGTCCGTCGACGACGAGGCCGCCGGCCGGTACGACCGTATCGCTGCGCCCTCCCCCAAGCCGCACTCTCCCCTGGCGGACAGTCGAGTCCGCCGATTCCAGATTGAAACGCAGATGCGAACCGGCCGAGCCGGAGATAGACTGGACGCCGCCGGCCTGATCGACCTGCAAGTTCAGCGGCAGGGGCTCGCCCGCCTGTTTGGCGAAAGGTTCCGGCAGTGTCAGAAACAGACCCGCCAGATCGGAACTGACGCGCAGGGATGTGGCGCCGGCATCCATCTGGTCGAGATGCAATTCGGCGGAATAGAGGAAGGTACCCCTCGCGTTGTCCAGCAATCCCTTGACAAGGTCGCTCTGCCGCGGCCATTGCATCAGTGCGCGGCGGTCCGCGCGTCCCCGGGAAACCACGACGATCCGATCGACTTCGCCCGGTTCGCCGCGGCTTGAGAGCTCGATTCCGGTTTCACCGCCGAACATCCTGGCATCGAATTCGCCGGTTTCGATTCCCGTTCGCGTATCGAACAGCAGTTCTCCGTTCATTTCCGTCAGGTCGAGTTCGTATTGGGAAATCCATAGATCGTTGTCGCTGAAATCGAGACGCAGCCGGATATCCGTTTCGGCTTCGGGGACGCCCAGCGGAACTTCGAGTTCGAATTCACCCTGAAGGCTGCCTTCCATGCGCCAGTCCGCCGTGGCGCGCCGCAAACCTTCCGCGGCCGGGACGGCTTGCAGGTAAGCCAGTCCGTCGGCCGAGGATGACTGCCCCGTGCCTGCTACGGTAAGCAGACTCGTTTCAGGTTCGCTGCCGCGAATCGTTCCCTCGATCACTGTTGACCGCAGTCCCAGACTGCTGCCGTTTTCCATGAAGATGTCGATGTTCTCGTCGTCGGTAAGCACGAGAGAGCGTTCGCTTTCGAGCACCGGCCACTCCGGGTCGAAGCGCATGCTGCCGTCATGCCATTGATAAAAACTCTGGAAGGTTTTTGTGATCCGGTCCGAGTCCTGCACGGTCTGGCCGCGGAAGATGGCGGCGCTGTTGCTGAAGCGGCCATCGATGATCGCGCGTTCGAGAAACTCCATACCTTCGCGTAAATTATCCCGCACGCCCGGGCCATCGGGCAGAAAGGGAGTCTTTTCAGCGGCATCCATGTTCAGGACGCCGATGAGCAGTTCGAGTTCGTTTTCGCGCTCGCCGCCGGGTTGCTGATCGAGCGCCGACGTCAGTTGCAGCCGCGTTTCGGTCTCGCCCAGGCGGCCCGTGAGCACGCTGCTTGCAAGGCGCAGTTTCTGCCCTTCGTTGTAGTCGAGTTCGAATTCCAGGCTGCCGTTCATTTCGTCGTAAGCCCAGGTCGAGGTGTAGACCCTGGGGATGTTGATGGTGAATTCGGTGGAATCGACCTCGATGCGTCCCGAAGCGCGGCGCCCGTCGAGATCGGCCGAGACCTCAAGGTAGCCGGTCAGGCCCGACATGGCGGGAGAATTGCGTACCGAGGCGACGGCGCCCCCGGCGACATTGGCCCTGAGACTGGCCAGTTCACCGCTGCCCTCCCGCAGCGGCGCCTGCAATTCGAAATTTTCCAGTACGCCTGCCGGCTGCAATTGCGCCAGCAGACTCCCCGCCGATTCGGGCAGCAATTCCAGGTTCGCGGCAAGCGAGGCCGCCATTGCCACATCGAAGCGATCGGCGCGAACCGACACGGATTGTTCGGGCCGGTGGGCCAGATACAGATTTGTCCGGGGCCAGCTCGCTCCTTGATGGCCAAAGGAAAGACCGGACACCGAATAGTGCTCGCTTCCCTCTTCCCTGCGCATTTCAAAGGCGCCTGTCACGGAATCCAGGGTCGTCGGATCGTCCCGGTCGGAGCCGAGCGTGACGGTGTCGAGTTCAGTGGTGGCAACGATCCGGCGCACCTCGCCGCTTTCGAAGTCTACCCAGATGCCGCCGCCCCCGATCAACTCCTCGACGTTGACGCCCGCAATGCGCTGGCCGCTCAGCAGACCGGAATAGTTCGCGGCGGGTACGGCCAGGTGGAAACTGCCGTCGATCACCGACAAGTCGCCGCCCTGCACTTCCAGCGAGAGCGCGAGCTGCCGGTTTTGGCCTTCCGGGGTGATGTCGACGTGGAGAAAGTGGTTGCCGCCACGGTTCTGAATCGTTGCCACGCCATTGATGAAACGCAATTGTTCCCCGGACCGGGTTCGCATGTTGACCACGACGTCGCGCAGGTCGAGTTGCGCGATATCCAGAAAGGCCTGGTACAAGGTGTCCGGGTCGATGCCGGCGCCGCCTTGCATCGCGATGTCGCCAAGCAGCCAGCCGCCGTCACCGGTCTGTTCGAGTTCGAGTTCAAGCCGTTCGACCACGAACTCCTGCAATACCCAGCGCCGCTGCCAGATGCTGCGGGCCATATCCACGACAACCGTGCCACGATCAAAATCCAGCGCGCGCTCGATCGACTCGGGAATATCCGGGTCGACCGCCACCTGCATGGAAAGCCCATTGACTTCGATAACGGGATTGAAGCCGCTGAAGCCGCCTTGCAGCGACTCCACCTGAACCGGTACGCCGGTGATCTCGAAAATCTGGTTCTCGACGAATCCGGAATAGCCGGAAATGGCGGGCATGAACTGTCTGCCCGCGCTGACATAGGCCGCCAGCACCAGGACCGATACGACCAGCAGCAAGCCGAATTGCCGGCGAATCGCGCGCAGGAACGTTCGCGGCCTGCGTTTCGGTGTGGGCGTTTCTTCAGCCATATATGCGTATCTGCTAGTTCAGATCGAGCGAACGAACGAGGCCGCCGAGAAGAATCCATGCCAGCGGCCAGAACAATGCGCTCGTCACTGCCGGCGCGAGGAACATCATGTTCGTACCGCGAGGCAGATCGAAAAGAAATTGCAGCCACTGGCTCAGCAGCAACTGCAGGCCGATGATTACCAGTATTACGCTGGCTTGCTGGAAAACACCGAACAGGCGCAGCCGCAAACGCAGCCGCAAGGCAAGCCAGGCGACCAGGGCCAGCCCCAGCGCATGCAGCCCGAAGAGCGAGCCGGTCAACGCGTCGACCATGATGCCGACCATCCAGGCGACGCCGATGCCAACGCGCTCGGGATTGTTGACAACCCAGTAGACGACCATGAGGGCGACCCATTCCGGACGGTAATAGATGGCCCATTCGGGAAGCGGCACGATAGCCATCAGGCTCGCGACAATGAACGAAAGTACGATCAGACTGTTGAACAGTACCGAGCCGGCCATTGACAGGACTCAGTTCGCCGAATCTATCGAGGCCAGGCTGGCTTCCTCGTCGGCGCCGCTATCGGTTTCATCCGCCAGAACGGGAAAGTTCGGCTCTGCCGCCTCGAGTACGAGCATGACGTGACGCGTACTCCAGACCTGCGCCATGGGTCTGGCCCTGATCGTCGCATAGGGCTGCCCGGAACTCCTGCGCACGCTGACGACTTCGGCTACCGGATAATTCTTGGGATAGACCTGGCCCATGCCGGAACTGATCAGGCTGTCGCCGACCTCGATATCCTGGGTCGGGATGACGAATTCGAGGTCGAGTTCGGTATCGCCGTCCAGACTGCCCCTGGCAAGCGCCCGTTCGCCATTGCGGCTGACTTCCACCGGAGTTACGTGACTGGCGTCGGTAATGAGCAAGACCCAGCTTGAGAACGGCATTACCTGTACGACCTGCCCCATGAGCCCGTTGGCTTCGAGTACTGCCTGGCCCTCGAATACCCCGTCCTGGCTGCCCTTGTTGATCAATACGCGCCGCGAGTAGGGATCCGGTGAAACATTGATGATCTCCGCCGGCAGCACTTCCTGCTCGAGCAAAGCCGAGGCGCTTTGCAATGCGAGCAGGCGGTTGTTTTCCACCGTCAGGCTTTCGGCGAGCAGGAACTGCTGGCGCGAGAGCATGAGTTCCTCGCGCAGGCGGGCGTTCTCGTCAAGCAATTCGGTGCGGCTGACGAAAATCTCTCCAAGTGAACCGCCGATGCGGGCCGGAGTATCCGCCAGCCAGTAGAAGGGCGTCGCGACCAGGCCCAGCGCCTGCCTCGCGTGATCCATGTAGCCGAATCGCTTGTCCGCGGTCATGAGCAACACGGACAGGAGCAGGAACGTGATTATCCGGTACTCCAGCGACGCGTTTCTTGAAAAGACGGCGTTTTCGATGTCTTTAACCCTCTCGCGTTGAGAGTGTCGGCCTATCCATACAAGTCTAAAGCGTTCTTGCGGCTTGCTACAAGGAATTTACTACTCAAGCCGTAACCATTCAGACTCGTACTGACCCATCATTTCCATGGCTTTGCCTCCTCCTCTCACTACGCAGGTGAGGGGATCCTCGGCAAGCACCACGGGGAGGCCGGTTTCCTCGGAGATCATCAGGTCGAGGCCTTTCAGCAAGGCGCCGCCGCCAGCCAGCACCACGCCGGTCTGGGCGATGTCGGAGGCGAGTTCCGGCGGAGATTGTTCGAGGGCGCTTCGCACCGCCTGCACGATCGCCGCAAGCGGCTCCTGCAAGGCATCCATGATTTCGTCGCTGCGCAAGGTGAACGAGCGCGGAATGCCTTCGGCAAGATTGCGTCCACGCACATCGATTTCCTTGATCTCCGATTCCGAAGTCATATAGGCATAGCCGATTTCCTGCTTGATGCGTTCGGCTGTCGCCGTACCGATCAGGCTGCTGTAGTTACGGCGCACATGGGCGACGATGGCGTCATCGAAGCGGTCGCCGCCGACCAGCACCGATTCGGCGTAGACTACGCCGTTCAGCGATATGATGGCGATTTCCGTGGTACCGCCGCCAACGTCGACCACCATGGAGCCGCGGGCCTGTTCCACCGGCAATCCGGCGCCGATCGCCGCGGCCATGGGCTCCTCGATCAGGAAGACCCGGCGCGCGCCCGCGCTTTCCGCTGATTCCTGGATCGCCCGGCGCTCCACCGCAGTGGAGCCCGAGGGCACGCAGACGATGAT
>CAZUSL010000141.1:0-5799 GCA_964622925.1 uncultured Pseudohongiella sp. | reverse complement strand
CGAGGTCTTGGGAATGACAGCGGTTCCCCGCTGCAAGGCCCAGCGCAACACGATCTGGGCCGGGCTGCGATCGAGCCTCGCCGCCGCCTCGGTCACTGCCGGTTCGGTCAACACCGAATCCGAGTCCCCGGCCATGTCCAGTTCGACATACGACGCGGCGCCGAGCGGAGAGAAAGCGGTGACCGCCAGACCGTATTGCCGCGCGAGCCGCAGCAAGGCTTCCTGCGTCAGCCGGGGATGGGATTCGATCTGCAGGACCACGGGCCTGATGCGCGCATAGGCAAACAGATCGTGCAACAGGCCGCTGGTGTAATTGCATATGCCGATTCGCTTGACCAGGCCTTGTTCAACGAGTTCCTCCATCGCGCCCCAGGTGTCCGAAAGGGGCACGGGAGCGATTTCCATGACCGGCCGCCTTGCATCAGGATCAAAAAACCATTCCGGCGGATAACGTTCGGCGAAATCGACATAGCGCAGCGAGATCGGGAAATGCACCAGGTAGAGATCGAGATAGTCCAGGCCGAGGTCGGAGAGCGTTCTTTCACAGGCCGGGCGTACATGGTCGGGGTGGTGATAAGTGTTCCACAACTTGGATGTGACCCACAGATCCTCGCGCCGACAATGCCCCGCCGCCAGCGCCTGGCGGATTCCCTCGCCGGCTTCGGCTTCGTTGCCATAGTCGGCGGCGCTGTCGAGATGCCGATAACCGGTCTCGATCGCATTGAGCACGAGCCCGGCGGTCCTGTCCCTGGCGATCTTCCACAACCCCAGGCCTACCCTGGGCATGGAGGCGCCGTCCGCCAATGCGATCAATGATTCCATCTTCTTCCTCTCAGTTCTGCCAATCGGGCAGCAAGGCCGCGGCGGAAACCCCCGGCCGCCACAGCCAGACGATCAGGTTGCCGAGCGCCAGCAAGCCGAGCAGGGGCCAGAACGCCGCGCTGACACCGTCCACCAGTCCAATCGGCGAAAATAGCAGGTAAAGCGCGACCACGCAGGACAGCAATGTTACCGCGCAGGGAATCGCGAAGCGCCAGGGCGTCAGATCGACGAGTTCGCGGCGGCGGAAGGTCCATTCCTGTTCCCGGGGCCGGATCCAGCCGACCGCCAGCATGATCAGAATCTCGATCGCGAACAGGATCGCGTACAGGTGCAGGAAATGCAGGCCGGTTCGCTCGCCGAAGACGAACTGGAACAGCCCGTAGGCGATGATGTGGAAAATGATGACGATCTTCGGCCCGAGCGCCGGTGTGCGGCGGGTGAACAGCCCCACCATGACGATGGCGATCACCGGGATATTGTAGAAACCGGTGAAGATGCGAATGATCTGCCAGAGTCCTTCCGGTGCGAACTGCAACATCGGCGCGATCATGAAGGAAACCACCGCGATGCAGACACCGGCGCGCTTGGCGACGCGCAACATCTCTTCGTCGTCGAGTTCTCGCTTCTGCAAGGGCCCCCAGACATCGAGGCAAAACAGGGTGGCGGCGCTGTTGAGCAGGGAATTGAAGGAACTGAACACCGCGCCGAGCAGCACGGCGAGAAAGAACCCGGCCGCGTAGACGGGCAGCACCTCGCGGATCAGGCGCGGATAGGCCGAATCGATGGAATCCAGACTGTCGCCATACAAATGGAAGGCGATGACGCCGGGAATCATCATCATGATGGGCACGAGCACCTTGAAGAATCCGGAAAACAGCACGCCTTTCTGTCCTTCGGCCAGATTGCGCGCTCCCAGGGTTCGCTGGATGACGTACTGATTGGTGCACCAGTAAAACAGGTTGGCGAAAATCATGCCGGTGAAAACGGTGGCGAACGGCGTCGGGTCGTCCGGCGAGCCGATGGCGTTGAGTTTGTGCGATTCGGTAGTGACTAGGATCGTCAGTCCTTCGTTGATGCTGCCCGAACCCAGCTTCGCCAGCGCCAGCAGGGGAATCGCGAGACCGACGATCAGCAGGCCGATGCCGTTGATCGTGTCGGAAACCGCGACCGCCTTGAGACCGCCGAAGATGGCGTAGACCGAACCGACCACGCCGATCAGCACGATGGTGAAGACCAGGGCGGGAAACTGGCCGACGCCGAGCAATTGCGGCACATCGAAAAATTGCAGGACCGCGATCGAGCCCGAATAGAGCACGCCGGGAATCGTGATCAGCGCATAACCGACCATGAACAGGATGACCGTCATCCGGCGCACGCTGTCGTCGAAGCGGCCGCTGAGAAACTGGGGCAAGGTGGAAAAAGCCCCCGACAGATAGCGGGGCAGAAAGAAGAACGCCATGCACACGGTCGCCAGCGCGGCGGTCACTTCCCAGGCCATGCTGCTCAGGTTGAAACCGTAGGCGGAGCCGTTCAGGCCGATCAATTGTTCGGCCGACAGGTTGGTGAGCAGGAGCGAGCCGGCGATGAAGGTGGCGCCAAGACCGCGGCCGGCGAGGAAATAGCCGTCCCGGGTGCGGGTCTGGCCCCGGGTCTGGCGATACGAAATCCAGGCCACCAGCGCCATGAACAGCACGCAGCTTGCCGCCGTGGCGAGCAGGTTATCGGAATTCAAGCGGCATGCCTCCAGCGGGCGCCTTGAACCGGCCCCGATGATAGGGCAAAACCGTCATTGCCCGAAAGCAGACGCCATGCGTTGACCTTGCGGGTCAGACTGTCACAATTACAGCCCCGCGAAAGCGCTGACAAGAACGAGGCATGAAGCTGATGAGAATTGTGCAATTGCTGATTCCGCCGTTGTTGCTGGCGGCCTGTTCGGACGTCGTATTCATCGAATCGACCAACCAGAACAGCCGCATCGACTACGTCGTGATTCACGCCACATCGGAGAATTTCGCCGAATCCGTCAGATTGCTCACGCGCCGCAACGACACTCCTCCGGTGAGTTCGCACTACCTGATCCCCGCCGAGAACGATCCGAGCTACAACCGCAGGCGGCTGCTCCTGCACCAGTTCGTCGAAGAGGAACAGCGGGCCTGGCACGCGGGCATAAGCTATTGGGCGGGAGAAAGGACACTCAACGACCGCTCCATAGGGATCGAGATCGTCAACGAGTTCGACTGCGAAACCACGCCGGAGACGGACATCGATTCGCTGCAATGCGAGTTTCTGCCGTTCGACGAAGCGCAGATCGAAATGACCATCGAACTGCTGCGGGGAATTCAGCAACGTTATCCCGACATCGACCCGCTCGATTTTGTCGCCCACTCCGATATCGCGACCCAGCGCCGGTCCGATCCGGGCCCGCTGTTCCCCTGGCGGCGACTGTACGAGGAAGGCATCGGCGCCTGGTATGACGAAGAAACGAAAGTCCGTTACGAGTCTCAATTCGAGAGCCAGCCGCCGACCGTCGAGGAACTGCAGGCCGCCCTGCTGAGACTCGGTTACTTCGTTGAACCCACAAGCGAACTGGATAGCCAGACGCGCTTCGCCGTGCGCGCGCTGCAATTGCGGTTTCGCCCCGCCGACATTTCCGGTCGGCCCGATGTGGAAACCATGGCGATCCTCTGGAGCCTGATCGGGAAGTACCGGCGCGGGGACCCGCTGTGATTGCATTTGCCGCCGCAAAGTAGTATCAAGAAGCGAGTAATTTCCGGTTTTTCCGCGCCCGGAAAAATTCACCAGCGGAAAGCGCCTGCCTCAGGGGCGCACACATCTTCAAGGGGGAGCAATCATGCGGCTCATTATTTTCGTGGCCAGTCTGGTTTTCGTTTCCGGGGCGTTCGCCCAGATTCCACCGGAGGAAATCAGCGTGGAAACCATGCCGGATCACGGCACGAACTGGTTCATCGCGAAATCCGGCAATGGCGCCAGAATCTTCAACGCCGAAACCGGTGAAATGTACGGCACGATTTCGCTTTCCAATCGCACGCCGGCGGTCGCCCCCTATCTGCCGCGGGGCGAGTTCTACGCTGCGGAATCCTATTATTCGCGCAATGTGCATGGTGATCGCACCGATATCGTGGCGATCTATGACTATGCGAACCTGAGCCCGGTCGCCGAGATCGAGATTCCCAATCACATGGCGCGTCTCCCCGTGCGCGCCCACCTCGGCCTGCTCGGCAACGGCCGCCACCTGGCGGTGCTCAACATGAATCCCGGCTATTCGGTGTCCATCGTCGATGTGATCGACCGCGAATTCGTCTACGAGATGTCCACGCCCGGCTGCGCCATCATCCTGCCGGTGGCGGAAAACGATTTTCTGCTGATCTGCGGCGACGGCACCTTGCAACTCAGCCAGCTCGACATCAGCGGTTTCGAGGAAAATCGCGTCCGCTCTGACGTGTTCTTCAACGTCCAGGAAGACGCAGTCTTCGACCGCGCGGCCCGAACCGCCGACGGCTGGTTGCTGATCACCCATGCCGGCGTCATCTTCGAAGTCAGCACCGATGACGATGAAATCAATGTCAGCGAGGGCTGGAGCATCGTCGGCGAAGACGAATCCGGCTGGCGGCCCGGCGGCTTCGAGTTTCTCGACGTGCATCGCGCCAACGGCCTGCTCTACGTGGCCATGCACGAAGGCCCGGTGGACACGCATCACGATCCGGGCGACGAAATCTGGGTGATCGATCTGGCCAACCAGCGCCGGGTGCACAGGCTGGAACTCGAAGATCCCGCGGACCATCTGACGGTTACCCAGGAATCCGCGCCGAAACTGATCGTCGGCACCAGTTCCGGCGGCACCGAGGTCTACAACGCGTTGACCTTCAAGCACGAGCGCTCGATCGACGGGCCGGGCGTTTCGATGTACGAGGACTTCTGATCCATGCTCGACCCGCTCATCATCAAGTTGCTGTCGCTGGCCTTCGCCCTGTTGCTGGCGGCGACCGCATGGCACAAGTTGACCGACTTTGTCCGCTTTCGCGGCATTCTGGCGGCTTACCGGTTACTGCCGGGGGCGCTTGTGACGCCGGCAGCCGGGCTGTTCGCCGTGCTTGAAATCGGGTTGGCCATCGCCTGGGCGCTGGGCTGGAATCCAGCGGCAACGGCGGCCGCCACCGCCGCGCTGCTCGGCGTCTACACGCTGGCGATCGGCGTGAACCTGTTGCGGGGGCGAGTTTATATCGACTGCGGCTGCGGCTTCGGCAATGCCGGCGGCAGCGGACAGCAATTGAGCAGCCGCCTGCTGCTTCGTAACGCCTTGTTGATCGCGGCGGCGCTCGCGGCGGCGCTGCCTCCCGCCCCCCGGCAACTTTTGCTGACCGATTACGTCGGACTCGCCGGCGCCTGCGTCGTGCTGGCCTTGCTATACCTCGGCTCGAACCAGTTGCTGCTGAACGCCCAGGCGATCAATTCCTGGCGCAAGCCGCCGGCCGGGAGCAACCGGACATGACCCAGGCGCTGCTCGTTTCCAATGTCGTCTTGTGGGTGCTGGTCATCGGCCTTTCCCTGCTCGTGCTCGCGCTCGCCCGCCAGGTCGGCGTGCTGCACGAACGCGTCGCGCCGGCCGGGGCCTTGCTGCCTACCAATGGACCCAAGGTCGGCGAACTGACCACGGCAATGGACATCACCGCGCTCGACGGCAAGAGCGTCACGATCGGCGGCGAAAAGCCGGACCCCGGCGCCATGCTCGTGCTGTTCATTTCGCCGACCTGCCCGGTCTGCAAATCGCTCGTGCCGACCGCGAAATCGCTGGTGAAATCCGAACAGGGCCGCCTTGCCCTCGTCTTCGCCAGCGACGGCGCCGAAAACGAACAGCAATTGCAGCAGCATAGAGCCTATGTGAAGGATCTGCGCATCACCGATTACCCTTACGTCATTTCCATGCAACTCGGAATGACTTACCAGGTCAGCAAGTTG
>CAZUSL010000140.1:0-4232 GCA_964622925.1 uncultured Pseudohongiella sp. | reverse complement strand
CGCGGCCCTTGCAGCTTGGAAAACGAACGAACGCCGGGATACAATCCGTCATGGGCGGGGTGTCCTTCGATATCAGCCTAACTAACTGAATTATATCGAAATACGGGCGCCCCGCCCGCCTCACTCATGCAATATTCGGGCTAGGGCGGTCGGTATTGAACCGCAACGCGAAGTTCCGGCGTTATTCTTTCAGGAATCGATGCAGGGAGCCGGAATTTCCGGCCTTGTCTTTGATCGGAACGACCACATTTACGGAGATCGTGACGTAGTCCACCTCTGCGGGGATTATTTCCACAGATGCTAAAAATGCCTGCATAAATGTCAGTAAGAGTGACTTTATACAAGGTATTTTTGTCAAAACTCGCCTGATTCGTAGCGACGCAGGAGGCAGATGCTGTAATCGAAGGGGTTTTCGTTGTCGCGGGAGAAGTCTTCGCGGGAGAGTTCTTGCCATTCCGATTCGTTGAATCCGCAGAGTACCGTATCGCCGGGCACTTCGGCGTGGATTCTGGTGAGATGGAACAGCCTGGCCAGGGGCAGGGCCTGGCGGTACAACTCGGCGCCGCCGATGACGAAGACCTGTTCGGCGCCGTCTATGGCGGCTATGTTCTCCGCCAGCTTGAGCGCCGCTTCCAATGAGTCGCGAACACTCGCGCCTTCAGCCTGGTAGTCAGGCTGCCGGGTGACCACGATATTCGTCCGGCCCGGCAGCGGTCTGCCGATCGATTCCCAGGTCTTGCGGCCCATGACGATGCTATGGCCCATGGTCGTGCGGCGGAAATGCCGCAAATCTTCGGGCAGGCGCCAGGGCAACATGTTGTTGTTGCCGATGACTCCATTGCCGGCCATGGCGCAGATCAGCGCGAGTTCCATTGACGGGGCGCCTATACCGAAAACGGATAGGCGATCGGCGGATGATGCCCGTAGCCTTCCACTTCGAAGTCGTCCAGGCTGACCCAGGTTTCCAGGTCTTCCAGTGACTTGATATCGGGATTGATATGCAGGCGGGGCGGCGGATACGGCTCGCGCATCAATTGCACGTCGCGCATCAGTTCGAGCTGGTCTTCATAGATATGCGCGTTGACGATCTTGTGCCAGGCCCGCGCCGGCCGGTGGCCGGTTATGCGCGCCATCAGCGCGAGCAGGACGAATACCTGCACCTGGTTGAAATTCAGGCCGAGGGGGACATCGCAGGAGCGCTGGTAGCTGGTCAGATACAGCTCATCTCCCAGCAATGAAAAAGTGTGTGAATACATGCAGGGCCGCAGACAGCCCAGGTGCAACTCGCCGGGATTGTAGAAAGTGAGAATCTCGCCGCGGTCGTCGATGCCGGCTGACAGGTGATCGACGATGCGGCGCAACTGATCCACGCTGCCGCCGTCCGGCTTGCGCCAATGCCGGCCTTGCACGCCATATACACGGCCCATGTCGTCCTCGCCCTTGCGCACCGGATTTTCCAGCCATTCGCGGTTGTCGTTGGCGTTGGCGTCCCAGGTTTTCGTGCCCAGGGCGCGGAAGTCGGCCGCGTTGTCATAACCTCGCAAGTAGCCGAGCAGTTCCGCGACCGCGGCCTTCCAGTAGCTTTTGCGAGTGGTGATCAGGGGGAATTCGTTGTTCGCGACATCGTATTCGAGATCGGCATTGATCGAGGTAAGACAGCGCTTGCCGGTGCGTGCATTGACAACCCATTCGCCCTTGTCGATGATCCTGCGGCACAAATCCAGGTACTGGCGCATCAGCGGGCCATCGATTCGGGCGCCGGCTGCGAGCGCGACAGCCAAAGCAGCAACAGACCGAAGAAGAGCATGGGTACGCACAGCAGTTGGCCCATTGTCATCCAGTCGAAGGCGATGAAGCCGATATGCGCGTCCGGCTCGCGGGCGAATTCAACGACGAAGCGAAAGAAACCGTAGCCGAGCAGGAACATGCCCGACACCGCGTATTTCGGCCGCGGCCGCGACGAGAACCACCAGACCAGCGCGAAAAGCGCGAGGCCTTCCAGCGCCACCTGGTAGAGTTGCGAAGGATGCCGCGGCAAGGCGTCGACGTGGGGAAAAACCATGCCCCAAGGCAGTTCGGTAGGCCGTCCCCACAACTCGCCGCCGATAAAGTTGCCGAGTCGGCCCGCGGCCAGGCCCAGGGGCACCGCCGGCGCCACGAAATCGGTCACCGCGAAGAAATCCCGCCCGATCCTGCGCCCGTAAAGCCAGCTCGCAAGCAGGACGCCGAGCAGACCGCCGTGAAAGGACATACCGCCTTCCCAGACGCGGAGCAGCCATGCGGGGTCGGCGAGAAAGCGGTCGAAATTATAGAAGAATACCGAACCCAGACGGCCGCCGATCACCGCCCCGAGGGCGCAATAGAACACGAGGTCGGAAACCTGTTGGGCGCTCCAGCCGCCGCGACGCGCCCGCAGACTGCCCAGGTACCAGGCGGCGCCGAAGCCGACGATGTACATGATCCCGTACCAATGGATGCTTAGCGGGCCGATGGAAAAGGCGATGGGATCGAAATCCGGAAAGGTCAGCATGTGTCGATCAGCCTGAATTCGCTTGCGCGATGGTAGCACGCCTCCATGGAGACCGGGGTTCAGTCACCGCCGCTGCGCGAGTCGATTTCGACGCCGTTATGCACGAGCCGGGTGGACCAGGGAATCGGATTGCGCAAGGCGTGGTGGGCCATGCATGCGCCTTCGGCCTCTTCCAGCAAGGCATGGATTCTCTCGGGCGCTTCCGGGCTGTCGATGATGACGTGGGTCTCCACCGCTTCGCAGGTCCCCTCGGTGCGATAGCCGAGTTCGCGCATGGTTCCCAGGTTGGTCATGAAGCGCACGCGTTGTTCCAGGCGTATGGAGGTGATTTCGATCTTGCGGGTATTGAGTATGTCGGTCATGTGCGTCATCAGGCAGAAGCCGATTCCAGCCGCGAAGAAGGCCAGCGGCGGCGGCGCCTGGTCGTCGCCGACGGGCGGCTGCTCGTCGCAATACAGGGTGACCGGGCTGAAGCCCGGGATATTGACCTGGACCGTGCCGGTCTTCTGCTGTTTGTCGTGGGCTTGCGCCACCAGGTTGACCTCGAAGTGCAGCGGTTCGGGCGGCCGCGATTTGCGGAATGGTCCGGGCTCGAATTGGCCCGGCTCGGGCGCCGCGCCGGCCCGCTCGCCGACGTGGAAGTTCTGCTTGTGAAATTTCATGTTCCTGTTTCCGTTTGAGCTTGGTGAGTGTCAAAAAATTCGTTCCACCACCGCGGCAAAGCGGCTAGTATTGCGAACCATGTGCCTGATCGTCATTGCCCATCGAATGTCGCCGGAATACCCGCTCGTGCTGGCGGCGAACCGCGACGAGTTCTTCGACAGGCCCACGCGTCAGGCGCACATGTGGCCGAACGGGTCCATTATCGCAGGCCGCGACCTGTCCGCGGGAGGCACCTGGCTCGGGGTCGGCCTTGACGGCCGCTTCGCCGCGGTGACCAACGTCCGCGAAGCCGGCGGCGACGGCGCGGGCTCCCGGTCGCGGGGCGAATTGCCCCTCGACTATCTCAGCGGCGATTTGCCGCCCGCGGAATATCTCGCGGAAAGGGTTTCCCGGTTCGACGAATACGCCGGATTCAACCTGATCGTGGGAAATGCCGATTCGCTATATTACGCCAGCAATCGCGCCTCCGGCATCCACGAAGTCGGTCAGGAAATCATCGGACTGTCCAATGGTCCGCCGGGGTCGGGATGGCCCAAGGTCTCGCGGGGCAAGGAGAAAATGTCCGCCTTGCTTGCCCGGGGAACCGCCATTAACAGCGATCTGCTTGTCGAACAGATGCACGATCAGCGCATGGCCGGCGTTGCCGAGTTGCCGGAGACGGGAATTCCGGATGAGCAGGAAAGCCGGTTGTCCTCGATGTTCATCCCGGCTCAGCCCGGCGGCTACGGCACCCGCTGCATCAGCGTCTTCATCCGGCAAGGCGACGGTCTGTGCCGCTTTTCCGAACAGAACTACAATGCCGAAGGCGAGGTCACCGAGCGCCATTTCTTCAACTTTTCCGCCGCCGCGGAAACTGCGTCGGGCCGGGACGCCATTCAGTTGGCGGTTTAAGCCTAATTTGTTCTTGTCCGTAAACTCCGTTTTCTGATCGCTCTTTCGTTCGCCGATTCCGCCCGATTCGTGGCGGGCGGATGTCCGGGGGTAGTCTTTCGTTGAGCCAACGCGGGTTGGCATCGTTTCCGGCGTGATTCCGCCTGCC
>CAZUSL010000139.1:0-2445 GCA_964622925.1 uncultured Pseudohongiella sp. | reverse complement strand
TCGAGTACGACCACGGCTTTCGCGCCGGAATCTCGGAATTGGTGCTTCATCTCCGGCGCCGTATACAGCGGATTGGTGGTGACGATGACGAGATCGGCCTTGATCGCCGCGTAGACCACGACCGGAAACTGCAACAGGTTGGGCAATTGAATCGCGATCCTGTCACCGGGATTCATTTGCAGCTGATTGCGCAGGAAGCCTGCGAGGCGACTGCTCAGGTCATCGATTTCGCGGTAAGTCAGACTGTGACCGAAGCAGGTAAATGCCGGCAATGGCCCATGGGTGGTGTTAACGTGATCGAGCACTTCGACCAGAGAGGCATATTGTTCGGGGCGGAGTTCCGGGGGCAACTTTTCCATGAGTGCAAGGTCCTGGGTTCAGTGCAACAGGGAATTCATGGCTTCTTCCAGTCCCTTGATGGTTAACGGCATCATCCGGTCGGTCAGCAGTTCGCGCACGAGACCGATCGAATAACTGTGCTCCCAGTAATCCCGCGGCGTCGGATTGAGCCAGACCAGATGCTCGAAATGATCGGCCATTCGCTGCATCCAGACGGCGCCGGGCTCCTCGTTGTAATGCTCGATACTGCCGCCGGCATGAGTGATTTCATAGGGCGCCATGGTCGCGTCGCCGACGAATATGACCTTGTAATCCCCTGGATACTTGTGGATCAGGTCGAAGGTCGATTCGGTCTCGGCATGCCTCCGCCGCCCCTTGGTCCAGACCGATTCATAGAGGAAATTGTGAAAGTAATAGTATTCGAGATGCTTGAATTCCGAACGCGCGGCCGAAAACAGTTCTTCGCAAACCCTGACATGGGGGTCCATGGAACCGCCCACGTCAAAGAACAGCAGCACCTTCACCGCATTGTGCCGCTCCGGCACCATCTTGATGTCGAGCAGACCGCCGTTTCGCGCTGTCGATGAAATCGTGTCGTCCATGTCGAGTTCTTCCTCGGCGCCGGTGCGGGCGAACTTCCGCAATCTGCGCAAGGCCAGCTTGATGTTGCGGGTGCCGATTTCCACGCTGTCGTCGAGATCGCGGTAGTCGCGGCGATCCCAGACCTTCACCGCCTTGCCGCTTCTGCCTTCGTCCTGGCCGAGGCGGATGCCTTCCGGGTTATAGCCGTAGGCGCCGAACGGCGAGGTGCCGCCGGTGCCGATCCACTTGCTGCCGCCCTGGTGGCGTTTCTGCTGTTCTTCGAGGCGCTTGCGGAACTCTTCCAGCAACTTCTCGAGTCCGCCCAGGCTTTGCAGTTTCGCCTTGTCTTCCTCGCTCAGCGAAGCTTCGAACTGCTTGCGCAGCCAATCCCCGGGGATTTCGGAGGCGAAGATGTCGGCGGTCGCTTCGATGTTCTCGAAATAACTGGAAAAGGCGCGGTCGAAACGGTCGAAGTGTTTTTCGTCCTTGACCATGCAAAGGCGCGCCAGATAGTAGAAATCGTCTACGTCGCCGAAGACGATGTCTTCGTTCAGGCATTCGAGCAATGTGAACAACTCGGTTATCGAAACCGGAAGCTTGTGCTCTTTCAGGCTCATAAAGAAATTGATCAGCATGAGCGTTTCCCGCCACCGCTAACGGTTGGCCCGATGCATGAAAGCCAGTTTCTCCAGCAATTGCACGTCCTGTTCGTTTTTCAGCAAGGCCCCGTACAAGGGCGGAATCGCGCTGGAAGCGTCCCTGTCCTTGAGGATGTCAGCCGGAATATCGTCGGCCATGAGCAATTTCAGCCAGTCGAGCAATTCGGACGTTGACGGTTTCTTCTTCAGCCCGGGCACCTTGCGCAGGTCGAAGAACACTTCCATTGCCTGACGCACGAGTTTCTGCTTGATGCCGGGATAATGCACCTTGACGATTTTCTCCATGGTGACGGTATCCGGGAAGGCGATGTAGTGAAAGAAACAGCGGCGCAGGAAAGCGTCCGGCAATTCCTTTTCGTTGTTGCTCGTGATCACCACGATCGGCCGCTGCCGCGCCTTGATCATCTGCCGCGTTTCGTAGACGTGGAATTCCATCTTGTCGAGTTCGAGCAGCAGATCGTTGGGAAATTCGATATCGGCCTTGTCGATTTCGTCGATCAGCAATACGCATTGCCGCTCGGATTCGAAGGCCTGCCAGATCTTGCCCTCGATGATGTAATTGCCGATGTCATGGACTTTTTCGTCGCCGAGTTGCGAATCGCGCAGTCTCGAAACCGCGTCGTATTCGTAGAGCCCCTGCTGCGCCCGGGTGGTGGACTTGATGTGCCATTGGATGAGCGGAAGTTCGAGGGCTCTGGCGATCTGTTCCGCGAGCATGGTCTTGCCGGTTCCCGGCTCGCCCTTGATCAGCAATGGCTTGCGCAGGCGAATCGCCGCGTTTACCGCCATTTGCAGTTCCTCGGTGGCGACGTATTCCTCGGTGCCGGCAAAATTCATGTTATTTCTTCCCAGGCAGTTTCAAAAC
>CAZUSL010000138.1:0-1895 GCA_964622925.1 uncultured Pseudohongiella sp. | reverse complement strand
GGCCGCGATCTCCTCCACCCGGCGATAACTGTCGCCGGTGGTCTTGAGCACGTATTGCACGCCGAAATCATCGCCCATGCCATCGACGGTCAGCGCTTCCTGCCAGTTGTCGACTTCCATGATCTGGGGCAGATCCTGCGTGCCGTTCCAGGCTTCTAGCGTGGCGTCGGTAAAGGGCCGCGGTTCCCGGGCGCCGAACCATTCCGCATCCATGTAAGTCTGCCGCAGAAGCGCGAAAGACCCCATCAGCGAGGTTGGCATGGCCTGGATCGAAGTCCCCTTGTCGAGCGAATAATGCGCCGCCGCATCGGCGACGACGATGGCTTCGCTCGCTCTCTCGTCGCCGAGCGTGATCAAGGCCGAAGTACCGCGGGCAATGCCATCGGGACGCAGGCTCAACACCGCGCTAAAGCCACGCTCCCGCAATTCCTCCCGGCCATCCTCGTCGGGCACGAAAGCCGCCGCAGCGCGAAAGTCGGCACGAATGGCGTCATTGACATTACGAGCCCGATCGTCAGGCGCAAGATTTTCCCCACCGCCGTTTTCATCCAGCGGCCGGTCGAGTTCGGGGATTCCGTAATCGGTGTAGATGTCAATCAGGCCGGGATACACATACTTGCCGGCAAGATCGATAGGAAAGTAGCCCGCAGGCACATCGTCGTCGTCATTGATCTCGACAATGCGACCCTCGCGAACGAGCAAATTGCCTCCGCCGAGAATGCTGCCGTCGGGCAAATAAATGTTCGCGTTGCGAAAGGCGTAAGCCCCGGCGCGCTGGTCCGCGATACCGTTCGGCGTCAGGTTTTCCTGCCCAACCGCCGGCAAGCAGACAAGCAGCGCGGCGGCGGCCGCCAAAAATCTGGAGAACATATTTCGTTCCTCGCTAATCGAGAGGAACGAATGATAGCGCGTAGGGGCGGGCGAGGCATGCCCCGCCCGTGAAGAACTATGCTATTGCGTCGATGGGAGCAAAGCGGCCCTTGAGGACGGTTTCCGAGGCGCCGGGTTGCATCCAGCGGTCTATTGCCGTGGCGTAGACCTGGCGGAAATCCACCGTGTGCCGCAGGTTGTCCCCGTCCACCAGGTTCGTCAGGCTCGGCGGCGTGCCGTAATGGCCCGGAATTACCGGTTTGCCGGCCAGGAACATCACGTTGGCGGAACCGTGGTCCGTACCGAGATTGGCGTTCTCCGGGACGCGCCGTCCGAACTCCGAATAAACGAGCACCAGCACCCGATGCGCCTGGCCGATGCGTTCCAGGTCGCGGATGAACCCGTTAATGGCGTCAGCCGTGTACGCCAGGATGCGCCGGTGCAAGTTAACCTGCTGCACATGCGTGTCGAAAGCGTTGTTGCGATAGGACACGTGATAAATGCGCGCCGGCAGCCCCGCTTCAATACAGGCCGCGACCTTGGGCAGGTCCATGCCGTTGAGGCCGTAGTCGATCGGCGTGCGATAGTTCGCCCAGGCGTCGCGAATCTGCGCCGAGGCCGTCAACGCGCTGCGCGCGACATCGTTGAGGAAAGCCCGGCTCGGATTGCCCGCCGACTCGTCCACGCGCTGCATGAGCGGCGCCTGGCTTTCGAAGGCGCGGCGCTGGAAACGCTCCGGGTTGTCGAACACCACCGGCGTATGCAGCCGGCTTTTCACCGCCAGCGACTGGCTTGAGCCGATATTGATCAGCACGTCCGTGCCCGTGGCGCCATCGAGAGAGTCGGCGAGCCGGCCGAGCCAGCCGAATTCGTCGCCGCGGTTCGGCGCGGCCGTATGCCAATAGGCCATCGAGGTGAAATGCGAATAGGACGGCCGCTCGTAACCGCAGCCGTGGACGATGGCGAAATCGTCGGTTTCCCACAGCCTCTCGAAACCGAGCAGGCCGGGATTGAGACCGAAATGA
>CAZUSL010000137.1:0-3924 GCA_964622925.1 uncultured Pseudohongiella sp. | reverse complement strand
TCCCTGTACGCTTCGGCCCCGACATCCATGTCGGGGACGCCCGCTAAACCCCGCGCCAGCCGACGGCGACTCACGCACTGCGGAATCGTTCTTGTCAACGGATTGGCGGGGGTGTAGTGTTTGTTGAGATCACTTGCGGAGGCGCCATCATGATTGACGCGAATGCCTTGAACCGCTTTTTTCTGCCGACTTCCCTGTTTTTTGCTTTGGCGGCGCCAGTGGCGCTGGCGCAGGAGAGTGGCGATATTCCGCGGCTGGTAGATGGGCTTCCTGATTTGCAGGGCACTTGGGATTTTCGCACGATTACGCCGTTGCAGCGGCCGCGGGAGTTTGCCGATCAGGAAGTGTTGACGGCCGAGCAGGCGGCGGAGTTCGAAGTCGCGAGGCAGGAACAGCTTGACCGGGATAATTTCACGGATACCACGACCACGGGCGACTATAACCAGTTCTGGTACGACCGGGGCAGCGAGATTCTCGGGTCGAATCGAACGTCGTTGATCACATATCCTGCCGACGGTCGCATTCCCGAGTTGACCGAGCGGGCCCAGGAACGGAACGCGGCCCGGCGCGAAGCGGCGACCTTGAATTACGGCATCGAGGTCAGGCCCCTGTCGGAACGCTGCGTCATGGGCTTCAATTCCGGCCCGCCGATGTTGCCGAGCGCATACAACAACAACGTGCAACTGATCCAGACCGGAGACCACTTCCTCATCCATAACGAAATGGTGCACAACGCGCGCATCGTCAAGATGAACGCGACCGAGTACCGCCAGGCGCCGCGCGACTGGGAAGGCGATTCCATCGGCTACTGGGACGGCGATACGCTGGTAGTCGAAACGCGATACTTCGCACGGGCCACGTCTTTCGGCAATTCCAGCGAGAACATGGAACTGACGGAAAAATTCTGGCTGATCGACGCCGACACCCTCGGCTACGAGTTCACCATCAGCGATCCCACCACCTGGACCGATTCCTGGACGGTCATGTTTCCCATGCGCAGGGCGGTGGAACCGATCTACGAGTACGCCTGCCACGAAGGAAACTACAGCATGGCGGCCATCATGGCCGGCTGGCGCACCCAGGAAGTCATCGCTGAATTCAACGCCGAGGACTAATGCGCGAATTTTCTCCGCCACCAGAGAATTGGCCCCGTAAGCACCATGGCGATTGCGAGTACGGCAAGAAAGTCAAGAAAATACCGGGCGTGTTCGCTGATGATCGTGCCGCTGTGAATATCGAACATGAGCAGCATGAGAGGGGTCGCCTCAAGCCTTGGAAGCGTTATGCCTGTTTGACTGAGTCCAGTAATGGGGTCTCCGTGAAACATTGCCGCGCCGCTGATAACGTACCAATTCTCGTTGCTCTGGGTTGCGTCGGACGGCATTCCGACCAAACCGGGAATCATTCGCCAGTTCGAATCCGCGAGCGGTCGATAAAAGCTCGGCCCGCCAAGTCCGCCGGCAAACAATTGATCCTCCATTCGCTTCAGGCTCCACACGAATCCGGGTGAGACGGGCGTCCCTTGTTCGCGCATCCAGTTTCGGCCTCGGTCTTCCGAAGTGAGAACGCCGAGGCGGGTGCCGATGGATAGCTTGGCGTCGTTATACGGATAAGCGACCACGTGGGAAATCTCCTGGTTCAGTGAGCCGAAGTCGTATACCGGCGGGAGCAGGCTGCGATCGACCGTGTTGCCGGCGAGTGTGGGAATCCATTCGTTCCGGTGGTCCATGACGATGCCTGTGGCGGAGAGGTATATCACGGGGAAAATCGCCAGGAGTCCCAATAAGGGAGCATGGAGATTGTAGAGGCTGTTCAGGAGCAGGCGGTCGCGAGTCCGCTTCCGTCGATACCACCACTGAAGCGCGCCGGTGAGGGCGAGCAGCACAAACAGCACGGCGCCCAGATCGTTGAGGAGCAGATTGATGTCGCGGCGCATGAACGACCGGCCAAGGTGTGTATCGAACAGAAAGCGGGACCAGCTCACCTGTTCCGGGAGACCCGAGACCGATACCTGGTCGAGGTTCAATGTCCTGACGTTGATCGGATCCGCAATCGAGATGTCGACTATTCGGCTGCGGTTTTCCACCGCGACGAGAGTATCTGGATGTGCGCCATTGTCGAGCGCGGTAAGCCGGCGGCCCGCGAGACCCTCCTGCGTTGCCCGGATTGGAGACCGATCGGGCTCCAGTCGCCACAGTCCGTCGTCGGTTGCTATCCAGATCCGATTCCAGCCAAGCGCAAGGTCGAGCGTAATCGCGTATACGATCGGCGAACCGGCCACTCCTTCGAATTCCACGCGGTTCCAGGTTTCGGCACCGTCGCCGCTGCGCCAGAGCCCTGTTGCGCCTCCGGCCACCCACTGCTGCGGATCCCCGGGATTGGCTTGTAGTAGGGTGATGTGCCGCGTGGCCAGGGTTTCAACGGTTTCTTCCGGCAGCATCGAGTCGGGAATCCCGAACTGCCATGCCCAACGCCAATCCTCCCTGTGGTCGAGTATCAATCCCGAGAGTCCGAGTATCGCCAGCCAAATCGCGCCGAACAAGCCGAGCCATTTGTGAATTTTGAAAATGGTTCTACGCCAATTCATGTCGGTGGATCTGCGTTGGATAGCCAGACAAACCCGCAATGATGCCCTCGCAACGCCAGGCGCCGCCTCCTTCTCGTCATCCAGATTGCGATGCGATGAAATCCTAGCACATGGGGTCAGAGCGATTCATAGGCAAAAAGGGGATCGCCGATTACTGCGACCAATGCTTGTCTTGCGGGCATCGATCCCGTAGAATTCGCGGCTTCGATTGGACGGGGCGGGCTCGCTCCGGAAGCCGGGTTAGAACGATGTATGCGGTAATTGAAAGCGGCGGCAAGCAGCACCGGGTCAGCGAAGGCGAAGTGCTGCGGCTTGAAAAGCTCGAACTCGAAGTCGGCGCCACCGTCACCTTCGACAAGGTGCTGATGATAGGCGAGGGCGCCGAAGTGAAAGTCGGCCGGCCTTACGTCGAAGGCAGTTCCGTGGAAGCCGAAGTGCTGAACCAGGGCCGCGGCGAGAAAATCCGCATCGTCAAGTTCAATCGGCGCAAGCATCATCGCAAGCAGATGGGACATCGCCAGTGGTTCACCGAGGTGAAGATCACCGGCATCAAGGCTTGAGGTACGGATATGGCACACAAGAAAGCAGGCGGCAGCAGCAATAACGGCCGCGATTCGATATCCAAGCGGCTCGGAGTCAAACTCTTCGGCGGCCAGGCCGTGAAAGCCGGCAACATCATCGTGCGCCAGCGCGGCACCAGCTTCCATCCCGGTTACCAGGTCGGCTGCGGCAGGGACTATACGCTATACGCGAAAGCGGACGGCGTCGTCGAGTTCACCGTGAAAGGCCCGAACAAGCGCAAGTTCGTCAACGTGGTCAACCCTGCCTGACGGCCGTAAAATCTTTCCGCGGCGCGCCGCGAACCCAATTTTCAACAGATGCGACATGCCCCGGAGCGAGGCATGCGCCGTTCCTGCGCCTTGAACCGGAGTCAGCACGGTGAAATTTGTAGACGAGGCGGAAATCAGCGTGGAAGCCGGCAAGGGCGGCAATGGCTGTCTCAGTTTCCGCCGGGAAAAATACATCGAATTCGGCGGACCCGACGGCGGTGACGGCGGCGCCGGCGGCAGCGTGTTCATGCGTGCCGATCCCGCGCTCAATACCCTGGTGGATTTTCGCTTCCAGCCTCGCTATCGGGCCGAATCCGGCCGGCCCGGCGGCGGCCGCAATCGCACCGGGGCGAGCGGCGAGGATCTGACGATCGACGTGCCGCCCGGCACCAGCGTCATCGACGCGGAAACCGGCGAACTGATCGCCGACCTCCGTGAGCCCGGATGTCCGGTGATGGTGGCAAAGGGCGGCAGTCCCGGCCTCGGTAATACCCGTTTCAAATCGAG
>CAZUSL010000136.1:0-5560 GCA_964622925.1 uncultured Pseudohongiella sp. | reverse complement strand
TGACCGTATCCCCGTAATTAGAACCGGGCGTGATGTGGGATTTCCCTGTATGTTTGACAGGAGGAGATCCCGACATGAAGAGGAAACGGTATACGGAGGAGCAGATCATATCGATCCTGAAGGAGCACGAGGCCGGCGCCTCGGTTCAGGAGTTGTCGCGCCGCCATGGCGTAAGCGGCAATACGATCTATCGATGGAATGCGAAGTTCGGCGGCATGGCGGTTTCGGAAGCGAAACGGCTGCGGGAGTTGGAACAGGAGAACGCCAGGCTGAAACGGTTGCTGGCCGAGGCTGAGCTGGACAAGGCGGCGCTGAAGGAGTTGGTGCGGGGAAAGTGGTGACGGCCGCGGGGCGGCGGCGAGCCGTGGAGCATCTCCGGGGTTGCCGCGTCAGCGCGCGGCGCGCGTGCCGGTTGACGGGGTTCAGCCGATCCGCCTTGTGGCGTCCCCGTCAGGGGCGGGACGACCGGGCGCTGCGGTCCCGGCTGAGATCGCTGGCGGCAAGCTACCCGCGGTATGGTTGCCCTACGCTGCACGCGATGCTGAAGCGGGAAGGCCTGGTGATCAATGCGAAGCGCACGCGCCGCCTGTACCGCGAAGAAGGGCTGCAGGTGCGCGGCAGGCGGCGCAGGAAGCTGGTTCGGCCGCGTCTGCCGATGCCGGTTCCGGCGCGCTTGAATCAGCGCTGGTCGATGGACTTTGTGTCCGATCAGTTGGCCGACGGTCGCCGTTTCCGGGTGTTGAACGTGGTGGACGACTACTCCCGGGAATGCGTGTTGCAAGTGGTGGACCGCTCGATCACGGGCGGCAGGGTGGCGCGGGAACTGCACCGGCTGGATCGGTCGCTGCCGCAGACGCTGGTGTGCGACAACGGACCGGAGTTCACCGGCAAGGCCATGTTCTTCTGGGCGAAGGACGCCGGGGTGAAGCTGCACTTCATCCAGCCGGGCAAGCCGACGCAGAACGCGTTCGTCGAAAGCTTCAACGGCAAGTTCCGGGAGTATTGCCTGAATCTGCACTGGTTCTCAAGTCTGGGGGACGCCAGGGCGATCATTGACGATTGGAGAGAGCACTACAACGAGGTCAGGCCGCATCGGTCATTGGGCAATGCGCCGCCAAAGGCGTTCGCCCGACAGGCAGCCTGAAAGATGGAAATTCCACATTGCAGGTGGTTCTAATCAGGGGTTACGGTCAGAAAGACTACTACAACAGAAGGAAGCAGAACGCCTTGCGCGGGAAAAAGAAATTGAGAAGCGCCGACTTCCAGAGTTGTTTGAAAAAACACTAGAAATACTGGCCGAGGGGAAACTCCCCCACATAACAGTGGAAAATCGGGCTTCGCTTCCTGTGAGACTCGCTAAGTCCGAAGTTATCTTGGCAATTGTTGATGGCTGCGTGTACTTGGAGACATTCATCAAAAAGGAATACATCGGAAAATCTGCGGGTATGAGTTTCCGCATTGCAAAAGGTGTTTCGGTGAGAACAGGGGGAAGTCGAGGGACACCGGTCGAAAGGGAAGAGCGCAGAGATTACGGCAGGGGCACTTTTTTGATGACACAAAAAGGACTTTACTTCAAAAATGGGGTTAAAGCGTTGCGAGCACCGATGAACAAAATACTTTCCTGCGAGATTGTGGACGGGGGCATTAGTTTTGTCAGGGATAGGGCTAGACCACTCCCCGAATACCTTCTGTTTGGTGATACGTTGTGGTTGCCCGATTATATTTCACAAGTACTTGCTCACCTTCCCGATGTTCCAACATCGGCTGCTAACGAAAGTAACCTTATTGACCCTGATTGCTGGATTTTGGGCGAAGGCGTCGTTGAAAAGGATTTTGCTGAACCGGATTCTGTCTAGTTATGCATATAAGCCCTTTATTTTTTGAGGCAGGGGCGAATGACGAAATTGTGCCCACCACCTGGTCCGCGGAGTTTGCAAGGACCGAGGAAGCCCCGGCGGGGTACATGCGCTATTTCCCCTCCGACCAGACAACGGCGATTCTTGAGGAGTTGGCGCGATGACTATCCTTGCGGCGGTGCAAAATCCGGATACTCCCGCAGGCAAGATATTTGATTTGGCTGCGCTGACTCTCATCCTGACATCGGTAGTCGTGATGTCGATAGAAACACTCCCGAATCTGACGTCAAACGAAACCTACGTTCTCGGACTCGTGGAAATTGCTATCACCATCGCGTTCACGTTCGAGTACGCATTGCGAGTCGCCGCGTCAACAAACAAGCGGGCCTATATCTTCAGTTTCTACGGCCTTGTTGATCTGATTGCTATTCTGCCATTCTATCTTTTCTTCGATTCCGGGCTTCAGATTTTGCGCATCGTCCGTCTGTTTCGCCTGTTTCGCATGCTGAAACTGGCTCGCTACAGCAGGGCCGTGCAGGTATTTGGCAACGCCTTGGCCCGCTCAAGAGACCAATTCGTGATTTTCTTCTTCGCCACATCCATCATGCTTTTCGTGGCGTCCTACGGGATCTATCAGTTCGAGCACGAGGCACAACCAGAGAGCTTCCAATCTGTTTTCCACAGCATGTGGTGGGCCGTGGCAACATTGACAACCGTCGGTTACGGCGACGTTTATCCGGTGACGGCGGGTGGCCGTTTTTTTGCTTCTCTGGTTGTTCTTTTTGGTCTAGCAACTGTAGCAGCGCCAGCCGGAATCATTGCCTCTGCTCTTACTGAAGTCTCAAGAGACGATGCCAAAAAACTTTAGTTACCTAGAAGCAATCTTTGGGACTTTTACGTATTGGTTGACAGATTTGCGGTATCCACAACATCTAGACTGAGCGCTCCTTCTCGTCAAGAACCTGAATCTCATTCAGGACTCAAACATACCATGCCCGGCAGTGCAATTGACTGATTCTGATTCGAATAATCCGCACATTTTTTGCCGTGCTATGATGCAACGAAGCAAATGACCTGCATGCACTTTAGAGGAGGTTTGTTGTGCCCAGAATTCTATTTATCCCGCTGATGTTGCTGTTCTCGGCACTTTGAATACCACACCCCGTGCATTTTTGATGCTTAGGGAACACACCGCAGGCCGTAAGAGCGGAAGTCCTGGTCGATGGCCAGACACAGTTGCAGCTTCATCCTGTCGCAAAGTGCGAAACTCGTGCAGTCCGTGTAGCTGAACCGCTTGTCGGAATAAGTCTTGAAGATTGTCCAGGCGGCTTCCTCGTCTCTTGGAGTTATGCGTTCGAGCCGGGCAACTCTGCCCGTTCGCAGTTTCTCGCCGAGTTGTTGCGCGGCATCCCAGCCAAGTCTGAATCTGACCAGGGTCAGGGTTTCATCGAGTACAAAATTGGAGGTAAGCAGGCGCCCGCGATGCTCCCGGAATGCTTTGGCAACCGCATTGTGGTCAGGGTCGTTCTGATCGACCGCCGCGTACCAGGCGCCGGTGTCGACGAATATCCGTTTCAATCCGTGCTCCCGTAGAGATATCGGTTATGGTCCCGACCGATGGCTTCACCGGTGCCGGAACCCATTCCGATAATGGATTCCAGCGGGTCCGCCTGGGGCTCCCTGTCTCCCTGGAAATACGTATCCACCAGTTTTCTGACAAGAGCGGAAACGCTGATGCCTTTCTTCCGTGCTTCAATTCCCAGAAGCCGGTATTGCTCCTGTTCAAGCAGAATTTGCGTACGGTGCATGGCAATTTCTCTATGCGAGTGACGAGAACCATCTTACACCACTTTGGTAGTGATGGATACATCATTAGTGATTGATTCTGCGACAAAATAGCCTAAATTTTGCGCGATGTGAGTCGCCGTCGGGTGGCGACGGATCGAAGCCACTACTCTTCGGGAGATTTTGCGACTTCGCTAACTCCCTGAATCCTTGCAGCTTTGCGCCGCATCGCGCTTCTTTTGACCGGGGCGTTGTGGTAGAGTGCGCGGCTTTGACCGCAGCCAAGGGAGAACCAACCGAATGTCCTCGCACATCACGATCGTGGTGACCGTATTGCTGTCCCTCATGGGACTCGGAATCGCCTGGTACTACATGAGGAAGGTCGTCAGCATTCCGCTCGATCTCGACCTGAACGAAGAAGACAGCAAACGCCTGAAGTTCATCCACGGCGCGATCGCAAGCGGCGCGATGGCGTTCCTGAAACAGGAATATCGCGTTCTCTCCATTTTCATGCTCGCATTCGCCCTGATCATTGCGGTGCTGATCGACGACACTCACACTCCCGGCTATCGCGAAGGCATCTACACCGCCATCGCCTTCCTGTTCGGCGCCGCCATTTCCATCGCCTCGGGCTATATCGGCATGAAGGTGGCCACCCAGGGCAATGCCCGCACCACAGTCTCGGCCCGGAAGGGAATTTCCGGCGCGTTCGACGTGGCGATCGATTCCGGCGCCGTCATGGGCTTCGCCCTTGTCGGCCTGGCGACGCTGGGGCTGGTAATCATCTATCTCGTACTAAGCGCGCTGATGTCCGGGCTTGGACCGGAAAACAATCACATCCTGATGGAAGTCATCGCCGGTTTCGGGCTCGGCGGCTCGACCATCGCCCTGTTCGCGCGTGTGGGCGGCGGCATTTTCACCAAGGCGGCCGACGTCGGCGCCGACCTCGTCGGCAAGGTCGAGAAGGGCATTCCCGAAGACGACCCGCGCAACCCGGCGGTGATCGCCGACAACGTGGGCGACAATGTTGGCGACGTTGCCGGCATGGGCGCCGACCTGTTCGGCTCCTGCGCGGAGAGTACCTGTGCGGCAATGGTGATCAGCGCCGTCGCTTTCGCCTACGATCCCAATGCGCTGCTTTATCCGATCCTGATCAGCGCCGTGGGCATTCCGATCAGTTTCATCACCAAGCTCGCCGTCGGCGTCCGGACCGAAGACGACGTCGCGCCGGCGCTGATGAAGTTGCTGGTAATTTCCAGCGTGCTGATGTCGATCGTCATGTACTTTTTCACCTTGCTGCTCGTGCCCGAATTTTTTGAACTGAACGGCGAGCAATACACCAATATGGGTGTGTACTGGTGCTTCCTGTCGGGTCTCATAGCGGGCCTCGCGGTCGGGCTGCTGACCGGCTATTACACTTCGGAGAATTACGAGCCGGTCAAGGACCTGGCCAGGTCCTGCGAAACCGGCGTCGCCACCAATATCATTTTCGGTCTGGCGCTCGGCTATCGCAGCACGGTGCTGCCTTATCTCTGCATCGCCGTAAGTATTTTCGTTTCCTGGCAGCTCGCGGGCATGTACGGCGTCGCCATTGCCTCGCTCGGCATGCTGGGAACCCTGGTGATCGCACTCATGATCGACGCCTACGGGCCGGTCGCCGACAACGCCGGCGGCATCGCCGAGATGGTGGGACTGCCCAAGGAAGTGCGGCGCCGCACGGATATTCTCGATTCGGCGGGCAATACCACCGCGCCGATGAACACCGTCGTATACACGAGCGGGTCGAGCAGACTCACCATGATCGGTTCGCCTTGCAGATTCTCCGCCGCGGTAATGAAAGCCGCGAACAGCGCCAGCGAAGTCAGGATCGCCGCGCCGATGGCGAAGCCCTTGCCGATCGCCGCGGTGGTATTGCCCGC
>CAZUSL010000135.1:0-17612 GCA_964622925.1 uncultured Pseudohongiella sp. | reverse complement strand
GGCGCGACGTCCTCGTAGTCCGGCGCGATGTAGATGCCGGGCTCGATGGTCGTCACCATGCCCGGCTCAAAGGGCCGCCAGTCGTCGCCGTCCTTGTAACTGCCCACGTCGTGCACGTCGATGCCGAGCCAGTGTCCGACGCGATGCATGTAGAAGGGCTTGTAGGCTTCGGTTTCGATGATTTCGTTCGCCGTGCCGGTGAGCAGCCCGAGTTGCAGCAGCCCGTCGACGATCGCCGCCACCGCGGCCTGTTGCGGCGCGTCACAGAACGCGCCGGGCTGGACGGCTTCGATGGCCGCGGCCTGGGCCTGCAGCACGATCTGGTAGATCTCGCGCTGTTCGGCGCTGAAGCGGCCGTTGGCGGGAAAGGTGCGGGTGATGTCCGCGGCGTAATACCGGTATTCGCAGCCGGCGTCGACCAGCACCAGGTCGCCGTCCTCGACCCGGGCGTCGTTACTGACGTAATGCAATACGCAGGCATTCGCCCCCGCGCCGACGATCGAGCCGTAGGCCGCGGCGCGGCTGCCGTGGCGCAGGAAGGTGTGCAGCAATTCGGCTTCGAGTTCGTATTCGTAAATGCCCGGCCGGCAATATTGCATGATGCGCCGGTGTCCTTCGGCGGAAATCCGCGCCGCTTCCTCCATCAGCCGGATTTCCTCCTCGCTCTTGAACAGGCGCATCTCGTGCAGCAGGTCGTCGAGCAGCAGGAACTGTCCCGGCGCGGGGCCGCCGTGGCGCGCCTTCTCGCGGGCGCCGCGAACCCAACCCATGACTTTCTCGTCGAAATCCGCATCGAGGCCGATGCGGTAATGAATCCGTTCCCGGCCGGCCATCAACTCGGGCACGATCTTGTCGACCTCTTCGATGGGATACGCCTGGTCGACGCCAAGGCTTTCCACCGCCGCTTCCGGGCCGAGCAGTTTCCCTTCCCACAATTCCTTCTGCGGGTCCTTCGGCTGGCAGAACAGTACGACTTCGCCTTCCTCGCGTCCCGGCACGAGCGCCAGCAGGGCAAGAGGTTCGGCAAAACCGGTCAGATAGAAGAAAGCGCTGTCCTGGCGATAGGCATGATGCACATCGCGGCTGCGCACCCGCTCGGGCGCGGCCGCCAGCAAGGCGATGCCGCCGGGTTGCAGGCCTTCGATCAGCGCCGCCCGGCGGCGGCTGTATTCTCGTGGATCGATATGCATGATTAATTAGTGAATTCCTGGCGATGCGCCCGCAAGCATAGCGGGAACAGGCGGCAAACCCAAGTTGACGGAAGCCCGGTTATTGACCCGTCCCGCGGGCGGTTCTATAGTCGCTGCATGGTTCAGCCCGGACGCTTGCCTTATGGACGACAACAGAATCGACGCACTGCATGGGAAGGTAGATGACCTGATCGACCTTTGCGGAAAACTGCGCCGGGAAAATCAGCGGCTCAAGGATAACGAGCAGGATCTGCGCTCCGAGCGCCGTCAATTGCTTGAGAAAAACCGCGAAGCGAAGCAGCGCCTGCAATCCATCCTGATGCGGCTGAAGGCAATGGGAAATCCCTGAATCCCGTACCAGAGCGAAACGAAATGACCGACGACGGCAACACTGTCCTGCTTACCATCCTGAACAAGAGTTACCGGGTGAACTGCCCGCCCGAGGAAAGAAGCGCGCTGCTGGAATCCGCCCGCTATCTCGATGAGCGGATGTACCGGATCCAGCGCCGCGGCCCCAGTCTCGACCGGGAACAGATCGCCGTCATGGTGGCTTTGAACATCGCCAACGAGTTGTTGAAGAAGCCGACCGGGGACGGCGGCGGATCGCCGCTTGACGAGGCCCGGCTGGTGGAACTCGAAAACAAGCTGGACCGTGTCCTTACCGCCGAGGCGCCGCTGCAAGACTGATTCCCGGGGCGCTCTTCGCGAAGGCGCTTCCCCACCGCCGCCGGGCCAATATATACTGTGGTTTCGGTTCCCTGGGGCATTTGCCAATCAAAAGTGTTCTTGACCCGATAATTTTGCAACCGGAGGCTGTCTCGAAAGAAGTTGTTGTGCATGTCCGGCTGACGGAAAGCCTTATGCTTCGCGAGGGCCACCACCTGAACCCCAGGGTTCAGGGCAACTTTGGTAGCGGTGTCTTGGGGGACTGATTTTGATGACGCAAGATCTGGACGACTTGCGTAGCCATCTGCGCCGCCTCAGGCGCGACCTCCCGCCCGAACGGCAAGGTAGCGCCGCCGCGGGCCTGCTTGAACGAATTCGCGATGAGGATTTTTTCCGCGCCGCCCGGCGAGTCGCGTTCTATATGGCCGTTGCCGGGGAAATCTCTCCGGGCCCGCTGCTGCGGCGCGCACTCGACGAAGGGAAGTCCTGCTATCTGCCGGTGGTAACCGGAGAGCACGATCTCGACTTCGTCAGTTACGAGGCCGCTTCAAGCCTGGTGGAAAACCATTGGGGAATCCCCGAGCCGGAAGAAGGAACGCATATCGAGCCGCATTCGCTCGACCTGGTGTTCGTGCCCCTGGTCGGCTTTACCGGCGACTGCATCCGGCTCGGCAACGGCAAAGGCTTCTACGACCGCGCCTTTGCCTTCCGTCTGACGAGTCCCGAGTCCCGGCCCCTGCTCGTGGGGCTGGCCCATGAATGCCAGTTGGTGGAATCGCTGCCGGACAGGGAATGGGACGTGCCGCTCGATGCGGTGGCTACGCCCGAGCGAATCTTCTATCGCGAGGATAGTGATTGAAGTTGCGGTGGCAGGTCAGCGGTCGTGCGGGTTTTACATCAAAGCTTGAGCGACGCTGGTAGCCAGCGATCCAACGATGAATACTACCGTCAGTACCCAGATAATATCGGGTCCACTACGCATATGAAGTTTCCTTGAACTGCTAACTCCTTGATTTGCCTAGCGGCATTTCAACCCATCGCTTTAGTCCCATAGGTCATTTTTTACGGAAATTTCATGTTTCGGGGCTTGCCTGGGGCAAATTCCAGGCCATATACTGTATGCACATACAGTATTTCGGCGAGTGAGACCGCGAAATGTCCGTTACAAACAGCCGGGCCGGCTGCAAGCAGGATGTCATCGACGCGTTGCTGCGGGATATTCCCGACCTGTGGCGGGGCCATTACACGGCCGCCCAGGGCGAGCAGGGCCCCAGCACCGGGTTCCCCGGTCTGGACGGAATTCTTCCGAATGGCGGCTGGCCGCCCAGGGGCCTAGTGGAGATCGTATGCCCCCGCCGCGGCATGGGGGAATTGCAATTGCTGGTTCCCCTGATGCGCGCGTTGACTGCCCGGGGGCAATCGGTGCTCTGGGTGTGCCCGCCTGTGCCGCCTTATGCGCCGGCCCTGGTCCAGGCCGGAGTCGATATCGGAAAGTTGCTCGTCGTAGCGCCGGGCGCCTCCTTGCGCAATGCGCTATGGAGCATGGAAAAGGCCTTGCGTTCCTGCCGCCTGGTGCTTGCCTGGCAGAACGGGCTTTCGCATCAGGTGCTGCGCCGGCTGCAACTGGCGGCCAATAGCGGCAACAGTCTGGCCGTGCTGTTCCAGCGCGGCAATAGCGGCTGCCCCTATTCGGCCTTGCGCCTGCAATTGAGCCGCGCCGGCGGCGACCCCGGCGAAAAAGCACCGCGCGTCAGCATTCTGCGGGCCAGGGGCAATGTCCGCTGCAGCGGCGTGCGGCTGGAGCCCCGGGCGCTCGCCGGGGAATGATCAGAAACGGTAACGCAGGCCGAGGAAGCCGGCTCTCGGCGGCGCCGCGCCGAGGAAGATCGGTATCTCGAAATCCTCGATCAAGGGCACTTCGACCTCGTCGGGTTCTTCGCCGAGCAGGCCGAAGGTCTCGAACCTTGCATCGAACAGGTTGTGGACCTGGGCGTAGACCAGCAACCGGTCGTTGACCCGATAACGCGCGCCGAGATTCACCAGGGTAAAGCCGTCGATTTCGTCGAGTTCGTTCGATTCGTCCCCGCGCAGGTATTGGCCGCTGTTGGCGATCAGGTCGAGCGACAGGACCAGGCGTTCGTCGAGAGCGTAGTCGGCGCCGAACTTGAACTGATGCGCGGGAATTCCCGGAATGCTGTCGCCGGCGAGCACCGTGATTTCGCCTTCTTCGTCGGCGAAGTCGTGGTTCGGGCTCAGCACCTGGAAATCGTCCTCGAAAGTGGCGCTGACATAACTGTAGGCCGTGAACCAGTTCAACTCGCCCAGGTTGCCGGCGAGGCGGCCTTCGATGCCCTCGCGGCGGGTGCGGTCGACGTTTGCGAACAGGCCGGTCGCGCGGCCGGTGGTCTGGAACAGGATGTCGTTTTCGTTGTCGGTGCGGAACAGGCTCAGGCCATAGCTCGTGTTCTCGTCGAGCATGCCGCGGGCGCCCAGTTCCATGTTGCGGGCGACGACGTCCTCCAGCGGCGGGTCGGCGAGAAAGGCGTTGGGCAGCCTGCATTCGAATTCGACGTCGTCCGCCTCCTCGCCGTCGGCGATGGCGTATTCCACCGCCAGGTCGTAAACGTATTCGTTGCAGGCGAGTTCGATCGGCGTCGGCGCGCGATTCGACTCGCCCAGGGAGGCATAGAAATTATGGTCCTCGCTAGCCTGCCAGGTGAGGCCGATGGCGGGATTGACGCGCGAGAAACCGTGATTGCCGTTCAATTCGGGTCGCTCGCCCGAGAGGTCGCGCAGATTGACGTCGGTATTGTTCGAGCGCGCCGAGATCGTCAGCGCCAGCGTCTCGCTGAGATCGGTCGTGGTAGTGAAATAGATGCTGGTCGATTCGGTTTCGGTATGGATGAGCGTGGCTTCCTCGTCGACGAACGTGCCGGTGCCGAGCCCCGTGGTCAGTCGGCTGTGAGGATCGATATCCGCCAGCTCCACCACCGAGTCGAAATCGGACTCGCCGCGATGCCAGGCCGCGCCGAGAACGACGCGGCTGCCATAGCCGAATAGATTCGTGTTCGCGGTCCACTGGAAGTCGGCGCCGCGGGTCTCCTGGCTGCGGTCGCTGAGATTGTTGATCGCCGCGTCGGACAATATGCCGGTACCCGAAAGCTCTTCTTCCTCAAGGTCTTCGATTTCGAACTCGGATGCGTCGCCGTTGAAGGAATGCGTATCGTTGCGGCGCAGGAAAACGGCGCCGCTGATGCTGCTGCTGTCGCTGATGCGGCGGCTGAAATCGAGGCTGAGCATATCCATGTCATGGGCGGTGATGTCGGGGCCGGTGAAAATCGCCGCGCGATCGATGGCAAGCAGTTCCACCGGCGAGGAACCGTTACCGATCAGTTCGGACTCGCCGCGCTGGTAATTCAGATTCACCTGGCCGAAGTCGCCGCGCCAGCCGAGCGAGCCATAGACGTTGAAGGCGTCGGACTCGGAAGAGTCGCGCCAGCCGTCCTCGCGGAAATCTTCCACGTTCAGGTAATAGCCGAAGGAGCCGTCGTTGCCGCCGAATTCGAAACTGGCGCGGCTGCGGCCGAAAGAACCGGCGCTGAGGTCGGCGCGGAAGCCTTCGTGGCCGAAGCCGTCTTTCATGTTCACGACCATGGAGCCGCCGAGACTGTTGAGGCCGAATAGCGGCGTGGCGCCGCCGGTCAGCGCGATATTGTCGATGGCGGACTGCGGCAGCAGATCCCAGTTGACCGTGTCGCCGAGCGGCTCGTTGATGCGTACGCCGTTCTGGTATACGGCGATTCCCTGGGCCAGGCCGAGCAGGGGCGAAGCGGTGAAACCGCGATATTGCAGGTCCGGCTGCAAGGGATTGTTCTGGGCGTCGTTCAGGGAAACGCTGCCGAAGGCGGCGCGCATGAAATCCGCGAGGCTGACCGCGGCGGCGTTGGCAAGATCTTCGGCATCGGCGGTCTGCACGGGATAGGGAATCTTGCGCAGTTCCGTTCCGGTATCCGCGGGCGCCACGCCGACTACGACAATTTCCTGTGCGTCCTGCGCAAAGGCGGAAGAGGCCAGCAGCAGGCCGGGCGCGAGCAGTCGCAGAGTTCGCATGCGGGGATGTTACCACGATGGGACACCCACTCATTCATCCCGAAGATGAGTGGCCTCGATCCGTCGCCGTCTGGTTTCGTCTTTGACTGCCTTCGCGCTTGCTTGTAGATTTGCGGACTTCGATTGGCGGGTGGAGGAGACATGGCTACTTTTCTGGTGACCGGCGCAAGCCGCGGATTGGGTCTGGAATTCGTCAGGCAGCTAGTCGGCCGCGGCGAGAATGTGATCGCCACCTGTCGCGGCGACCGTTCGATGAGCGAACTCGACGGTCTCTACGATACGCACGAAAATCTCCAGGTAATGGAGCTTGAGGTGGCGGACGACAAGTCCATCGCCAATCTCGGCCGGCAACTGGAAGGGCAGGCTATCGACGTGCTGATCAATAACGCCGGCATGTACGGTCCCCGCAGCCTCTCCATCGGAAAACTCGAGGGAGACGACTGGGCCGAAGTCATGCGGGTGAACTGCATCGCGCCGATCCTGATCGCCCAGACCCTGTTGCCGAACCTGCGCGAGGGCGCCGGGAAAAAACTCGTCTTCATCACTTCCAAGATGGGTTCCATCGCCGATAACCGCGGTGGCGGCTCTTATGTCTACCGCAGTTCCAAGAGCGCCCTGAACTCGGCGGTGAAAAGCCTTGCCGTCGATCTCGCCGGTGAAGATTTCGTCTCGGTTGTGCTGCATCCAGGCTGGGTGCAGACCGACATGGGCGGCCCCAACGCGCTGATCGACGCCGAGACCAGCGTCAGCGGCATGTTGCGCGTGATCGACCGCGTCGGCCAGCCGGACTCAGGCGGCTTTTTCGCGTACGACGGCGCCGTCATTCCCTGGTAAGGGGATATTCCGCGGCCGGTCGATGCGACGACTGCTGATTGTTCCGATTCTCACCGGTCTGCTCGCCGTGGGCCAGGCTGAGCCGGTGCGGGCCCACGGCAGCGTCGCCCTCGAAGACGACCTCTGCGTCATCGATATTGACTTCCTGACCGCGCATTTCACGATTTTCCAGCCCGAAACCCGGGGCGCCGACGAATTCTGCGAGGACATTCCCGGTGTCGCGCGTTCCGTCTTCATCATGGAATACCTGCACGATCTGCTGCAGGAAATGGAGGTCGACTTCCGCATTATCCGCGACGAGACCGGCATCGGCCGTTTCGCCGACTGGGACGACATCCGCGCCATGGGAGACCTGGAGCCGCTGACCGTGTACTACCAGGAGCCGTCGGTCGAACCCAGCGGTTATTATCGCGCCGGCCACGAATTCTCCGAGCGGGGCAGCTATATCGGCATCGTCACCGCGAGCCATCCGACCGAAGCGCGGGACTACCAGGCGGTTTTCTATTTCCAGGTCGGCCGTGACTGGGGCAGCTTCCCGCTCTTCATCGCGCTGATCGTCCTCGCCCAACTCGGCTACTGGGCCGTGAACGGCGGCTGGCGCAAGTTTCGCAAGAGAGTCTAGTCCCCCGGCATATCGAGTTCCACCGGCGCCAGGCGGGGCAGGGCGCAGCGATGGGGCGCCAGGTCCATGCTGACCATGGCCGGGTCGCTGCCGCCGTTCAGATTCATGAACGACTGGGCGGCGTTCTCGCCGAGGCAGATCAGGTTTTCGACCGACGCGCCTTCCCTCGTCAGGCCGCCCCAGACGATGTCGGGTGAATTCTCGCCGGTCTGCTCGTGCCAGGCTGCAAGCAGCGCGTGGCCGGGAACCGTGCCGCCGCCGTCGAAGACGTTGCCGTGGATGTGAATCTGTTCGGGGTACGGATCGTAGTTCGGATCGTCAAAGGTCCGGCCACCCAGCACGAAGCTGTAGACCATGATATTGACGCTGTTGTTGCCGGCGAAGTTGTTCCCGAACACCTCGATATTGTCGTTGGCGAGCACGAGCAGCCCGGTGCCGGCGGGCACATTGCCGACGATGGCGCCGGGAGGCGCGAAATTGACCGTGTTGTTGCCCTCGATCCGGTTGTTGAACACGCGGGTCGCCTGGCCGCCCTGGACTTCCAGGTTGGGCAGGTCGAACACGAGGATGCCGCCGGTGTTGTTGGCGGCGACATTGTCGTAGACGTCGGCATAGGTCGAATTCTCGATTTCGATGCCGGCGACGTTGTACTCGGCGCGGGAATTGCGAACGATGATTTGACTCGACTGGCCGACATAAATGCCGGCGTCGGCCGCGCCGATGGCGACCGAGCCGTCGATCAGGATATTGCGCGACTGCACCGGATAAATGCCATAGGCGCCGTTTTCGGAATCGGGCCCGTTGGTCCATTCGGTGCGCACGCGCCGGATGACGACGTTGTTGCTGTTGTTGATCTTGAGCGCGTCCCCCACGGTGTCCTCGATGGCGAGATCCTCGATCATGAAATCGTCCGCCGTCACGAGCAGCCCTTCCGCGCCCTGAATCTGGCCGCGAAAGGAGAGAACCGACTGGTCCATCCCCGCGCCGCGAATGGTCACGCCAGGCACCGTCAGCGACAGGCTGCGGGTAATTTCGTGTACCCCCGCCGGAATCTCGATGACGTCGCCGGGGCTCGCCTGGATCAGTTGCGTCTGCAAGGCCTCCTCGAAGCTCGCGGAGGATTCGCCCGGCGTCTCGCCGCAGCCGGCGAGCAACAGCACCGCCGCGGGCAGCAGCACCCGAAAATCGAAAATGGTCTTGATCTTCATCGTGTTTTCGCGCCCCTCTCTAGTGTCTGATGTTCTTTTCCCTGGCCTCGATCGAGTCCGACTTGGCCGGCCACCAGGTGGCCGGCGGGGTCAGGGTCCAGGCGCAATCTTCGGGATCCATCCAGGCGATGGGCTTGGCGCTGCCGTCGAAAATGGGAATGGTGCCGTCGGTGAATTTCCAGTCGCGGTTCGCCGCGTCTTCGATCGCTTCCATCAAGGTTTCGCCATTGAGAGGAACGAGTCCGTCAACGGGATTGCTTGCATAATACTTCGCCATGTCTTTCTCCTGATCCGGACCGCTCCCGACTACCTTGCGACCGCTTCGTACATCCACACCGAACCCGAAGTGACGGCGGCGTCGTTGGTCACCGCGCCCGGTGCGGCGCCGCCGTATTTCCGGGCGAACTCGGAAAGCACCGGCGCCACGTCGGGACCTCCCATCACGCGTTCGAGTTGCAGGTCGTAGAGACTGTCATCGACGCGCAGCACGATGCGGGTGTCGTCGCCCATGTAATGCGGCCATTGTTTCCAGATGCCGCCGTACCAGGTCGTCATGTAGCCGCTGACGAGGAACAGCCGGGTGTCATGAACGCCGACCCATACGGTGCGGGTCGTCGCCGGATCCATGGTCTGAAACTCCACTTCCATGCGGTCGCGCAGAAAGCCCCAGTCCGCGGGAATCGGCGTGGGTTCGCCACTGCGGAAAGGGCCGCCGGGGATAACCGCCACAGGCCCGTCGCTCAGGCGCATGGCGAGCAGGAACAGCCAGACGGCAAGCGCCGTGCCGACGATGACGATTACCAGCCATTTCAAGAATCTCAACATTTCCAGTCTCCTGTATCGCGCCCGCCCGATTCTGTTCCGGGCCGGCCAAAATAGCAATGGCCCGCGGCAATGAAACGAGTTCTCACGTAACAGGTTGCGCCTTGTTGATGCGTTCCGTGATTTCAGCCAGGCGCGTCAGGTTCTGCAAGGCCATGGGCAGGATCACCGACATCTGGATGAATTCATAGGAATAGGTGACGATGGAAAATATCTCGCCGGGAGTGGCATTTGTTTGCGTCGCGGCAAACCAGAGATTGAAGCCGAGCATCGTCAGCAACGCGGTGAAAATCAGTGCGTAGACCACCGATTCGGTATCCGAAAGTCGCACCTCGTGACGGCGCAGGCCGACGAGATGCGCCGTGATCCGGCTCAGGTCCCGGCTTTCCAGCGCCGAGACCTGGGCTTCGGACTGCTCGTTGAGGTCGGAATTCAGCGTAAAGAAGCGGCGCGCCGACAAGCCGTAGATTCCCAGCATAGCGGCGGCAGCGGCGCCGGCGGCCAGCGCCAGCAGGCCGTGAAAGGAAAACAGCACCACCAGGGCAACGATTACCTGAATCACTCCGGTGATCGACAATGGAGCTTCCTTTTCCAGGAAGTCGACGAGTTCGCGGCCCATCAGCAAGCGCGCATTGGTCACCGAAACGGCTTCCTCCCCGGCGCGATGGGCCTGGGCCTGGCCCAGCGCGACGCGCATCGAACCATAGGCGCGCGTGTCGTAAACGCGCCGCAAGGTCGCCACGACGGTCAACACGGCCATGGCCCCGACGAATTGCACAAAGGCCGTGTAATCGTCGCCCAGCAATCCGTCGATCGAGCGTCCGATCAACAGCGGAAACAAGGCCAGCATCGCGGTTTCAAGCGTGGTCAATGTCCAGGTGACAACGATCCTGAAGCGGAAGACCCGAAACAAGGTCCCCATGGAAAGGCGGTCTCCGGACAGGGGCGGAGACTTGTGGTGTTCTTCGGGCGTGACGTTCATGAAAGTTCACATTCCTTTACCCAAGCCTGAGGGCAAGCCTATTTGATTTTTCCTCCGATTTCCTCGACAAACCGCGGCGGGGGGTTACAATCCACCGCGTTCAAGCCGATATACAAGATCGAGCCTTGCGCTCGGCCGGCTTTGCAGTTGCAACAAGGATTTTTGCATGAACGCGAAAATATTGAGGTTGAACAAGGCCGGCGCGCCAGTCGCCTGGCTGACGCGGGAAGAGACCGCCACACTCATCGTCAAGGAAATGGTTATCTGGTCGATGGGCGAGGCCGTGCTTGAAATTCGCGGCGGCTTCAATCGGCTCGGCCAGCGCTCAGTGCTCGTGTTGCCGAGCATAGTCGCCTGCGAAGGCAAGGTGCATCGGGACCAGTACCAGCCCCCGCTGGAAAACGGCATCCTGTTTCGCCGCGACCAGAATCTGTGCATGTATTGCGGCAATGAGTTTGCCGTCGCCGATCTGTCCCGCGATCACGTGCTGCCCCTGTCCCGGGGCGGCAGGGACCGCTGGACCAATGTCGTGACTTCCTGCCGCCGCTGCAACAACCGCAAGGCCGACCGCACGCCGGAAGAGGCGGGCATGCAATTGCTCGCTGTGCCGTTCGTGCCCAATCAATATGAATTTCTCTATCTGACCAATCACAACGTGCTTGCCGACCAGATGGAATTCCTCAAGGCCCGGTTCTCGCGCTACATGAGCTGAAGCCTGCAAAGCGATTGCCCGGGTATTTGCTTTGAAGCTGCATTAGCAGTAACTTGATCCGCCCTTCCGAATCGATACTGCGAATGGTGTTCCGGGCATGAACGACCCCAGCATTTTCAGAACCTGCTCCCGGCTTGGTTGTACCGTCGCCGCGTTGTGCATGGCCGCGGGATCTGCGGCCCAGGATTTGCCCGAATTCGACCGGCAGATGCTGGATGACGAGTTTCAGGGCGGCTACGGCGTCGATTTCGCCGATATCGACGGCGACGGCCGGACCGACCTCGTCGCCTGGGCGACGAACCCGGGGCAATTGGCCTGGTTCCGCAATCCCGACTGGGACAAGTACGCCGTCACTTCGACCATGCAGGGCAATATCGACAGCGCCCCGCTCGACATAGACGGCGACGGTGACATGGATCTGGTCCTGGCGCACGATTTCAGCCTCGGCAATTCCACCGGCGGCGGCGTGATTCACTGGATGGAGAATCCGGGCGATCCCATGGCAAACCAGGAATGGCAGGCGCACTACATCGACGAGATTCCGACTTCCCATCGCGTCCATTGGGCCGATGTGAACGGCGACGGCCGGCAGGAACTGGTGAACCTGCCGATTATCGGCATCGGCGCGAGCGGGCCGCTTTACGATGTCGGCCTGCAATTGAAGTCCTACCTCGTGCCGGAAGATTTGACCGTGGAGAGCTGGAATGGCGTCGTGCTCGACGACAGTCTGGAATTGTCGCATGGCCTGAGCAGCCTGGACTGGGACGGAGACGGCCGCGAAGATCTGCTCACCGCGAGTTTCGGCGGCGTGCATCTGTTCCAGCTCGCAACCAATGGGCAGGCGGTTTCGAAGACCCAAGTCGGCGAGGGCCTGCAAGGTCCCGAGCGGCCCAACATCGGTTCGAGTGAAGTCGGCGTTGGGAACTTCCCCGGCGGCCGCTATGTCGCCACGGTCGAGCCCTGGCACGGCAACCAGGTGGTGGTTTACCAGGGTGACGAGTTCCCCTGGAACCGGACCGAAATCGATGACGGTCTCGCCGGCGGCCACGCATTGGTCACGGTCGACCTCGACAACGACGGAGTAGATGAAATCATTGCCGGCGGCCGCTCCGAGCCGTTTCTGCTGGCGATTTATCAATACGACGACCGCGCGGAGCGTTGGCGCCGCCAGGATCTGGATACCGGGGTGGCGGTGTCCGGCCTTGCGGCGGCAGATATGGACGGCGATGGCGATATCGACCTGGCCGCCATCGGTTCGGCGACCCGCAGTGTCGTCGTGTATCGAAACCTGGGGCGTTGATTTCGCCCCGGCCTGAACGAGGGGATTCCGGGAATCCGCAAGATCGCATGCAAAATCAAGCAAGAAATCCTGTCGCCGGGTTCTTCCTGGCGCTGGTGGCGGCAGCCATGTGGGGAATGCTGCCGGTAACCCTGAAAGAGCTGCTGCTCGGCATGGACGCCCAAACCATCGTCTGGTATCGCTTCCTGGTTGCGGCAGCGATCCTTCTTCCATGGATGGCCTGGCTCGGGCGATTGCCCGCACCCCGGCAATTCGCCGGCAGCACCGGCTGGTGGCTGGCGCTGGCCGCCGTGGGTCTTTGCAGCAACTATTACCTGTTCAGCATCTCGCTCAATTTCGTCAACGGCGAAACCGCTGAAGCCGTTATCCAGTTGACCACGCTGTTCCTGATTTTCGGCGGCGTGGTGTTCTATAACGAGCCGTTCACCATCGCCCAGAAAATGGGAACCGCGCTGATCGTGATCGGCCTCGGGCTGTTCTTCCACGACCGTCTGACGGAACTTGTCGATCCGGAGAACGCGCAGGCCATCGGCGTAGTGATCGTGATCGGCTCCGCGATCGGCTGGACGACCTATGCGCTATTGCAGAAGAAACTGAACTCCGTCTTCAGTTCCGCGCAGATTCTTCTGGCCATCTACCTGTTTTCTACGCTCGTGCTGCTGCCTGTCATCAACCCCGGCTCGCTTTTCGGCCTGAGCAACCTGCAATTCGGCCTGCTCGCGTTCGCCAGTCTGAATACCGTGATCGCCTATGGCTGCTTCGCCGAAGCGCTCAAATTGTGGGACGCCTCGAAGGTCAGCGCCGTGCTTGCCCTCGCCCCGCTTTTCACCATCGGTTCATTGAGACTCGTGGTTCTCGTGAATCCCGACTACGCCTTCTCGGACCGGCTCGGCTGGATCTCCATCGGCGGCGCGGTCTTGCTGGTGATCGGTTCCGCGATGACCGCCATCGTGCCCAAAACCAGGGACGACGAGGTTCCCGTACATATCGCCACTCCCCACGCGGACTAGACTCCGGGTCCGGAATTGCCGTAAGTTTCCAATGCAGGCTCGCACCGACAAGGGAGGCGCCTCCAGGTGAACCAATCGACAAACCGGAGAAGCAGGCTCGCCGTGTCCGCTCTGGCGCTGGGCGTGCTCGCGATCGTTCTGCCCGTGCTCGGCGGGCTTGGCACTCGCGTGGGTATCTGGTCATATGGCATCGGATTGTTGCTTGCGCCCCTGGGCCTGCTGGCCGGAGTCATAGGCCTGCTGCTCGGACTCGTTGCCTTGCTGCGGCTGCGGCTGCGGAAAACCGGAGAGCCGCCTGGCTTCGCGCTTGCCGGCACGGTCCTTTCGGCGCTGGGTTCTCTCTATCTCGGCAGTGCGGTGCTGTCGGCCTTTACCGTGGCGCCGATTCACAACGTCAGCACGAATATCGAGGATCCCCCCGAGTTCACCGTGGCCGCCTCGCTGCGCGGCGAAGGCGACAACCCGCTTTTCTACGACAGCGAAACGATCGGACCCTTGCAGCGCGAAGGTTATCCCGACCTCGGACCACTGGACATTGACATGCCGCGGGAGCAGGCATACGAACTCGTGCGGGACGTCCTCGTCGACATGGGCCTGGAACTCGTGCGCGAGGCGCCCGAACAGGGACAAATCGAGGCCGTGGCGACCACTTTCTGGTTCGGTTTCAAGGACGATCTCGTGGTCAGGCTGCGCGAAACCGATACGGGCACGCGCATGGATGTACGCTCGGTCTCGCGAGTCGGAGTCGTCGATCTCGGCGCCAACGCCGAACGCATTTTCGAGATCATCGGCCGGGTCCAGGATGCACGCTGAATCCGCTCGCTGACTTGACCACTTGAATCGGCTCTGAAAAGATCAAGCCGTTCTGACCATTCTTACCCGGATATTCTGGAGTGACCGCCATGCCGAGTCTGCCGCGCCAGCTTGTTTTCCTTTTTCTGCTGCTTCCGGCGACATTGTTCGCCGGCGTCGACCGCATCGAGATCACCAGCCGCGAAACGCTGGACAGCGACCGGCACGATTTCACTTACGAGGTGATTGAGGGCGTACTGTATCTGAGCCTCGATCCCGGGCACCCGGGCAACGCCATGATCACCGACATCGCCTACGCGCCGCGCAATAGCGACGGGATGGTCGAGTATTCAGCGGATTTCAGGGTGCTGGCGCCCTCCGCCGACATCGCCAACGGCGGCCTGTTGTACAACGTCAACAACCGGGGAGGCTCGCGGGTGGCGCCGGAGATCTCCTTCGATCATCCGTTGACCGAACTCGGCTTTACTTATCTCGTCACCGGCTGGATCAATGAGATCACGCCCGGTCCGGGCCGCCTGCGCCTGCACGCGCCGGTCGTCGGTTCGGCGGACGACCCCATCACCGGCGATGTGCGTTACGAGGTCATCGTCAACAGCCCGGCGGACGAGGTCAATATCGCCGGCGGCGGACATCTGTCCTATGCGCCGACCGGGCGCGGCCTGCGCGAGGCGAGCCTGACCCGGCGGCAATACCAGTTCGATGCGCGCGTGCCGATCGAGCGTTCGAGCTTCGAACTGACAGTCGTCGACGAGCCGGACAGCAGCCAGCCCATCGTGAATCTCGCGCTCGACGGCGGCTTCGAGCCCGGCATGATCTACGAACTGATCTACGAAGCCCGCGATCCCGTGCTGGCCGGCGCCGGCATGGCGGCGATCCGCGACCTCGTCTCGCTCATGCGCTATGGCGGCCCAGCAGGAGAAGAAGCGGAGGAGCAACTCGCGCAACTAGGATTGCCCGACATCGAGCATACGGTAGCCTGGGGCAATTCCCAGAGCGGACGGTTGCTGCGGCAATTCATGTACGACGGCTTCAACGCCGACCTCGAATCGCGCAAGGTCTTCGATGGCGTCATCCCGGTGATCGCCGGCGGCGGATACGGCATGTTCAATAACCGCTTCGCCATGCCGACCCGCACCAACGGCCAGCATTCCAATCACCTGTATCCGAACGACCTGTTCCCTTTCACCTATGGCGAAAGCACCGACCCCTGGACCGGCCGCAACGACGGCATCCTGCGCCGGGCCCGGGCCAGCGGCACGGTGCCGATGGTCTTCCACGTCCAGACTTCCAACGAATACTGGGTGCGCGCGGGCTCCCTGCCGCATACCACGCCCGATGGCAGCGAAGACGCCTACATCCCGCCGAACGTGCGCTTCTATACCATCGGCGGCTCCCAGCACGGCTCGGGCAACGGCGTGCCGCGGGAAGACGCGAATACGCAACTGCCGCGCAATCCGAACCTGTGGGCGCCGATAGCCGATTCGTTGCTCGCCGCGATGTATCGCTGGGTGGCGGAAGGAGTGGAGCCGCCCGAGTCGCGCTATCCGCGCATCGGCGACGGCACGCTGGCGCCTTCCCACGTTGACGGCCGCATCAGCCGCGCGGTCTGGACGCCATTGCGCGGCGTGAACCACCCCGCGGCGCTTTACCGCCCGGCCCATGCCGACTACGGCTCGCGCTGGGACAGCGAACGCATCGTCGACCGGCATCCCGAGTCTTCCGACTATTTATTCGGCGCCCTGGCGCCCGCGGTGAACGCCGACAATAACGACTTCGCCGAGAGCACCGTACTGCCGCCCCTGACGGCAGTCCCCCTGGCGACCTTCACGCCCTGGAACCTGCGCGCCCCAGCAACCGGCGCCGAACATTCCCTGGCCCGGCTCGCGGGCGGCTACATCCCGTTCCCGGCGAACACCGCCGTGGCGGTGCAATCCGGCGACCCGCGCAACTCGGTCGCGGGCCTCTACCAATCCTTCGAGGACTACCTGCAAAAATACGAAGCAGCCACCGACAAACTGATCAGCGAAGGCTACCTCCTTCCCGGCTTCAAACAAGCCTACATGGACATAGCCCGCGCCAACGAGGAGGTGTTCGAATAGCAACTCCGGCCCATTGGCCGATTGAGGACTGCACGCGAATTTCTATGTATGCGAGTTGACTGCCCGCGTCGTCCACTGCGGTGAATTCATGACCATGATGCGCGCTGTTGCGTGCAACCAACGCAGCACCACTTCGAGTTGCGCGTCTCCCGATACGCCCGCTGCCTTGATCCCCGTCTCGAAGTGCTTATCCAGCGTATCGAAAGGTTCGTCGGGTTCTTCTTGCAATATGAATGTAGCGAGCGTCTCCGTGCCCTTTGCCCAGTTGTACAAAGCCAACAGACGCAGAGCGATCACGGATTCTGAACCGTTTTGCCAAAGGTGCGCTTCGTGAACGTTCTGATCGTCCCTTAAGCCGACAATGATCTCGCGGATGTGATCGAGATCGTCCCGTCCCCTCTTGCGGAAAAGCCGGACCCAGCAATCGAACAGCCTGCACAGGAGTATGTGATCCCATCCTGCGTCCGCCTCGCTCGGCGCTTTCAAGATGTCTTCTCCCTGCTCCTGATACCAGCGCCGAAGGTCGGCCCAACAATCACCACAATAGGCAATTGCGGAGAACTCAAGTACATAGAACAGGCGATCATGAGTCTCTTCCGGGACAGGTAGGAGGCGGCGAATGTTGAAAGTTCTGAACGAAGCCGCTACAGCTTGATCACGCAGAAGCCGATTTTCTATAGTCGGGCGACCCAACTCGCCGAGTCCCTCGATTGCCGCCAACTCAAAGGCGAGCGCAACACGGCCCAAGAAGAGCAAGTCCCCCGAGTTCTGCGCAATCGAGAAGCTGGGCTGCTTTCCCTCCACCTGCCGCGCTAAGCGTTGATCGACCATAATATCCGCACGCTCAAGCTCGTCAGCACCGATAGCTGCGACCGCCCAATGCCCGCTCAGCGCCTCCAATGCTCTACCGGATAGATTCATTGTTGTTCCACTTCATCCCGCCGCTTAAGTCGGTCGCGCCCACGAATTTGAAGATTGTAAACTGGTCCCAGTCGATGCGCGAAGCTTTCGGTGTGACGCGTCCACCCATCTTCCAACGAAGGTAAAGTGTCACCGCGCTCTGTTAACTCGTTTCTCAAAATAAGGTTGATTTCCAAGCAGTCTGACCGTATCCCCGTAATTAGAACCGGGCGTGATGTGGGATTTCCCTGTATGTTTGACAGGAGGAGATCCCGACATGAAGAGGAAACGGTATACGGAGGAGCAGATCATATCGATCCTGAAGGAGCACGAGGCCGGCGCCT
>CAZUSL010000134.1:0-45390 GCA_964622925.1 uncultured Pseudohongiella sp. | reverse complement strand
GCGCCGGTGAAGGCGTCGACGGTTTCGTCGAAGCGCTCGGCCCAGCCGAGTTCGTCCTCGCCGCCGATTCGCAGATAGACGGGAAATCCGCGCAGCGGGCGATTGTCGAATTCCGAAGTCGAGAGCGCCGGCACCGCGATTACGCCGAAATAGTTCTCCGGATTGCGCCTGGCCACTTCGAGCGCCGAAAAACCGCCGTTGGAGATGCCCGCGAGCATGGTCTTGCCTTCGGCGATGTTGTCTCGCCGTTGCAGCGCCTGGATCAATTGCACAACCCTTTGATTGTTGCGCGGGCCGCGGAAGGAGCGATTGTCGGGCGATACCGGCGCGGCCACCACCCAGCCCCTGGCGGCGAACTGGCTGCCGAGCCAGCGCGAGGTGTCGGCGGCGATGGAGGCATTGCCGGGGCCGCCGCCGAACAGGATCAGGAGACGTCCCGGCCGCTCGCTTTCTTCCGGCCAGACCATGAAAACCGCGAGCGTCTCGCCGTCTTCGAGCGTCACCCGCTCCTGGGCCAGCGCCGACACGCTCATCAGGAAAGACAGCAACACCAGGATTCGGACGATCATGGGAATCTCCCGGACGCTATGAGGTTTCGTTCTGTCCCCGTTGCCGGTACACGTTTTCGAAGCGCTCGTGCAGGCGGCGCATGCCGCCGAGCCAGCGGTCGTAATCATCGGTCTTGCGCCGCATATAGGTCAACACTTCCGGATGCGGCAGGCACAGGAAGCGCTCTTCCTCGAGCGTTTCGATCACCGAATCGGCGAGTTGCTCCGGTTCGAGCATGCCGTCGAGTCCGGCGACGCCGCCGTCGGTGTTCGCGGTCATCCGGGTGCGCACGGCCTGTGGGCAAAGCAGGGAAACGCGGATGCCGCGCTTGCCGTAAGTGATCGAGAGCCATTCCGCGAAGCCGACGGCGGCATGCTTGGTTACCGAATAAGGCGCCGAGCCTACCTGGCTGAGCAGGCCGGCGGCCGAGGAAGTATTGAGCAGGTAGCCTTCGCCCCTGGCGAGCATGCCCGGCAGCACCGCCCGCGCCGCATAGACGTGGGACATCACATTGATGTCCCAGATGCGTTGCCAGTCGGCGGTGGAGACTTCTTCCCCGCCCGGCGTGAAAATGCCGGCGTTGGAACAGAAAAGGTCGATCTGGCCGTGGGCTTCGAGGGTGGTATGCGCCAGGCGCGACACGTCTTCCTCGTCTGCGACGTCGGTGCGCACCCCCAGCACCCTGGTCTGGCCGGCGATGTCCGCCACGGTACGGTCGATGCCTTCGAGATTGATGTCGGATACCACGACCGCGCGGGCGCCTTCGGCGGCGAAACGCAGGCAGAGCGCCCGGCCGATGCCGCTGGCGCCGCCGGTCACGACTACGACCTTGTCACGCACTTTCATTGGCGGCTTGCCTCCACTGCGGCGCGGATTCACGCTTGCCGGTCACGCCGGCAAGGCGCTCTTCGATAATCTTCTCCGCATCTTCGACGATGCGGCCGATGAGTTCCTCGCAGGTCGGTATATCGTCGATCAGGCCGACCACCATGCCGGCGGACCAGATGCCATGGTCCAGATCGCCCTGCGAATAGACCTCCCTGCCCCTGACTCCCTGCACGAGTTCGCGGATGTCCTCGAACTTCGTCTCCCCCGGCCGCGCCTCGATTTCGAGTACCTGTTCCGCGATGCCGTTCCTGAAAACACGGGCGGTATTGCGCAAGGTCCGGTAGATCAGCGCGGTGTCGAGTTCGCTTGCCTCGACCATGGCTTGTTTGACCTTCTCATGTATCGGGGCTTCTTTGGTCGCCATGAAGCGGGTACCCATGTTGATGCCGTCGGCGCCGAGCGCCAGCGCCGCGGCCAGCCCGGCTCCGTCGCCGAAACCGCCCGATGCGATGAAGGGAATCGACAGCCGGCGCGCCGCCAGCGGCAACAGGATGAAATTGGTGATGTCGTCCTCGCCGGGATGGCCGGCGCATTCAAAGCCGTCGACGCTGACGATATCGACTCCAATGCGTTCGGCTTTCAGCGAATGGCGGATCGAAGTGCACTTGTGAATTACGGTGATGCCGGCGGACTTGTAGGGCGGCAGAAAAGGTTCGGGATTGCGGCCCGCGGTCTCGACGATCTTGATGCCCGATTCGATGATGACCCGGGCGTACTCTTCGTATGGCACCGGCTTGATCGTCGGCAGGATCGTCAGGTTCACGCCGAATGGCTTGTCGGTCATGTCCCGGCAGCGGCGGATTTCCTTCTCCAGGTCCTCCGGAGTGGGCTGGGTCAAGGCGGTAAGTATGCCGAGGCCGCCGCCGTTCGACACAGCCGCGGCGAGTTCCGCAAGCCCGACCCATTGCATGCCCCCTTGCACTACGGGGTGCTCGATGCCAAGCATCTCGGTCAATCTGGTGCGCATTTCCTCTCCTTCGATTCCTCGCGTTTACCGGCTCGTTAAGCAGCCGTTCAGCTTTTGTTCAGGGACGCTGGCATATTAATTCGCTGCCCCGCACGATTGGGCGGCCAGTGTACGCGCTTGCCCCTTGCTGTGCAAAAAAGCAAAAGCTGGAAGTAACAAAGAGTTACGCCGGGCGCTCGGGCGCCCGTGCTATATTTGCGCGCTAAAAATTGATCCAACCCGGAATTCGGAGAGATAAATGAATCGGAGAATGCTGTTTACAGCAATAGCCTGGGCCGCCGGCACGTTTTCAGTCGAGGTTGTGGCGCAGGAACAAACCATCCAGGAAATCGAGGTCATCTCGAACAGCAGAAGGTCGGAAGGACTGTCCGACGTCAACGCCGCGGTCTCGGTTATCGGCCAGGAAGAGTTGTCCCTGCTGCGGCTGACACATTACCAGGAAGCGCTGAATCGGGTGCCCGGCGTCAACGTCAATCGCAACAACGGCCAGGAAAGCCTGGCTTCGATTCGCTCTCCGGTACTCACCGGCGCCGGCGCCTGCGGCGCTTTCCTGATGGCTGAAAACGGCATTCCGGTTCGTTCCAACGCTTTCTGCAACGTCAACCAGATGTTCGACGCCCACACCGAGAACGCCGGGCGCATCGAGGTCGTGCGCGGTCCGAGCAGCGCTTTCTGGGGCTCCAACGCCATGCACGGCATGATCAATGTCGTGCTGCCCGAGCCCGGCGAAGCCGGTTCGCTGACGATCGAGGCAGGCCCCCGCGGCACCAGGCGCGTGCAAGGCCAATTCGGCACCGAAGACGAGGGCATCCGCAACCTGTTCCTGTTCAACGGCATCGAGGAAGTGGGCTATCAGGCGGACAGCGGATCGGACCAGCAGAAGCTTTCCTGGCTCTACGAACTGGATATGGGCGGCGTGCAACTCGACGGCGGTTTCACGATGATCAACCTGAACCAGGAAACCGCGGGCTATGTCACCGGCACGGACGCCTATCTCGACGCGGAACGGCGCAAGACCAATCCGAACCCCGAAGCGTTTCGCGACAGCCGCAACGGGCGTTTCTGGACTTCCTTCCTCTGGGATTCCGGCGATTGGGACATGGTGCTGACGCCGTATGCGCGCGAAGTGAACATGACTTTCATGCAGCACTTCCTGCCGGGCGACCCGGTCGAGGATTTCTATCATCGCAGCGCCGGTTTCCAGTCCGGGGCCTATCGCGACCTCGACAACGGCGCCAGCGTCGCACTTGGCATCGACGGCGAATCGACTGTCGGCAAACTGGTTCAGTTCCAGGCCAACCCGACCGTCGGCTCAGCCTTTCTGCGCAACACCATTCCCCAGGGCAAGCATTACGATTTCAACGTCGACGCCACCATGATCGGCGGCTATGTCAGCTACGAGCAGGCGCTCGCCGAAGACCTGATTCTTTCCGTCGGCGCCCGCATCGAGAAAGTGACATACGATTACGACAACCTGATGCTCGACGGCCGCACCAACGACCAGGGCGTTGCCTGCGGCTTCGGCGGCTGCCGCTACAGCCGTCCCGCCGACCGCGGTGACGACTTCACCAACCTTTCGCCCAAGGTCGCCCTCAGTTACCAACTCGACGACAACAACCGTGTCGACTTCCGTGTACAGCGCGGCTTCCGCGCCCCCCAGGCCACGGAACTTTACCGGCTGCAGAACAGGCAGACGGTGGCGGACCTCGATTCGGTCGAACTCGACAGCGTCGAAATCGCCTTCTCCGGCGGCGCGGACGCATTGACCTGGTCCGCCAGCGTGTACTCGATGGACAAGGACAACGAGATCATCACCAACAGCGCACGGGAAAATCTCAACGGCGCCGCGACCCGGCACCGGGGCCTGGAACTTGCGCTTGCGTACGACATCAGCGACGAACTGACGCTGCATGCGGTCTCCAACTACGCCAAGCACACTTATGAGCACTCGCAGCTTTCCGGCGGCATCGACATCCAGGGCAATGAAGTCGACACCGCGCCGAATTTCTGGGGCAACTATCGACTGACCTGGCAGGCGAGCCCGGCGCTGCGCGCGGAATTCGAATGGGTGAACATGGGCGAGTATTTCACCAATCCGGAAAACACCGCCTCTTACGAAGGTCACGACATCTTCAACATCCGGGCGCAATACGAGGCCAGCGAAGACTGGACCTGGAGCGTCGTGCTGCTCAACGTCCTCGATGATTTCTACGCCGAGCGCGCGGACTGGACGACGTTCACCGGCGACCGTTACTTCGTCGGCCAGCCGGCGCGGGCCTTCATCGCCGCAACCTGGAACTTCCGCTGAGTCATTCGAAAAATTCCATCCATGGAATTTTTCGGTGTCGACCCCGCCTACGAATCCCTGCTGGCACTGTTCGCGGCGTCGGCGGAGGATCGGCTGGCGCCGATCAGCCATCCCGCGCGACTCGGTACCGGCTCCGCTTCCCTGCGCGAAGCCGCGGTGCTGATTCCCGTATCGCGACCAGGCGACGACGCCAGTAACGTCGTCTTGACGGTTCGTTCGGAAAACCTGAGAAGCCACGCCGGCCAGATCAGTCTGCCGGGAGGCTCGATCGAATCCGGCGATGCCGACCTCGCGGCCGCCGCGCTACGCGAAGCCGAAGAGGAAATCGGCTTGCCCCGGGAGCGGGTGGAAGTAATCGGAGAACTGGGGGCGATGGCGCTGCCTTCGGGCTTCCTCGTGACTCCCGTGGTCGGCCTGATCCCGCCGGGCCTCGAGTTCACCGCCTGCTCGCGGGAAGTCGCCGATATTTTCCAGACCCCCCTCGATCTGATTCTCAATCCCGAAGCATACGTTCGCAGCAGCTACATTCATGCCGGCGTCAAACGCGGCACGCTCGAATTGCACTACGAGGACTATCGAATCTGGGGCGCCACCGCCGCCATATTGCATCGATTGGCGGTGCTGGCCGCCGGATGACAGATGCGGCCGGGTTCCTTGCGTTTCGACAGATAGAGCAAGCGGTCGACGCCTTCGATGAATTCCCTTTCGCCGAGTTCATCGGCTTCGGCTTCGTATACGCCGACGCCCATGCTGGCGCCGATTCGTACGCGGATACTTCCCATCGCGAACGGCGAGCGCCGAATCAGCGATCGAAGGCGTTCGGCGATGGCGATACCCTGTTCGAGCCCCGTTCCGGGCAGGATGATGGCGAATTCGTCGCCGCCGTAGCGACAGGGCGTATCGAGCCGGCGGATCGCGCGGCGGATCAGTTCCGCGAAATGGCAAAGCACCGAATTGCCGATTTCATGTCCGTAACCGTCGTTGACATCCTTGAAGTTGTCGAGATCCATCAGGATCAGACAGGTCGGCTGGGCCGTGCGGCGGGTGCGCTCGAGTTCCAGGCCCAGGGTCTCGTTGAAATGACGCAGGTTGGAAAGGCCGGTCAACTCGTCGGTATGGACGAGCGCGCGCAGATATTCGACCTGCCTGCGCAGCAGTTCGACATCCGACAGGCCTTCCTGCTCTGCCAACGGCGGCTGAAGTTTGCGGTCTCGCATGAGTCCAACCGTAGCACAAGGACTCACGCGCCAGAATAGCCGAACGCGAACTTTCGAACGGTGATCAGGGCAGCGGCAGCCCCAGCGTCCGTTCCACGTCCGCCCAGGAAACGAGCTTGAAGTTCTGATTGGCGGAAGGCGCATCGTTGATGCCGTCCTGCACTACGAGCAAGCCCCGGGGGAACATGTCGTTCAAGGCGACGGCCGTCACCGCGAGGCCGTCGGTCTCCTCGACGCCGTCGATGCCGGCCTGCTCGTCCGCCGCCAGTCTGAACGAACCGACGTAACTGTCGTTCCGCGCCAGATCATAGACGGCGAAGCTGTTGTCGCCCTGACTGGAAACGATCAGGTAATGCTCACCGGCCGGGCCGCGATACACGTCCATTCCTTCCACGTCCGCGGTCAAACGGCCGGATGCGATAGCGTCAAGCAGCCGAATTTCAGCCGCCCTGGCGGCATCCGCCGGCATCAGCCAGACGCCGTGTTCCTCCTCCCCCAGATACAGCGTCCAGGCGGCATCGTCCACGGCGCACCCTTCCGGCCCGGAATCGAGTTCCCAGGCGCCTTCCAGCCGCGGTTGCAGGAGTCCGCCGGGATTGAGACGCCAATGCTGGTACTCGGCGTCGGTGCTGTTGACGAAGACGTGAGCTTCGCCCGATTCATCTACGCCCATGCAGATGCCATACGGGTCGGCCATGCTCAGGGGCACTTCGAGCACGAAGCTGACGAGCCCTTCGCCGGAAACGCTGAATATGTCCATTGTGTCGATGCTGCGGTTACTCGCCACGGCCAATGTCGAAAGTTCACCGCCTAGCGCTACGCCACCGCGCAAGTCCACGTTGTTCAGGCGGCCGCGCTGCAGGAATTGCGTTTCGTTTCCGCTCAGGTCGTAAACCGCCAGACCGCTCAGCTTGTCGGTGCCCAAGACGAGGCTGGCCGCGGGGTCGGCGGGATGAAGCCAGATCGCCGGATCGTCGGCGGCGTCGTCGCTACTCGGGACGGGGGTGGTTTCCAGCAGTGGATAAACAACCCGCGCGTCCTCGCGGATCGGCGTTTCGTCGCCGCAGGCGATGAGCAGCGCGGCGGAACAGCAAGCCAGCAGATGTTTGCGCATTATCAAGGTCCGCGCGGCCTTCAGAATTGATACCTGAGGCCAAGCATGTAGGTCGAGCCGTATTCGTCGTATTGCGACAGGCGGCCGGAATTGCCGAAATAGTAGTATTCCGGACGGTCGTTGAGGTTCAGCGCCGCGCCACGCAGTTGCAGCGAATCGCTGACGCGATACCTGAGCGTGAAATCGATCTGCATGTGCGAACCCGTATAGCGGTCGCCGAGCGCGTCGTCGCCGAGTTCATCGAGATAATCGCTCCGGTAATTGGCGGCCAGCCGCAAGTCCCAGGGACCTTCGTCGTAGCCCACGGCGAGATTGGCGGTATTCTTGGCCTGCTTGTAATAGGGAATCATGCGGTGGCCGGCGGCGGCATCGGCCGGCAGTTCGGATTCGCCATCGGCGCGAGTGTAGTTGACGACGAACAGGAAACCGTTCTCCAGCACGGTCTGGAAGGAAAACTCGAGGCCCACGATGTCACTGTCGCCGGTGTTGATGAATGTGCTTGCCCGGTCCCAGTTTCTACCGCGCATGACCAGGCTGTCGCTTTCCACCCTGACGATGGAATCCGCGATTTTCTTGTAGAACACTCCGGCGCCGACGAACGTTTCTTCGCCCAGATAGCGTTCGTAGCTGAGGTCCAGATTCCAGGCCGAAGTCGGCGCGAGGCCGGGATTGCCGCCTTCGATCTCGTTGTCGTCAACGTTGATGATGGCCCCGGCCCGGGATTGTGCGAAACCCGGACGCACCAGCGAGCGGAACAGGCCGAAGCGCGCCACCTGGTTGTCGGACAGGGCGAACCTGGCGTTGACGGACGGCGCCAGGAAAGAATAGTCGCTGTCGTAGGAAACGTGGCCGGCGAAGCCGTCGCCGTCGAAACTCTTGCCGGCATATGTGGCGCTGGTGTCCTCGAAGCGCAGACCGTATACCCAGGAGGCGGAATCCGTCACCGTGGTGGCCATGATATACGCCGAGGCCACGTCCTCGTCGGTGCGCCAGTCGGCCGGCACCGATTCTTCCTCTTCGTCGCCGCTGAATTCAAATTCCGGGCCGGTGTCGAGGCAAGTAGTGCCGTCGCTCAAGGCGACCGCGCCCGAGCCGATGCGGTCGATATAGGAACGCACGTTGCCGGAACTCGGCGCAGGCCCGTGAACGCTGTTCAGATATGGCGGAATGGGACGCAGGCCGGCGCTGGACAGAAATATGTCGTCCATCGGCTCGTAGGCGCAGAAATTGAAGTCGTTGCGCTTCTCCCGCTGGCGTATTTTCAGACCGTATTGCAATTCCGTCGACTGATGGAGGGGCCAGGTCATGTCGAACTTCGCGCCCATGTCGCGGTCGGTTGTCAGCCCGCTTTCGTGCTCGAAAGCCTTGAGCGGGAAATTGGCCGGATCGGAAAATTCGGCCGGGAAGCTGACGATCGGCTGCCGCGGATCGCTGTTGTCGTAGAGGATGGGCGAGTCCACCTTGTCGCTGCGATAGATCACCGCGTATTTCCGGGTGTCGTCCTGCTCCGAACGGGATCCGAACAACTCCAGCGTGACATTGCTGCCATTGTCGAGTTGCCACTCCGTGCCGAGTTGCATGGAACTGATTTTGCGCTTTTCGGGCCGCCAGCGCGCCTCGGTGTCCACCTTGCTGTCGGCGTAGCTGAATACGTTGCCGCTGATGACCGGGTCGTTGTCTTCCAGTCCGTCGCGGGTTTCCCATTTGCCGCGGTACTCGGTGTCGAGGTACTCGTTGTGGAACGTGCGCAAGTAACTTCTTGCGCCGCCGTCGGACAGGTAATCGAGATTTACCACGATGCCTTGCCGTTCCCGTTCGAGATCGTAGTAGCGCATTTCGTAATCGTCGTTGGGCGCGATGTCCGACCAGCCGCCGTTTTCGTTGTTGTGAGCCACGATGTGACGGCTCTGGTCGCTGAGCACCACCGCCGCTCCGATTTCTCCACCGTCCACCCGGAAGCGGTCGGTGTAGGTGGCGGACAACTTGGGATTGCCCGCGTCCCTGGTCAGTTCATTCCACGATGTTTCGGCCATGACGCGAACCTGGCGGTCGTCGAAACTGAAGGCCGACAAGGTTTCCAGGTCGATTGCGCCGCCGATGGTGTCGGCGTCGAGATTCGGCGTCAGCGTCTTGTAGACAGTCATGGAGTCGAGCAAGTCGGTCGGAACGCCGTCGAGCATGATGCCGCGGCGGTCTTCCGGCGACGTGGTGCTGACGCCGTTTATGGTCATGGCGTTGAGATCCGCGTTCATTCCCCTGACCGTGACGTAGCGGCCTTCGCCCTGGTCGTTTTCGACCATGATGCCGGCGATCCGGCGCAGGGATTCAGACACGTTGATATCGGAGAAATTGCCGAGGGCGTCGGAATCCACCACGCCCACGATCTTGTCCGAATCGCGTTGCCTGTCGATGGCGTTGCGCAAGGCGGCACGGGTTCCCGTAACCCGGATTTCCTCAACCAGCGTTACTTCCCCGGCGTTCTCCTGGGCGGCGGCCTGAACTGCGCCGAAGCAAGATACGAAAACCAGCGCCGCCCCTGTCGGTTTCGCGTTTCGCCGCACAAGCATGTCAGCTTCCCCTTCGACCGATTCTGTATAACAAGTTGATTGATATGACTATAGACATCGCGGGCAAATTTTACTCAAGTCGCACTACGATAATGTGAAACTTCTATTACAAAATAATGACAATGAGAGGAAACTGTCATCCTGCGCCCAGTTGCAGGATCTCGGCGGGCGGGGCCAAACGTTACGGCAGTGCCCAGGCGGGCAGTTCGCCGAGTACGCCGAAGGTGAGATGCCCGGCCGTGTAGACGAATACGGTCAGCAGCACAACCGATAACAGATCGAGCCAGACTCCGGCGATTACCATCTTGACGATGGGCACCCGGCCCGAACCGTAGATGATCGCGTTCGGCGGCGTCGATACCGGCAGCATGAAGGCGCAGGAAGCCGCCAGCGTCGTCGGAATGAGCAACAGCAGGGGATGCGCCTCGATGGCCTGGGCCAGGCTCGCCATGATCGGCAGCGAAAGCGAAATGGTGGCGGTGTTGGAGGAGACTTCCGTCAGGCCGGTCATGAACGCCACGGTGCTCGTGACGATGACCAGCGGGCTGGCGCCGCCGAGCAATTCGCCGAGTTGCATGGCCACGTAGTCGGACAGGCCGGAAGTCTGGAAACCCTTGGCGATGGCGAGGCCGCCGCCGAACAGCAGCAGGATGCCCCAGGGAATCTTCTTCGCGTCGTCCCAGTCGAGCAGTCTGCCGCCGACCTCCTTGCTCGCCGGAATGACGAACAGGGTCAGCGCCATGGCGATGGAAACGGTGCCGTCGTCGATCATGTAGCCCACGGGAGAACCGCCGAGGCCGGTCAGCAGCGAGTCGAGATAGTAACTCCAGCCGAACAGGTCGATTTCTTCGCCGAGCAGGCGTTCCTTGCGCGTTATCCAGAGCAGCGCGACCATGAAAAACACCCAGCCGACGCGCTTCTCCTCGGGGCTCATGGGTCCGAGCCTGGAGATTTCCTTCTCGATGAAACCTTCGCCGCTGAACGGCGTGTCTTTCGGCAAGGGGAAAACGAACCGCGTGAGCAGCACCCACGCGATCAGCATGTATACGACGCTGAGCGGGAGGGCGAACATCATCCAGGAGGCAAAGGTGATATCGGGCGCTCCGGGGAACAATTGCGGGAGCTGGGTAACAAGCACGCCGTTTGGCGGCGTGCCGATCAAGGTCGCGAAACCGCCGATGGAAGCCGCATAGGCGATGCCGAGCAACAGGTTCAAGGCGAAATTGCCGGCATTGGCGGGCACTTCGCCGCCGTCGGCGAGAATCTGCCGGTTGAGGTCTTCGTAAAGCAGCACCAGCGACAGGCCCATGGGCATCATCATCATGGCGGTGGCGGTATTCGACAGCCACATCGACAGGAATCCGGTCGCGACCATGAAGCCCAGCACGAGCCGATGCGGCTGACCGCCGATGACGCGCAGCACATGCAAGGCGATGCGCCGGTGCAGATCCCATTTCTCCACCGCCACGGCGATCATGAAACCACCCATGAACAGCAGGATGACCCAGTCCATGTACTGGTCGGCGACGTTGGGGAAGATGATGTCGATATCGCCGGGCAATACGCCCTCGCCGAGTTCGACGAGGTTGCCCGCGGGCACTTCGCGGCCGCGCATGATTCCGAGCAAGGGGAACAGCACGATGGGCAACAGCGCGGTGGCCGCCAGCGGTATCGCCTCGGTGATCCACCAGATCGCCATCAGCAGGATGACGGCGAACATTCTCGTCACCGCCGGATTTCCGGGTTCGAGATCGACGAACAGCAAGGTGAAAACGAAAACCGCCGGGCCGAGGAAAAGGCCGATGCGGCTATGCAGGGGTATGGATTTATTCAAGCGAAAATTTCCGCCAGAAAGTTCTCCAGCGACCGGTAGGCGCGGCGCTCGGCATCGGCGTTGTACATCGTGCCGAAGTCGGGGTCGTTCGCTTTCGGATTGGTGAAGGCGTGCATGGTTCCGCCATAACTGTGCACCTGCCAGTCGGCTCCGGCTTCGCTCATCTCCTGCTGGAAGGCCAGCACCTGTTCGGGCGGAACCATGGGGTCGTCGTGACCGTGCAGGCAAAGCACCCTGGCGCGGATTTCCTCGTTGGGCACGTCGCCGGGCGCGAAAATGCCGTGAATGCTGACCACGCCGAGCACGTCGGCGCCGGAGCGGGCCAGTTCGAGCACGCACATGCCGCCGAAGCAATAACCCATGGCCGCGACCTGGGCCGCCTTGACCTGGGGAACGTTGCGGCCGGCAACGAGCGCGGCGCGAATGCGGCGGCGCAGCAGCGCGCGGTCGGCGGCGTAAGGTCCCATCAATGCGGAATTGCCCGCGGTATCGCCGTCGGCGCCGAAGATGCCCTTGCCGTACATGTCCAGGGCGAAGCCGACATAACCGAGCCCGGCGATGCGCTCGGCGGCCTTGCAGGCGAACTCGCGCCTGCCGGTCCAGTCGTGGGCGACGAGCACGAGCGGCTTTTGCGTGTCGGATTCCTCGTAGGCCACATAGCCTTCAAGTACGGTTTCGCCATCGTTGTAATCGAGGGTAGTCGTAATCATGACCTGGCTCCTGTGGACCTGCGATTCGGTGACGCGGGCGGGCCGCTTCAGAGATGCGCGAGGATGGACTCGGCCGAGCTGACGTCGATTTCGCCGCCGGGCTCGACCGCGATATGCGTAACCGTGCCGTCGTCGACGATCATGGCGCAGCGCTTCGCCCTGCCGCCCATGCCATAGCCGCTGAAATCGGCTTCCAGTCCGGCGGCGGACGCGAACTCACCGTTGCCGTCGGCCAGCATGAGCAATTCACCGGCGTTCTGCGACTCGCCCCAGGCGCCCATGACGAAAGCGTCGTTCACCGCCATGCAGGCGATGGTGTCCACGCCTTTCGCCTTGATGGCGTCGGCGTTGACGACGTATCCAGGCAGATGCGCAAGCGAGCAACCCGGCGTGAATGCCCCCGGCACGATGAACATGACCACTTTCTTGCCGCCGAAAACCTCGTCGCTGCTCAGCGGCTTGGGACCTTCGTCGGTCAACACGCGGAAAGTCACCGCCGGAATCCTGTCACCTGCTGCAATCGTCATCTTTTTTGGCTCCTGATCTGGAATTGAAAGCGCCCCGATGGTAGCAGATTTGCCGCGGGTTGCTAATCGGGGAAATCCAATCGATCGATCACGCTTTCGATCCAGTCCAGGTGGCGGGAAATGCGCTCGTAGACGGCGACGGCGCCGTAGCGGCCTTGGGTTTCCTCGTTGAAGCGCTCGCCTTCAAGTTCGCCGACGGCTACGCCGGCGAGGCGGTAGTCGCCCCTTTCCCCGAGCAGGGCCGGGCCGCCGCTGTCCCAGAGGCCGGGTGTGCCTTCCATGGGCAATGCGTCCGAGTCCGGCAGGCGCGGGTCGTCAAAGCGCATTTGCAGGCGCTCGCCGGCTTCGGTGATGCGGTTGACAGCCATGCGGATCTTCCCGTCGGAAAATTCACGGCCGGTAGTGCCCCAGCCGAAGAAGCCCCAGCCGACGAGAGTGACGACCTGATCCAGCTCGGTGGGCTCGGTTTGCAGCGCGATAACCGGTGCTGCCGCAGTGTCGGTGAAACGCAGCAACGCCAGGTCGGTACTCTGTGTTCGGTCAACATCGTAGTCGGGATGCAATATGACTGCATCAATCAATCGACCATTTCCTCCGACTCTCACGTCGAATTCCTCTCCGGTTTCCAGGGTCTGTGAGAGCGATGTTTCGTGGACGCAATGCGCCGCGGTAATCGCCCAGCGCGCGTGAATGACGGTAGCCGCACAGATGCGGTCGCCGCCTTGTTGTTCGAGGTAGAAGACCGCCGGAAACTCCGCGGCGCGCACTTCGTGCCCGCGTGCGTTGACGTCGTGGCGGATGATGATGGCTTCGGCGGCGCCGGCCAGGACGAACAGCGCGAGACTTGCCAAGACGGTCAATGAGGTGCGAAGTCCCGTTCCGGCCTTGCTCACTTTTCTTCCTCCGCGGCCTCTTCCTGCTCTTCTTCGCGATAGATCGCCCGGCGGCGGCGCAACGGCCGCAGATTGGGCTGGTAACGCGGCTGGCGGCTGGCGATTCGGAAGATTCTGAGCATGCGGAACACGACCACCATGAGCGCCAGCACCACGAACGCCATGATGCTGATGGCCAGTAACTGTTCGGAACTCCAGCCGCTTGCTTCGATCAGGTCGTTGAACACGGCGTTGTATTTTGTGGGTGCGGATTGCGGATTATGGGCTTGGCGGCTGATTTATGCCAATTGTCCGGGCAGGACTTACGACCGCGCGTTGTTCAGTTCCCGTAACAGTTTCTCGTGGATGCCGCCGAAGCCGCCGTTGCTCATGATGACAACGTGATCGCCGGGTTTGGCGATTTCGGCGAGGAAGGCGACGATGGCTTCGACATTGTCGAATACCCGCGACGGCGATTCCGTAGCAGCGGCGAGCGCGGCGCAATCGAGGCCGCAGTCTTGCGGCTGGAACCAGACCGTCTGATCGGCCTTCTCCACGGATGCGGCCAGCGTATGCTGATGCACGCCGGCTTTCATCGTATTGGAGCGCGGTTCGATCACGGCGATGATCCTGCCCTCGCCGTCGAGCTTGGCCGCCAGACCCTGCAAGGTTGTTGCGATGGCCGTGGGATGGTGGGCGAAATCGTCATACACCGAAACGCCGCCGGCGACGCCGCGCAATTCGAGCCGTCGCTTGACGCCGCGGAAATGGCCGAGCGCTTCCGCGCCGATTGCCGCCCGCACTCCCGCATGTTCGGCGGCGACTATCGCAGCCGCGGCGTTCCTGACGTTATGCAGTCCGGTCTGGTCCCAGGCAACGGCCGCCACGACGGACTCCCCGGCGTCCGCCCGGTGCTTTTCCAGCTTGAATTCACTTCCGTCGCCGGCCAGAAGCCGGATATTCCAGAATAATCCGTTATCGCCGGCCCGACGTTCGCATTCCTCCACTGGGAGTTCCATGCCGATGCGTTGTACCGGAGTCCAGCAGCCCTGGGCCAGAACTTCTTCGAGCGCCGGTTCATCGGCGGGCATGACGATGCATCCATTGCCCGGCAGAACCCGCAGCAGATGATGAAACTGGCGCTGGATCGCCGCCAGATCCTCGAAGATATCGGCGTGATCGAATTCGAGGTTGTTCAGGATCGTCGTGCGCGGGGCGTAGTGAACGAACTTCGAGCGCTTGTCGCTGAAAGCGCTGTCGTACTCGTCGGCTTCGACGACGAAAAAGGGCGTCTCGCCGAGCCGCGCCGAAACCGGAAAATTGTTGGTGACGCCGCCGATCAGAAAGCCCGGCCGCAGGCCGGCGTATTCGAGAATCCAGGCCAGCATCGCGCTCGTGCTCGTCTTGCCGTGGGTGCCGGCGACACCGAGCACCCATTTCTCCCGCAACACATATTGCGCCAGCCATTGCGGCCCCGACATGCAGGGCGTTCCCTCTTCCAGCGCCCGCTCAAGCACGGGATTGCCGCGGGAAATCGTATTGCCCACAAGCACGAGATCGGGCCGCGCATCGAGATGCCCGGCCAGATAACCATCGAGCACCTCGATGCCGCATTCTTCGAGTTGAGTACTCATCGGCGGGTAGGTGTTGGCGTCGCAGCCGCTGGCGCGATAGCCGAGTTCCCTGGCGAGCAGCGCCAGGCTGCCCATGAAGGTGCCGCAGATGCCGATGATGTGCAGGTGCATGCGCTTGCCGCTGACTTGATTCAACGCGCCGTGGCGTGTCTTATAGCACAAATCCGAAACGGCTTGATCGGAACGCAATGCTGGAACTGACCGATTTCCCGGCGTATTCCATCGCCCTGTATGGCAAGGGAAAGGTGGAGGAATCTTGCCTGCGACTGCAGGACGAATACGGCCTCGACGTAAACGCGGTGCTTTTCTGCTACTGGTTCGGCGCACGTCATGGCGTGGCCGGCGAAGGCTTGTGGGAACGGATCGACGAAATCTCCCGGCAATGGCAGGGCCGCCTGATCCGGCCCTTGCGCGAAGTGCGACGCTGGCTGAAGAATCCCGGTTTCGAGCCCGATCGGGAACAGCGGGAATTGCGCGAGAGGATCAAGGCGGATGAAATCGCCGCGGAACTGTTGCAACAGCGCATGATGCAGGAAGCCTGCACAGGTTTCGAAGACAGCGCGCCCGCCGAAGCCGCCGAGGCCGCCCGGCGCAATGCCGAGGCGCTGCTTCAGCGCCACGGCATCGCACTTGACGGGAAAATCCGGAATCTGCTGGCGGCGATTTCCAGCGCCGCTTTCTCCTGACCTTTACTGAGTCGCCAACTCGATCACCACGTCGTAGTGGAAACGCACGAAGCGATGCAGTTCGCTGATCAGGATGCGCTCCTGGTCGCTATGGGCGCCGAATCCGAGCGCCGCGTCTTCGCGGTCGATCGCTGGGCCGATGCCATAGCACTGGATTCCCGCCGCGCGCAGATAGGCCATGTCGGTCGCGCCGGTACTCATGGTCGGCAGCGTGATGACGCCGTAATGCTCGCGGGTCTGGTTCTCGATGGCGCGGAAGGCGTCGGTGTCGAGGCTGCTTTCGCCGCGGGGCCGGGTATTGCGCGCACCGAGGCTGACTTCCACCGCCGGGTCGTCGACCACGCTGCGGATTTCGTCGAGAAAGCTGATGACGTCTTCATCGGGCAGCGCGCGAAAGTCGACGCTGGCGCGGGATTCCGAGGGAATCACGTTAATGCGGTAACCGGCGTCGAAAATGTTCGGCGACAGCGAAGACCGCAACATCGAAGCATGACGCGGCTCGTTGGCGAGGAAATACTCGTCCGACTCGCCGGCAAGGCCCGGATCGAGCACGTTGAGGTAACGCTGGGCGGCGTCGCTCGGCGAAATCGTGGCCAGGCGTTCAAAATACGCGGCAGTGGTCTCGTTCAGGCGAATCGGCGTGCGCCAGTCGGCGATCGCGGCGACCGCCTTGGCGAGACGGGTCACGGAGTTGTTCTGCAAGGGAACCGAACCATGGCCCGCCGGACCGGTGGCGACGAGTTCGACGCGATACGGAATCTTCTCCATGGTCTGCACGCCGGAATATTGCACTTCGCGATTCACCCGGGCGACCGAACCGCCTTCGGCCAGGCAGAACTCGGCGTTGATCTTGTCGAAATGCTCGTTGACCATGAACTCGATGCCGTACTCGGTAGCGCCTTCCTCGCCCGATTCGGCGAGATAGATCACATCCCGGGCCAGAGGCACGTCGAGCCGCTTGAGCAGGAGCATGATCATCAGGCCGGCCGCGACGTTGTCCTTGTCGTCGACGGCGCCCCGCCCATAGACGTAGCCGCCGTCGACCGTCGCGCTGAACGGCGGGAAGATCCATTTCTCCGGGTCGACATTGACCACGTCGGTATGCGCCATGATCAGCAGGGGCTCCTCGCTGCCGTCGCCCTCGAGCCGCGCGACGACATTGGGACGCTCCGGATCGTTCCAGAGCATCTCCACGGGAATGTCTTCCGCCGCCAGCACGTCGTACAGATACTCGGCGGCGGGCAACTCCCTTCCGGGCGGGTCGCTGGTGTCGAATTGCATGATCGCGCGGAAATGCCGCAGCGTCTCCTCTTCGACCTCGGCCCAGTCGGGCTCCTCGATCTGGGCGAATGCCGCCCCTGCAAACAGGATCAGTGATAGCAAAAAGATTCGATACATCAGTCTTCCTTTACGTATTTGACGAGTTGTCGTGGGCCGACCTCGGCGCCGTATACGTTGCCATGCATATCGGCGGCCACGCCTTCCGCGGCGCTGGTGCCGCCGGGATTCTGGTCAGGGTCGGGAATGAAGCTGAACACGTGGCCGGTCACCGCGCTGCCGATGCGGATGCCGCGCCGCCAGCCGGGGTTGGAAGTTGCGCTCGACTCCGAATCGGCCGCATACAGGACATCGTTGGCGTCGATATAGATGCCGCTCAGCCGGCCGAACTGGTGCCACTCGTCGATGAAGGCGCCGTCCTGTTCGAAAATCTGGATGCGCACATTGCCGCGGTCGGCGACGAACAGCCGGCCGCGGGAGTCGAACGCCAGGCTGTGCGGCGTGCGGAATTCACCGGGGGCGGTGCCGATATGGCCCCAGCTTTCGATGAAATTGCCGTCGGCGTCGAACTTGGCTATGCGCGCCACCGTGGACAGATCGGCGTTGGCGCCCTGGCCGCCGTGGCCGTCGCCGACATAGATATTGCCGTCCTGGTCGGTAATCACGTCATTCGGCGAGTTGAGCAAGGCCCCCGTGCCGTCGCCGGCAACGCCGGGAGTGCCAAGCACCATCAGTACTTCACCGTCCGGGCTGAACTTGTAGACCGTATGACCCTTGCCGGCGGCGTCGGGATTCTCGGCGAGTTCGGCCGCGGTAGCCGCGCGGGCGTCGGTAATCCAGACATTGCCGTCGACGTCGATGTGAATGCCATGGGGCCAGATGATCATGCCGCCGCCGAAGGACGTGACGATATTGCCTTCGGGATCGTACTTGATCACCGGATCGACGTCGGACAGCGCGCAGCTATTGGCGCCGCAGCGCTCGGCGACCCAGATGGACTCGCCGTCGATGTCGATGTCGACCGCACTGGTCGAGCCCCATTCACGGCCATCGGGCAAGGGGAAATAGTCGTTTATGGTCGTATAGGGATTGGGATGGTTATTGGTCGGGGTCATGACCTTCTGGGCGCCGGCGATGCCTGATGCGGTCAACAGCGCCGCGGCCAGTGTCACGGTAATGTTTCTGATGCAGGTCGAACGATTCATGAACGGCCTCCTGTCGGGAACGGTTAATTTTGCTCGTTTCTTTCGATTGTATAATAGAACGTCCGAACAAGGCGGAAACAAGTTGAAGAAGCGTCACAAGACAACCAGCATGGACATCGCGCACTTCGCGGGAGTCTCGCAATCGACGGTATCGCGCGCGCTTTCGGGCAGCGAACTGGTCAATGCCGAAACCCGCGAGCGCGTGCTGGCTGTCGCGCAACAATTCAATTACAGGGTCGACCGTTCGGCCGCAAGCCTGCGCAAGCAATCGAGCCGGACGCTGGCCTTGCTGCTGTTCGAAGACCGCATGGGCGCCGACGAGCCGATCAATCCCTTCTTCCTGAATCTGCTTGGCAGCATCACGAGGGCGGCGTCCGAGGCAGGCTACGACCTGTTGCTTTCGTTTCAGGACGCTTCGACGGACTGGCAGGGCGACTACGAGATGGCAAACCGCGCCGATGGACTCATTCTTCTCGGCTACGGCGACTATCTCAGCTATTGCCACCGTCTCGAACAACTCGATGCGAGCGACGCCCATTACATCATCTGGGGTCCGGTCGACGAATCCCACGCGGGACATTCGATCGGCTGCGACAACGTGCAGGGGGGCCGGGAGGCCGCAAGTCACCTGCTGTCGCTGGGACGACGCGAAATCGCCTTTATCGGGGACATCGGCGAAGGCTGCCCGGAATTCCGGCTGCGCTACCGGGGCTACGTCAAGGCGCATGCGGAATTCGGCCTCGTTCCCGACCGCCGGCTGCAATACGATGCGCTCAACGAAGACGCTTCGGCGGTCGAAGCCGTGACGCGCCTGTTCGAATCCGGCGTCTCCTTCGACGCCATCATGACCGCATCCGATCTCATCGCGATGGCTGCGATCAGTTGCCTGAAGTCCGCGGGATACCGGGTCCCGGAAGACTACGCGGTCGTCGGCTTCGACGATCTCCCCACATCGGCATACCTGGATCCGCCGCTTACCACCGTCCACCAGGATACGCGGCTGGCGGGTCAGCAACTGGTGGACAAGCTCATCAAGATCGTCAATGGCGAACAGGTCGAATCGGCGCTTATCGCGCCCAGTCTGAAGATTCGCGCGTCCTGCGGCGCCGGCCTCGCCGGATCCATCGCCAGGATTTGATCACGGTTCGGAAACTCTCAACATCGCCAGGCCGCTGATCACGATACAGGCGCCGCCGAGCGCCAGGGCGTAGACCGCATTGCCGTCGAACGCCTCGCGCACGATGAATCCGAGCACGCCTGCGGCCAGAAGCTGGGGAATCACGATGAAGAAATTGAAGATTCCCATGTACACGCCCATTTTCGCGGCGGGCAGGGCCGTCGACAGGATCGCGTAAGGCAGCGACAGGATCGCGGCCCAGGCGATGCCGACGCCGACCATGCTCAGGAGCAGCCAGGTCGGGTCGGAGATGACGGCGAACGACGCCAGTCCGACGCCGCCCATGACCATGCAGAACAGGTGCGCCGGACGGCGGCCGAACCGGTTTGCCAGAACCGGGATCAGGAAGGCCGCCAGCGCGGCGAAACCGCTATAGGCGGCGAACAGCACGCCCACCCAATCCGCGCCGGTGTTGTAAGCCGCCGAGCCGGGATCGGTCGCGCCATAATGCCGCACTGTTACGGCGGGCGTCGAATAGATCCACATCGTGAAAAGCCCGAACCAGGAAAAGAACTGGACCAATGCCAATTGGCGCATGGTGCGGGGCATGCCATAAAGATCTTCCACGATCTGGGCGGCGATGAGGTTGCCGCGGCCGGTGCGATGCAACAGGCAGGCTACGAGTTGTAACAGTCCGAAGGCCACCGCCATGCCCGCCAACACGTGGAGTTGCTGGTCCCAGCCCCGCCAGAACACCGCCAGCGCGAACAGCAGGCCCACAGCGAGACTCGCGCCTCCCCGGCGCAGCAGACTGTCATCCGTGGTCACACGCCCGGAATCCGCCTCGTTCGCACGTGAAGCTTCCTCGCCGAGCAGGACGTCGGGCGGATACTCACTGCTGCTGATCACGGTCCACAAGACCGCGATGAAAAATCCGGCGGCGCCGACGTAAAACGCGTACTTGACCGATAACGGAATTTCCCCGGCAGGCGCGGTATTGCTGATGCCCATCCAGTTCGTCATCAGCCATGGCAGCGCGGATGCGGCCACGGCGCCGACGCCGATGAAAAAGCTCTGCATGGCAAAGCCGAGCGTGCGCTGCCTCGGCGGCAAGTTATCGCCGACAAAGGCGCGGAAGGGCTCCATCGAGACATTGATCGAGGCGTCCATGATCCACAATGTGCCGGCGGCGATCCATAACCCTGGCGAGTTCGGCATGAACACGAGCGCCAGCGAGGCGAGAATCGCCCCGCCGAGGAAGTACGGCCGCCTGCGGCCCAGGCGGGTCCAGGTGCGATCGCTGTAATAGCCGACGATGGGCTGTACGACCAGTCCGGTCACCGGCGCCGCGATCCAGAGTATCGGGATATCGTCGACGCTCGCGCCAAGCGTCTGGAAAATCCGGCTGACATTCGCGTTCTGCAGCGCGAATCCCATCTGGATGCCCAGAAATCCGAAACACATGTTCCAGATCTGCCAGAAACTGAGTGCCGGTTTGGTCATGACTTGCTACTCGCGCCAGCGTTTGACCAGTTCCGTCTCGATGCCGAACAGATCCAGGATTCGTCCAACGTGATGATCGACGAGTTCATCCACCGACCGCGGCCGGATGTAATGCGCGGGCATCGGCGGCGCGAGCACGGCGCCGAGGCGGGCGGCCTTGAGCATGATTTCGCAATGGCCGGCATGCAGCGGCGTTTCCCGCGGGGCCAGCACGAGCAGGCGGCATTCCTTGAGCGTGACGTCCGCCGCCCGGCTGATAAGCGAGCCCGTATGGCAGTTGGCGATGGACGAGAGCGTACGAATCGAGCACGGGGCGACGATCATGCCGTCGGTGCGGAAGGAACCGCTGGCAATGTTCGCGGCGATGTCCTTGTTCGAATGATGATGGTCGGCGAGCGCCTTGACCTCGTCAAAACCGTAGTCCGTCTCGAGCGACAGATTGAGCCTGGCCGCGTCGGTCGCAACCAGATGGGTTTCGACGTCGGGAAGATCGCGCAGGACCTGCAACAGGCGCACGCCGTAGACTACGCCGCTCGCGCCCGACATGCCGACGATGATTCGCATTGCCCGCTTCCCGTTCCGGAAAAGCGGCATTCTTGCACCGCCCGCCCGCACTGGCAAGGAGCACGGCCAGCGGGTAACATGCGCCTCGCCCGCGTTCTCCGCCGCCAGGTTCCCGAAAATCCATGAGCAAAGCCAATCTTTTCTATGCCCAGTCCGGCGGCGTGACGGCCGTCATCAATGCCAGCGCCTGTGGGGTGATCGAGACCGCGCGGCGCTATCCCGACCGCATCGGGACGGTATTTGCCGGCCGCAACGGCATCGTCGGCGCGCTCAGGGAGGAACTGATCGACACCGGCAAGGAATCGGCCGAGGCCATCGCCGCCCTGCGCCATACGCCGGCCGGCGCCTTCGGCTCCTGCCGTTACAAGCTCAAGTCCTATAGCGAGAACACGCGCGAGTACGACCGCCTCGTGGAAGTGTTCCGGGCGCACGATATTCGCTATTTCCTCTATAACGGCGGCGGCGATTCCCAGGATACCGCCAACAAGATCGCGCAATTGAGCGTCGAGCAGGGATTTCCCATCACCTGCATCGGCGTGCCGAAGACGGTCGATAACGATCTGCCGATTACCGACAACTGTCCCGGATTCGGTTCAGTGGCGAAATACGTCGCCGTATCGATCCGCGAAGCGGGCCTCGATGTCGCTTCAATGTGCGAATCCTCGACCAGGGTGTTCGTCATGGAAGTCATGGGCCGCCATGCCGGCTGGATCGCCGGCGCCGCGGGCCTGGCGAGCGAATCCGGGGGCGAGCCGCCGCATATCATCCTGTTCCCCGAAGTCACTTTCGACCGGGAGAAGTTCCTGAACCGGGTGAAGGAATGCGTGGACGAATACGGCTATTGCGCCATCGTGGTTTCCGAGGGCGTGAAGGGACCGGACGGCAGGTTCCTTTCCGAAGCCGGCGGCACGGACGCGTTCGGCCACGCCCAACTCGGCGGCGTGGCGCCGATGATCGCCGACATGGTCAAACAGGAACTCGGCTACAAATATCATTGGGCGGTAGCAGACTATCTGCAACGCGCCGCGCGCCATATCGCCTCGGCTACCGACGTGGAACAGGCCTATGCGGTAGGCGAGGCGGCGGTGGAATTCGCCATGGCCGGAAAGAATGCCGTCATGCCTGCCATCGTGCGCGGCGATGGCGAGGAATATTCCTGGAGCATAGGCGAGGCGGCGCTGGCGGATGTCGCCAACGTCGAGAAGAAGATGCCGCCGTCATACATTACGGGCGACGGTTTCCACATCACCGAAGCGGCCCGCGCCTACTTCGCGCCATTGATCCACGGCGAAGACTACCCGCCCTACAAGGACGGCATGCCGCAATATGCGCGCCTTAGGCGTGTGCTCGCCGAAAAGAAACTGCCGCGCTTTCAGTAGAAACGTCCGCAGTAAAAAGTCCAGGCACTACGAGACCGCCTGCCCGTCAAGACCCGAAGGCCAACCCAACCCTGACAGGCAGCTCCACGCTGCAAACTCCCGCGCTTTTCGCAAACGCGAGAGGTCGAATCCGGCCTATTCTTCCGTGAATCGCCCGATGATTCTGACGACTGCCACAGTCGCCACGCCCGAATACAAGGCGATCGACAGGGCATCGATGATTCCGTCCAGATACGCTCCCACAGCAGGCAAGTGACCCAGTGCATCGGAGCCACCTGTCATTCCAACGGCCACGGCCAGTGCGCAATACATGGTCGGATCGTTTGCGTCCACACCCATCCATCCCCAGGCTAGTCCGAGCAATACCAACGCGATAAGCAACGCGTCGGCCGGAACCACGCCAGGGGCCACGCCTTCAACAATGGCGCACAGTGTGCCCAATCCCACAACAATTTTCTTGCCCATCTCTGTTCTCCCATAAATCAGATTATGAGCGTGGGGTCTCGAACCCCAGTAGGCAGGTCTTCACATCCTGTTGTTGTTCTTTCCCCACGTTCTTTCTTTATTAGCACTTCCCTGCGCCGGGCGCAATAAAAATCCAACAGTGCCGGGGGGTTACTATGGCGCAAGCCTTTCGATGGTCCAGTCGCCCGCTTTGCCGCGGGAGTATCGGAAACGATCGTGCAGGCGATCCGGCCTGCCCTGCCAGAACTCGTATTCGTGCGCGTTGACGCGATAGCCGCCCCAGTCTTCCGGCCGCGGCACTTCCGCGCCGCGATAACGTTCGTCGAGTTCATTGAACGCGGCCAGCAACTTCTCGCGCGATTCGAGTACGCGGCTTTGCCTTGAAGCCATGGCCGCCAACTGGCTGGGGCGGGGGCGGGTCGAAAAATAGGCCGCGGATTCCCGCTTGCCGATCGGTTCGGCCGTACCGCAGATCTTGATCTGGCGGTTCATGGCGTTCCAGGGAAACAACAGGCTGATGCGGGGATTGCCCGCAAGCTCGAGCGCCTTGCGCGATTCGAAATTGGTATAGAAAACGAATCCGCGCTCGTCGAAATGCTTGAGCAGGACGATGCGCTGGCTGGGCTGGCCATCGGCGGAGACCGTCGCCGCGGCCATGGCGGTGGGGTCGGCAACCTGCGCTTCCAGCGCCTGTTGCATCCATCGGTCGAACTGGGCGAGCGGGTCCGCCGCCAGGTCGCGGCGGTGGAGTCCGCCGGAAAGATAATCCCGGCGCTGCGATTCGAGGTTCATTTCCGGGACTCGTCGGGAAATTTCAGGCTCAGCGGACGAAATCGCCGAAATTCCACAGTTGCTGGCGCGCGGTGCCGGTCTCGTAATAGAAGGTGCCGTGACCGTGTTTCTCGCTGGCGAAGAATCCGCCGATGAACTTCGTACCGTTGGCCCAGCGATAGGTACCCTGGCCGTGATAGTGGTCATTGACGAAATCGCCGGTGTAATTCTCGGTATTGTCCTTGAACCAGAATTCGGTGTTTTCGTTCTCGCGCCATTCCGGCAGATTGAAGACGTATGTGCCGATGCCATGACGCCTGTTTTCCTTCCACTGACCGATATACAGATTGCCCCGGCCGTTCCAGTGCTTGCCGCGACCCTCGCGAACACCGCGACTCCATTCACCGGTATAGATTTCTTCGGATACGAAGGAAACGGGTATTTCCAGCCTGCCCTGTCCGTGAAACTCGCCGTCGAGAAATTCGCCGACATAGCGGCCCTTGCCCCAGGGCGTGTCGAACTCCATCGTGCCGTCGCCGTTGAGGCAGTCGCCCCGCAGGCAGCGCTCCGCGGTGACCGATTGCAGGGACTGGCCGTACAAGACCGGCGCGGCAAGCAGCAGCAAGGCGGCAAGGGCAAGCAATACGGTTCGCGGCTGAAACTTCATACGGTTGCTCATTGGCTCGTTCACGGTTGCCGAAAGACCGCGCAATTAAACCACGCGGCGCAGAACCGTCAAGGGGCTGGTGTTGACGACCTTGCGGGTGGAATTGACGCCAAGGCAGGCGATGAGCACGGTTCCGAGCGCAGGCCCGGCAAGCCAGACCCAGTAATGCAAGTTGAATTCCTGCTCGAATACCCATTCCTGCAGATAGAACAGCCCGCCCTCCGCACCCAGGGTGGCGATCGTTCCGGCAACGACGCCGATGAACGCAAACTCGATCAGCAAAGAGGTCAGGATCAGCCTGCGTCCCGCCCCGAGGGTGCGCAGGATCGCGTTTTCGTGGAAACGCTCGTCCAGGCTCGCGCTGACGCAGGCGAGCAGCACGAGCGCCCCGGCCACGAGCACCAGGGCGAAGATCAGTTCGATGGCGGAGGTGACCTGACTGATGATGTTCTGGATCTGCTCGATCAGGGCGTCGACCTCGACTACCACGATAGTGGGGAACTGCCGGATGAGGTCGTTGAGCAGCAATTTCTGTTCGGTTTCGAGCAGCACCGTGGAAAGGAAGGTGGCGCCGAGATGGTCGATGGTTCCGGGCGAGAAAATGATGAAGAAGTTCGGTTGCATGTTGTCCCAGCGCACCGAACGGAAATTGGCGACTTCGGCGCTGACGAACTGCTGGTTGATCTCGAATTCCATGGTGTCGCCGATTTCGATGTTGAGCCAGTCGGCGTATTCCTCGTCGACCGATACCAGTCCCGGCCGGGGATTCTCCGGCCACCATTCGCCGGCGGTTACACGATTGTCAGGGGGTAGATCGACAGCCCAGGTCACCTGCCGGCGGCTGAGCCGGCCTCTTACCCTGCGGCCTTCGGCTTCAGCCGATTCACCCGAACCAGGCGCGGCGTCGGTGGCGGGCGCATCGTCGAACTGGTTGTTTTCCACCAGCGAGGCGCCGCGTTCCTCCTCGCCGGGTTCGCCTTCGGGCTCAGGTTCGCTGCCGTTGATGGTGCGCACCCGCGCGCTGATAAGCGGATAGAAGGCGTTCGAGTCGACTGCATTGTCGGCGAAGAAAGTCTCGATGCCTTCCACCTGGGAGCCGGTTATGTTCATCATGAAATGGTTGGGCGTGTTTTCCGGCAATTGCGCCTGCCAGTCGGCGATCAGATCCGTGCGCAACAGGCCCAGGATCAACAGCGACATGATCGTGACCGAGAACACCATGACTTGCAGCACGTTCTGCCGGCGCCGCCTGCGCACGGCGGTCATGGCGAGTTTCCAGGCGTTGCCGGCCTTCATGCCCGCCGAGCCGCTGGAAGTCAGGAACACGAGCGAAATCAGCGAGAGAAGCAGTCCCGTACCCGCTACGCCGGCGACGAGCAAGGAGGTGAGCACGAGATCCTGGCTGTACCACCAGATGAGAAAAATGCTGCCGCCGATGCCGAAGGCGTAGGGGATGCGGTCACTGAATCGCGTCTGGGTCAGATCCTTGCGCAGCACCCGCAAGGGCGGCGTCTCCCGCAAGGCGAGCAGGGGCGGCAACGCGAATGACAGCAGGCAGATGAAGGCGGTCATGGCGCCGACGGCATAAGGCTGGGCTCCCGGCGGAGGCAAGTCGACCTGCAAGCTCGCCTGCAAGGCGCGCAGAATGCCCTCGTGTACGAGATAACCCAGGGCCGAACCGAGCGCCACGGCCACCGTGGCGAGTTTCAACTGGATCAGCAGATAGATCGCGCTGATGCGGCCCGAGGTGCAGCCAAGGGTTTTCAGAATCGCGACATAATCGTAATGGCGTTCGCTGTAGCGCCGGGCGCTCAGGGCGATCGCCAGGCCCGCTAACAGCACGGCGAAAAGCGATCCGAGCAGCAGATAGCCCTCGGCGCGGTCGAGCGCTTCGGCGACTTCCTCGCTTTCCTCGCGCACGTCGCGAATGTAGTAGTTGCCTTCGAATGTGTCGCGGACCCATAGTTCGAACTCGTCGAGCCGGTCGAAGTCGTCATGGGAGAACAGCGAGCGGTAGCTGACCCGGCTGCCGAGCTGGACGACATTGGTGGCGGCGACATCGTCCATGTGCAGCATCAGCCGCGGGCCGGCGTTGTCGACGATGCCGCCTTGCCCCCGGTCGGGTTCGGCAATGATTACCGCGCCCACGGTCAATTCGGTTTCCCCCACGGATACCTGGTCGCCGACTTCGACTCCGAGGGCAGGCAGGGCGCGCGATTCGAGCCAGACTTCGCCCGGCGGCGGCCCACTGGCGACCGGCGCGCCACGCGTGAACGGCTGCCGGGTCGTGATCACTTCGCCGCGCAACGGATATTCGTCGCTCACCGCCTTGGCCGCGACGAGCATGTTGCCGTTGTCGGAAAACGCCATCGAAGTGAACGACAAGGTGCTCGCCGTGCGAAAGCCGCGATTGACCGCTTCGGCATTGATTTCAGGCGGTGCGGGCTCGCGAGTGTGAAGCACCCGGTCGGCCGCGAGCATGTTTGCCGACTCAAGCATCAGCGCCCGTTCGAGCCGGTCGGTAAAGAGCGCGATTCCCGTGACCGAAGTCACCGCGAGCACGAGCGCAAAAAACAGCAGGCGCAATTCTCCCCCGCGCCAGTCGCGCCACATCAGCCGCCAGGCGACGACAAGCAGGCCGCGCAGGCCCAAATCCGCGGCATCAGGCATGAGCGGGTTCCGCGCCAGTAACTGCGAGGGCTTCTTCGCTGGCGATGCGGCCCGCCACCAGCTTGACGACGCGCCCGCATTTGCGCGCCAGGCGCTCATCGTGGGTTACCAAGACCAGGGTCGTGTCGAACTCCCGGTTCAGTTCGAACAGGATATCGATCACCTTGTCCCCGGTCGCGGTATCGAGATTGCCGGTAGGCTCGTCGGCGAACAGTACGCCGGCCCTGGTGGCGAAGGCCCGCGCGATGGCGACGCGTTGCTGCTCGCCGCCGGATAGCTGGTTGGGGTAGTGATGCCAGCGTTCGGACAAGCCGACGCGGTCGAGCAACTTGCGCGCCTTGGCGCCGGCGCCGGGATCGCCTTTCAACTCGATCGGCAGCATGACGTTTTCGAGCGCGGTCAGGCTGGGCAGCAATTGAAAAGTCTGGAACACGAAGCCGACGGTCCGCGCCCGCAGCAAGGCCCGCTGTTCCTCGTCCATGTCCGAGAGTTTCCGGCCGTCGAGCCAGATCTCGCCGGATGTGGCGGTATCGAGCCCGGCCATGAGGCCGAGCAAGGTGGACTTGCCCGAACCCGAGGCGCCGACGATGGCGACCGACTCACCGGTTTCGATGTGTAGACCGACGTCTTCGAGGATGGTCAACTCGCCTTCGCTGGTCGGTACGCGCTTGGTCAGTCCTGCGGTGCGGATCATGTCTCAACAGCCGGTTTGCCACCTTGAGGGCCAGTCATTATAGTGCAAACGCATGTTCCCGGCCTTTGTCAGATCGATCGTCCTGCTCTCGCTATGTGTGCTGGCGGCCATTCCGGCAGCGGCCCAGCAACGCAATCTGCTGGTCTGGGGCGACAGCCTCAGCGCCGCCTATGGCATTGCCGAAGAACAGGGCTGGGTCGAGCTTCTCTCGCAGCGGATCGAGCGGGAATTTCCCGCATACCGGGTAGTCAACGGCAGCGTCAGCGGCGAAACCACCACCGGCGGGCTCGAACGCCTGCCGGCGATGCTCGCGGAATACCAGCCCGAACTCGTGATTCTCGAACTCGGCGGCAACGATGGCCTGCGCGGCATCCCGGTCACCTCTATCCGCGAGAATCTCGCCGGAATGATCCGCCTGATCGAGGCAAGCGGCGGGCGCGTGCTGCTTGCCGGCATCCGGATTCCGCCCAACTACGGGCCGCGTTACACCGAGCCTTTCCATGAGAACTATTTCAGCCTTGCCGAGGAGTATGAACTGCCGTTGCTCCCCTTCCTGATCGAAGGCATCCCGGAAACCCCGGAACTGATGCAGAACGACGGCATCCACCCCGTGGCCGAAGCCCAGCCCACCATCCTCGAAAACGTGTGGGCCGTGCTGGAGCCGATGTTGCGCGGAGCCGTCGACTAGTCCGCGGTGGCCGGCGGAAGCCCTTCGCCGGCCGCGTCGGCGGTCTCGTTCTGCAAGCGAACCAGCAGGAAAGCCGAAGCGAGATTGCACAGGCCCATGGCGATGAGCGCGAGGTCGTAGTCGCCTGCGATGTCGTAATACAGCGCCACGAGCACCGGGCCAACCGCAGACAGCCCGAAGGAAAAGGGCAAGGCCATGCTGCGCACCGATCCGAGATAACGGCGCCCGAAGAACGAGGCCCAGATCACTTCCTGCAGGGGCAACATACCGCCCCAGCCGAAGCCCATGATCAGGAAGCCGGCGTAAACGAGGAAGTCCATGCGGTTGGCGATAGCGAAGACGATGAAGATCACCGAAAGACCGGTAACGACTGCCCCGGTCGCGGTCAGCAACATGGGCTGGAAACGGTCGATGAGAATGCCCCAGAAAGGCTTGCTGAACAGCGCCGGTAACGAGGCCAGCGGCACCATGCCGGCTGCGACCAAGCGCGAATAGCCGGCGTCGGTCATCAGCGGAATCGTCTGCAGCAACATCACCGTGATCGAGATCTGGAACAGGCCGAAAGCGACGACCAGGACGTAGAACTCGCTCGTGCGCATTGCCTGGGCGCGGGTCATGGAACGCGCGAAGTCCGCATGGGCGGCCGCGCCATGGCCCTGCTCCAGTTCCTTTTCCGTCTTGCCGTCGGGAAACATGCCATGGTCTTCCGGCCGGCGGCGCACGATCGCCGCCATGGGCAAGGTCAGGACCAGGGTGATGAGGCTCAGAATCCGCCAGGATTCGCGCCAGCCGAAATTGTCCACGAGGAAGGTGGCCACCGGCTGAATCACGATACCGGCAAGCGAGATTCCCATCGCGGCCAGCGACACCGCCCAGCCGCGCCGTTCGACGAACCATTTGCCCAGGGAGACACTGATGACCAGACTGCCGATCATGGCGCTGCCGATGGTCAGAATGACGCCGTTCAGCAACAGCCATTGAGGCAATGTCTGGATCAGGCTCAATCCATACAACGCCGCCGACATCAACACGGCGCCGGCAAATATGAAGGGGCGGCCTCCCCACCGGTCGATCCAGGCGCCGATCATGAAACCGGTGAAGGCGACCATGAGTTGCCCGATCGACCGCGAAGCGCTGAATTCGGCCCGGGTCCAGCCGAACTCATCGTTCATCGGCACCATGAAGGCCCCGGCGACATAGTTCGACATGCCTATGGCAATAAACTGCGTGATCAGACCGGCGAAAACGATCCAGTATCCGTAATAGATGCGATTCATGCGCTGCCTTTGCAGATGGCCAGGTAGCGGGAGATTACCCGTTCGACGCCGTGTTCGAGGCATTCGACTATGAGGGCGTGACCTATGGATACTTCGAGGACGTTTTCGATTTCGAGGAAACGGGCGAGATTGTCGAGGTTCAGGTCGTGGCCGGCATTGACGCCGATTCCGAGATCCGTGGCCCGGGCCGCCGCCGCGCGATAGCGCGCCAGCACTCCGTCTTCTTCCTGCCCGCCGAAGGCCTGGGCGTATTCTTCGGTGTAGAGTTCGACGCGGTCGCAGCCTGCTGACGGTGCGTGTTCGGCCATTGCCACAGAAGGGTCGAGGAACAGGCTGCTGCGTACGCCGGCATCGCGCAGCCGCGAGTTGACTTCCTGCAACAGCGCCAGGTTGGCGGGGATGTCCCAACCATGGTCCGAAGTGATCTGGTCGGGGGCGTCGGGCACGAGAGTGCACTGGTCGGGTTTCACCTGTGCCACCAGGGCGAGGAAATCCGGTGACGGATAACCTTCGATGTTGAATTCGACTTCGGGAAAGTCCTTGAGCATCTCGCGCAACTCCAGGACGTCCCCGCGGCGGATGTGGCGTTCGTCGGGACGCGGATGCACGGTGATTCCGCGCACGCCAAGTCCGATCACGCGGCGGGCGAAATCCGTCACGCTCGGATAGTCCCTCCCGCGCGAATTGCGCAGCAGGGCGATCTTGTTCACGTTGACGCTAAGCCTGGTCATGCGTCATGCCCGTCTTTCACCAGAAATCGTTCGATTGCCTCAAGCGAAGCCTGGGGCTGCTCGACATTCAGCCAATGTCCGGCGTCCGGCAACAATTGTATCCCGGCTGCCGGAAACAGGCGGCGGATCTCCAGTTGATGGTCGAATTGCAGGTAGGCGGAGCGTTCGCCAAACAGGAACAGCGCGGGGCCGCCATACGGTTCCGACGTTTGGGGAGCGCTCGACAAGGCGGCCAGATTGGCTTCGATGGCCGCCAGGTTCAAGCGCCAGCGATAGCCACCTTGCGGCAGCCGTTCCAGATTCGTCAGGAGGAATTCCCGGACCCGATCCTCGGGAATGGCTTCGCGCAGAAGCTCATCCGCCTCGGCGCGGCTTCTCAGTTCCTGCACCGTAATGTCCTGCAATGCGGTCAGCGCGGGATGCCGCGCCTTTACCGTCGACACGTTGTAATCCACCGGAGCGATGTCCGCCACGACGAGTTTGCCGACCCGTTCCGGTGCCGCGAAGGCCAGTTGCATCGCCACCTTGCCGCCCATGGAGTGGCCGATCAGATGGCAACTCTCCATGCCCTGGACGTCGAGCCACTCGCCGACGTCGGCGGCCATGGCCGGATAGCTCATATGTCCGTCGTGCGGCGAAGCGCCGTGGTTGCGCAGATCGAGGCCGTAGACGGCGAAGCGTTCGGCCAGATGACGCGCATGCCAGCCCCAGTTCGCCTGGCTACCGAACAGTCCGTGCAGAATCAGCAGCGGTTCGCCGTCTCCCGAATACTGGCGGTGGCTCAGCAGCATCGCTTAGCCAAGAGAGTCGAGCACCTCGAGAACGTCGTCGTGGTGGGTCTTGGTTTTCACCTTGTCCATGACATGAGCGATGCTGCCGTCCTTGTCGATGACGAAGGTGACGCGGTGCACGCCCATGTACTCCCTGCCCATGAATTTCTTCAGCCCCCAGACGCCATAGGCTCTAGCGACAGCGTGATCCTCATCCGCGAGCAAGGTGAAATTCAGTTCTTCCTTCTCCTCGAACTTCTTCAGCCGCCTGACCGGGTCCGGACTTACACCGATGGCGACGGCATCGCGGCTCGCGAGTCCCTCGCTTGAATCGCGCAGGCCCTGGGCCTGTACCGTGCAGCCAGGCGTCATCGCCTTGGGATAGAAATAAAGCACCACGCGGGACTTGCCGGCGAAATCCGTCAGGCTGATCGTGTTCCCTTCCTGGTCCGCCAGGCTGAAAGCGGGCGCCGCATCGCCCTTTTTCAATGTGGTCATGTAAAGTCTCTTCCTGGATGAAAAATGTGCTGCATTATACCGGCAAGCAGGTATGATTCACGCCGATGAAGTCAGCTCTCTTGAAATCGACAGGGCTATCGAGTCCCCGCTCCATCGTCATCCTGACCGGCGCCGGCATTTCCGCCGAATCGGGCATCCGGACTTTCCGCGCCGCCGAAGGCCTGTGGGAGGAACATCGGGTCGAAGACGTGGCTTCGCCGATCGGTTACGCCCGCGACCCGCATCTCGTGCACGATTTTTACAACGAGCGGCGGCGGCTATTGCAAAAGCCGGAAATCGGGCCCAACGCGGCGCATATCGCATTGGCCGAGTTCGAGCGGGACTTCGCCGGGGAATTCCTGCTCGTCACCCAGAACATCGACAACCTGCACGAGCGCGCGGGCAGCCGCAATCTGCTGCACATGCATGGCGAGATGATGAAGATTCGCTGCGAGTATTCCAGCGAGGTGTTCGAGAATCGCGACGACGTCTTTCCGGAGTCCGAATGCTCCTGCTGCGGCCGTCCGGGCGGGCTGCGCCCCCACGTGGTCTGGTTCGGCGAGATGCCGTTCCACATGGACGAGATATTCAACGCCCTGGCCGCCTGCGACCTGTTCGTCTCCATCGGCACTTCGGGCAATGTCTATCCCGCCGCCGGTTTCTACCAGGCGGCCAGGGCAGGCGGCGCGCAAACCGTGGAATTGAACCTCGAAAGCACGGGCGGCAATTTCGATCGGGGAGTATACGGACCGGCAACCGAAGTCGTGCCGGAGTTTTTCGCTAACGGAGTTTCGTCATGAGATGGTCGGCCGAGACGTCCTTTGAAATAAGCCCCTAAGGAAGCTCTGATTTATCGGAGCTTCCGAGAATACTTAAAGCCTGAAACGCAAGGTCTCGGGCAGCCGGCAGGATCGGTCGTCGCATAGTTGCACCTGCAGGCGAAGATCGGCGCTGGCGGCGAATTCGTCCGGGCCGCTTTCGGCGGACTGCACCGGCAACAGGGCGACCCGCAATTCCACTTCGCCTTGCAGAATTCCGATGTTGTCACCGCCCGGGGCAGCGAGCCGCCCCTGGTCTCCTGAACATCGCATTTCGCCGAGACGCCAATTCGCCTCGCTGTCATCGAGTGACAGGGACAAAGGCACGAAATCGCCGTCCGCCTGATCCGGCGCGGTGACATGCCAGCCGGGGGCGATCAGCAGGCGGATCACGGCCTCGTGATCGCCGTTTTCGATCGATCTGCGCGCCAGCACTCGCGCGCGGCCCTCTCCGGCGGTCTGCATCGGTTCGATTTCGCCCGATTGCCAGGTCCGGATTACCCGTAACAAGGATGGATGTCCCACGGGATTGGCGTTTATCGCCGCGGCGAGTTCGCGGATACAGGCGGAAATGCGCTCGCCGCTGAATTCCGCGGCGTCCGTTTCCGGCAGCAGGGCCGAGCGGCGGTTGAGGCCGATCAAGCATTCGAGCGCCACCGCGACCGGCGAGATCTGGGCGCCGTCGCTGGCGTTGCGCGAGCGGATCAATTGCGGCCCGGGCGTGTCGTGCGGCGCGAGATAGAAACCGTTCTGCTCCTCATCGAAGAATCGCGCGAGCGCCTGTTTCATCAACCCCGCGGCCAGGAGCAGATATTCCTGCTTGCCGGTGACGTCGGAAAGTTGCAGCAAGGCCAGGGCCAGATTCCCATAGTCCTCGAGTTGCCCGTCGATGGAAGACGAACCATGCAGCCAGATGCGCCGCAGGCCGCCATCGGCGTCGATATTGCTTCGGCAAAGATGATTCGCGGCCCGTTCCGCGGCGTCGAGCCAGTCGAAGCGATCGAGCGCCCAGGCGGCCTGGCATAGGGCCGAAATCATGGCGCCGGCCCAGCCCGCGATGACCTTGTCGTCGCGCAAGGGCGGTTCGCGTTTTGCACGTATCGTACGCAAACGCAGCAGGATGCCGTCCAGGGCCGCGCCAGTCTCGCCCGCGGGGAACGGCTCGCTCAGATTCAGAATATTGGCGCCTTCGAAATTGCCCGCCGTGCTGACTCCGTACCGGCGGACCAGCAAATCGAGTTCCCGTTCATCGAGCAATTCCTCTAGTTCTTCCATGCGCCAGACGAAGAACACGCCTTCGCTTCCTTCGCTGTCGGCGTCGGTCGCCGAGCAGAATCCGCCTTCGGGCAGTTGCATCTCCCGCACGACATAATCCAGCGTCTGTTCGACCACGCGCCGGAAGAAAGGATTGCCGTCGATCCGCCAGGCTTGCAGGTAGGCCGGCGCGAGCTGGGACTGGTTGTAGAGCATTTTCTCGAAATGCGGCACCAGCCATTGCGCGTCGACGCTATAACGATGGAATCCCCCGCCCACGTGGTCGTAGATGCCGCCCATGGCCATATGCCGCAGGCTGCGTTCGGCAAAACGGTACGCGCGCCGGTCACCTGCGCGCCGCGCCTGGTCCAGCGCCAGTAGCAGCAGGGGCTCCTGGGGGAATTTGGGCGCGCCGGCGAGGCCGCCGAGTTCTTCGTCCTCGCGCTGGTAGAGCGCCTGCAAGGTCTTTTCCGGCAATTCCTCCGCCAACGGCAAGGGCGCCTTCCGTTCGGCGAGAATGAGCCGGATCGAACGATGCAGGCTGGCGGCGCTGCGTTCGATCTCGTCGTAGCGATCGGTGAAGACGCCATGGACCTGTTCCAGCAGGGCGATGAACTGGCCGGGCGGAAAATAAGTCGCGCCGAAGAATGGGCGGCCGTCGGCCAACAGGAAGTTCGACATCGGCCAGCCGCCATGCCCGCTGATGCATTGCACCCCCGTCATGTAGACTTCGTCGACGTCCGGATATTGCTCCCGGTCCATCTTCACGGAAATGAAATGCCGGTTCAGCACTTTCGCGACTTCGACGTTGTCGAAGCTCTCGACTTCCATGACATGGCACCAATGGCAGGTCGAATAGCCGATGGATAGAAACACCGGCCTGTTTTCCGCTTTCGCGACTTCGAAAGGCAACTCGCCCCAGGCGTACCAGTTCACCGGGTTATGGGCGTGCTGCAACAGATACGGCGAGTCTTCGAGGATCAGCCGGTTGATGAAGATCGCGCGGCCGGTTTCGTCGAGATGTTCGGTGCGTTTATCGTAACGGCCTTCTTTCGCGGCCTCGGCGGCGCGCAGCCGCTGTTCAAGGTCGGAGTTCTGCTTGCTTTCCGTCATTGCGGCGCCAGTGTAGCACCCTTTCCGGGCGACATTGCGGCACGAGCCGCATTGTTGTAGCTTGCCGGACAGGAAAAGGAACCGGGGAACCGTCATGCCGCCGCATAATTCCGCATCCAGAAGAGACTTCCTGAAAGGCTCGGCCGCGCTGGCCGGCGCATCGATACTCGCCGGTTGCGAGAATGCGGCGCAGCCGGGTCCGGCGACGGCTACCCACAGCCAATTCCCAACGCTGCATCCCGAACACAACGAGCGCACCCGCGGCTGGCTGCGTTTTCTATGGCAAAAGGCGACCACGCCCGACGACTGGAGCCATGGCGGCGAAGAGCCGCATCCCTGGTGGGACCAGTACACCGCACCGCCGATGCTGAGCTATCCGCGCTTCGACCTGTCGAGTTCCAGCTATGCGATGCTGCTGATGGCCGACCAGACCCCGGCCTGGCGCGAGGTATACACGCGGATCATGGACGAACTGGCGACCCGGCACACCACCTTCTGGGCGGCCATCGACTGGAACACCTTTATCGGCCCGAGCCCCGACCGGCAAAATTACCCGGATTTCTGGCTGCAGCAATGGCCCGAACGCGTGCACGGCAACTACGACGCGCCAGGCTGGACCGCCAATGGCGTCGAACCCTGGGGGCTCGAACCGGATCCCATCGGCGCCACCGGCAACCTGTTCTTCCGCGGCTGGCTGAATCTGGTGCTGAGCATCTACAAGTACGTTTCAGGCGACGACAAGTGGGAACGTCCCTGGCTGGTGGCAGGCTACGAGAACGAGCACTTCGAATGGACCCAGCCACGGATTGTCGATTACCTCCGTCAGCAATACACCGACCAGCCGGAAGGCCCGCATTGCGAGAACACCAAGATCTGGCCGTACTGCAATTCCGCCGCCGGGCTGGGCATGTATCTTTCCGACCGGCTCGGCGGGCGCCCCTCCCACGGCGTGTTCGAGAACTGGGTCGAGTACTGCCGCGACAACTACATGGGCATCAACGAGCGCAACGAGATCGAATGGATGACGACGTATTACGACCCGCTCGAGAACTTCAAGGTCAACGCGCCCTCGACGGCCGGCCCCGGCGCCGGCGTCGCCTTCCACCTGCTGCCGCAGTCGCCTGAACTGGCGACGCAGATCTACGAAGCCATGGTCGAGACACTCGGCTGGCGCGACCCGCGCCGCGAGATTGAGTCGAACAGTTCCGGCCTGACCATCGCCAGGGCGCTCGGCGACAATACCGTGGTCGAACGACTCACGGCGGCGGCGGAAAGGCAGTTCGAGCCGCGCTGGTTCGGCGAGGAGATGGACCGCTTCGGCTGGTGGTTCAATCTCGGCGAGCCCTGGCCGCGGGGTCAGCAAAGCGCCCAGATGATGGTCAACGAGATCGGCGAAGGCGACTGGATCACCGCCTTCCAGGCGAATCATCTCGACAAGTACGACGCGCCCACGGTGGAAGGCGTGGACTTCCCGAACCTGGGCGTCTCCCAGGCCTGGAACGACAGGGACAGCGGCGTGCTCTTCGTCTCCACCTACGCCGCCGACCCTTCGCGCCGCGGCGAGGCGACGAGTTTCCGCATCACCAACCTGCCCGATTCGTCCCGTGCCGTGGTGTTGCAGGACGGCGCCACGCTCGAAGTCGAAGCGGTCGACGCCAACAGCATCGTCGTGCGCAGCGATATCGGCAATCACCGCTTGCAGATCTACACCGGCTGGTTCGGCCAGGAAGTCGCGGTCCGGCCCGAAGCGGCGCCCGCGGCGGCAGCCGGCGTCAGCGTCGCGCAAAGAACCGCCGAAGAAAACGCGAGGACTGCCGAGGCCGTTATGCTGAGTGGCTCGACGACTTGTCCGTGTTGTGCGGGGGCGGCTTAACGTTTGGCCTGACTCCGCGGTTCATGGCAGAATCGCGGCTCCAAATTTTCCAAGCCATCTATTGAGGATTTACAGATGCTGAAACGTCTTTTCCGGTTGCTGCTTCCCGCGTGCCTGTTCGGTTTTACCTTGACCGCACAGGCTCAGTTTACGCTGGAAGAGTTGATGGTCGGCGATCATCGCAGCGAAGCGAACGTCGCCCGCAACAGGTTTCGCAATCCCGTCGAGACCCTTGAGTTCTTCGGCCTGCGTCCCGACATGACCGTCATCGAGATTCATCCTTCGGGCGGTTGGTATACCGAAATCATCGCGCCCTACCTGCGCGACGAGGGCAGATTCTACGCCGCCCATTTCTCACCGAATTCCACGGCCGGTTTCCAGGTGCGGAACCTGGCCGCCTTCGAGGAGAAGATGGTTGCGAATCCGGAACTGTACAGCCATGTAACGATTCGCCATCTGCTTCCTCCCCATGAAATCGCGATAGCCCCGCCGGAGAGCGCCGATCTGGCAATGACTTTCCGCAATGTCCACAACTGGATCATGGCCGGACTGGAACACGAGTTTTTCGAAGCGTTCTACGCGGCGCTGAAGCCGGGCGGCACCCTGGGCGTCGTGGAACATCGGGCGCTGCCCGACGCCGGCATGGACGTCATGGAAACTTCAGGCTACGTCACCGAAGCGTACGTCAAGGAAATCGCCGCGGCGGCCGGATTCGAATTCGTCGAATCTTCCGAGATCAATGCCAATCCGAAGGATCCGACGGTTCATCCGGAAGGCGTGTGGACGCTTCCGCCTTCGTACCGGCTGGGAGACGTGGACCGGGAAAAATACATGGCGATCGGCGAAAGCGACCGCATGACGCTGAAGTTCGTTAAGCCGGCCAACTGATCCCGTTGGTTTGAAGCCGGAGCACAAGATGAAACTGGAATACCATTTCGATTTTGCCAGTCCCAATTGCTATTACTCGCACAAGGTCATTCCGGCGATCGAAGAGCGCACGGGCGAGACCTTCGACTATTTCCCGATTCTCCTGGGCGGGGTTTTCAAGGTCACGAACAACCGCTCGCCGATGGAGCAGTTCGCAGGCGTTCGCAACAAGTCGGAATACAACGCCATCGAGACTGAGCGGTTCGTGCGCAAACACGGCATCACCGATTTCCGGATGAATCCGCATTTCCCGGTGAATACGCTGCATTTGATGCGGGGGGCCGTTTTCGCGAAGGGCCAGGACTACTTCGAGCGCTATGTGGACGCGATGTTTTCCTGTATGTGGGAACAGGGGCTGAACATGTCGGACCCGGAGGTGATTGCCGGGGCTTTGGGCGATGCGGGCCTGCCGGCGCAGGACATCGTCGCGGGTTCCCAGGATCCGGAAGTCAAGTTGGTGTTGATCGAGAATTCCAACGCTTCAGTCGAGCGGGGTTGTTTCGGGGCGCCGACGTTCTTTGTGAACGACGAGATGTTTTTCGGGAAAGATCGATTGCGGGATGTGGAAGAGGAGATTCTCGCGGCGAAGAATTAGGCCTCGGCCAATACTCGTTTGAGAGGCTCGAACAGGGCGGGCGTGGCTATGAGGATGTCTTCGTTGTGGAATTCCGGGTGCGCATCTTGTGGCAGTTCGGAGAAATGTCCGTAGGTCGCGCCGGCTTCTCTCGCGATCAGGCCGGCCGCCGCGAAGTCCCACAGGCTGAGGGTTTCGTAGAAGCCGTCGAGGCGGCCGCAGGCCAGCCAGCAGATATCGAGGGCTGCCGAGCCCAGGCGGCGGATGTCGGCGCAGTTGTGCAACACGGCGTCGAGGCGCCGGATCAATGGCTTGAGACCTGTCTTCCGGTAGGGGAAGCCCGTGGCGATCAGGGCTCGTGAAAGTTCGCGCTCGTTGCTGACGCTGATTGGATTGCCGTTCAGGCTTGCGCCGTTGCCGCGAAGTGCGCTGAACATTTCGTCGGTGAAAGGATTGTAGACCGCGCCGAGTTCGATGTGGCCGTCTTTCGCCCAGGCTATGGAGATTGCCGATTGGCGGTGGCCGTGGGCGAAGTTTACGGTGCCGTCGATGGGATCGACGATCCAGACCGGTTGCGGCAGCAGATGTGGTTTGGCCAGATCGGGCGAGGATTCTTCCGAAAGAACCAGGTGTTCGGGGAACTCGCGGCCGATGCGCTCGCAGATCAGGCGGTCCGCTTTCAGATCAGCCTGGGTGACGAGTTCCCTGCCCTGCTTGAATACCCGGCCCGAACCTGCCTGCTGTTGCTCTTCGAAGATGAGGCGACCGGCTTCACGGGCAAGTTCGCAGGCGAAGTCCAGCAGCTTTTCCATCGTTTCTCTCCGGAAGACCGTTAAGGGATTGCGAACAACCGTTGATCGAGTCGCGGACCGGGCCGGCTCGGCTTGGTTCTTCCCTGCGCTTGCGCTAATTTGGGGCTGGCAATTATAACCGCGTCGCGGGAGCTTGCCAGAGTCGTCAAAGGAGTGCGGTGCATGAATTGGAACGGGGCAAGATGCTGATCCACGGCTGGGGGCGTTATCCCAGGGTCGAGGCGCGGCAGTACGAACCCGCCAATGTGGGCAGTTTGCGCGCCGTACTCGAAGGCGAGTCGCCGGGCGCTTGCATCATGCGCGGCAGCGGGCTGAGTTACGGAGACAGTGCGCTGGCCGGAGACGTCATCAGCGGTCTCGGACTACGCCATGTTTGCGAACTCGATTCCGCCACCGGGATCTTGCGGTGCGCCGCTGGTCTGAGCTTGCGTGAAATCCTGCGGGAAATCGTGCCCGGGGGCTGGTTCCTGCCGGTTTTGCCGGGCACCGCCATGGTCAGCATCGGCGGTGCGGTCGCGGCGGACATTCATGGCAAGAATCATCACCGGGACGGCAGTTTCTGTGAGCATGTGCGTGAATTGTCCCTGATGCTGGCCGATGGCGAAATCGTGCGCTGCAGCCCGTCCCACAACCCGGAACTGTTCCGGGCCACCTGCGGCGGCATGGGCCTGACCGGAGTCATTCTCGAAGCCGAGCTGCAACTCGTCCCGATCACGAGCTCCATGATGATCGCCCGCTCGCAGCCCGCCGCCGGACTCGACGAGTGCTTCGAGTTGCTCGAAGCGCATGAGCAGGCGCGTTACTCGGTTGCCTGGCTCGACTGCCTCGCGCGTGGGCCGCGCATGGGGCGCGGCATAATCCATCTCGCCGAACACGAGGTCGGTGGCGAATTGCGCAATCGCGGCAGACTGGGTCTGAGGGTTCCGTTCACGGCCCCGGGAAAGTTGCTCAATCGCCACAGCCTGTCGCTGTTCAATTCCGCCTATTTCCGCTGGCAGAACTTCCGCGCCGGCAGGAACCGCCTGGATCACGAAACGTATTTTTTCCCGCTCGACCGCATCCGCGACTGGAATCGCCTTTATGGGCCTGCGGGCTTTCTGCAATACCAGTTCGTGTTGCCCGCCGAGGCGAGTCGCGACGGCATCGCAACCGTGCTGCAGCGAGTCAGCGACGCCGGCAAGGGTTCCTTTCTCTCGGTGCTGAAGAAGATGGGGCCTGCGAACGGCAATCTGCTTTCCTTTCCCGCTGCCGGTTACACGCTGGCGCTCGATTTCGTGCGCGAAGCATCACTGTTCCCCTTGCTCGACCAACTCGACGCCATCGTGCTCGACCACGGCGGGCGCATCTATCTGGCGAAGGACGCGCGCATGAGCGAGACTGTATTCAAGGCCGGTTATCCGGACTGGGAGCGATTTCTCGCGATCAAGCAAAGGGTAGACCCGGGCATGCGATTCCGCTCGGCGCAGTCCGACCGCATCGGCCTTACGGGACCAGCGACATGAACATTCTCATCTTCGGAGCGACATCGGCAATCGCACAGGCGGTGGCCATGCGATACGCGGCCGCCGAAAATCGCTTTTACCTCGTCGCCCGCAACGGGGAGAAACTGGAGGCGTTGCGCCGGCGGCTGATCGATTCCGGCGCCGGCGAAGTTGAAACGGCGCAAGCTGATCTGGCCAGGCTCGAAGACCACCCGGTAACGATAGAAGCCGCATTCGAATGGCTGCAATCCGTCGATCTCGTCCTGATCGCTCACGGCACCCTGCCCGACCAGGCGCGTTGCGAGCAGGATGCGGAAGCCATGCTTGAGGCGCTCAACGTAAACGGGCTGAGCGCAGTGTCGCTGCTGACCGAACTCGCGCCAAGAATGCGCGAGCAGGCGCACGGCACGCTCGCTGTGATCACCTCGGTCGCAGGCGACCGCGGCCGGCCATCGAACTACGTCTATGGCTCGGCCAAGGCGCTGGTTTCGGCATTTCTGCAAGGACTGCGCGGAAAACTCCATGGCGCCGGCGTACACGTCATCGACATCCGCCCGGGCCTCGTGGACTCCCCCATGACGGCGCATCTGAAAAAGGGTCCGTTGTTCGCGTCGCCCGAGCAGGTAGCTGGCGGCATAGTCCGCGCCGTATCCCGCAAGAAACATACGGTCTATGTGCCTGGCTGGTGGCGCATCATCATGGCGATCGTGCGATGCTTGCCCGACACGATCTTCAAGCGGCTGAATTCCTGAACGACATGAATATCCGTGAAGCGAACGAACGGGATTTCGAACGGATCTGGCCGATTTTCAGGATCATAGTGGCCGCCGGCGACACCTACGGATTCGATCCCGGCACGACCGAAGACGAAGCCCGGCGGCTCTGGATGGAACTGCCGCGCAAGACATTCGTCGCCGAGCACAACGGCAAGGTGCTCGGCACCTACTATCTGAAATCGAACTTCGACGGGCCGGGCGCGCACGTCTGCAATTGCGGCTACATGGTCGACCCGGCCGCCCGCGGCCAGGGACTCGCCACCGCCATGTGCCGACACTCGGAGCAGGTCGCGCTCGAACTCGGCTACAAGGCCATGCAATTCAATTTCGTCGCCGCCAGCAACGAAGGCGCCGTGCGATTATGGGCAAACCTCGGCTTTGAAGAAGTCGGCCGCCTCCCCAACGCTTTCCGCCATCCCGCCCTCGGCTACGTGGACGCCCTGGTCATGTACAAGTGGCTGACGCCTGACAGATAACGGGAGAACCACATTCTGTACGTTTGCCGTGGGGTGGTCTAACATCGGGCCTGTTTTTTTGGCCTGGAGGAAATGATGATGCCGGCTCGCAGCATTGCGCGAATCCTGTTGGCGGCCCTGCTCGCCGCTCCGTTGTCGGTATGGGCGCAGGCCGAGAACTATCGCGCCCGGCTGTCGCCGATGCCGACGACGCCGCAGACGGTGGACAGCATTACGGGCGAAGGCGAAGTCTTTCTGACGCTGGAAGGCAATACGCTGACGATAAACGGGACTTTCGAGGGCATGAGTACGGTCGCCACGGTGGCGCATCTGCATAACGGGCCGCCGGCCCAGCCAGGCCCGGCTGTGCATCAACTCGTGGTGACCGCGGCGACCGGCGGCGAGATCAGCGGCGAGATCGAGTTGACCGACGAACAGGTCGAAGCGCTGCGCGCGAATTCGCTTTACGTGCAGATCCATAGCGAAGGCAATCCTCCCGGCGAATTGCGCGGCTGGATTTTTCCGCGCGCCTGAAGCCCGGCATTCGAAAGAGGACTGGACCATGACGGATTTCCCCGACAGCCGGCGTTCCACTCCTGCGACGTGGATTGCGGGCGCCGGCGCTTGCCTCCTGTTCGCGGCCTGCACGCCTCGGGACGGCGCTCCGGAACCAGCCGCCGAACCGGAGGCGACTTTCACCGCCCAGGCCGAAGCCGGCGCCGCCTCTTATGCGGCCAATTGCGCCGCCTGCCATGGCGCCGAACTCGAAGGTACGATTCTCGGCCCCTTGCTGATCGGGCAGCCGTTCGTCCAGCGTTGGGGCACGCAGACTCCGGCGCTGCTGCTCGGCAATATCCGGTCCAATATGCCGCCGGGCGGCGCGGGCAACATGACCGATGAGGATTACCTCAACGTCGTCGCCCACATGCTGGCGATGAACGGCGTCGACAGCGTCAGCGATGCGTTGACCGACGCCAGCGACTTCGTGATCGCCGAGAACGTCTCCCGCATCGTGGCATTGCGCAGGCCCGCGGAGCCGCCCGCTCCCCAGGGTCTGACCGTAGCCGGCAATACCGAGGATTTCGCGCCATTCACGCCGCTCACCGCGGAAATGCTGCGCGATCCCGATCCGGCCGACTGGCCCATGCACCGGCGCAATTTCTTCGGCCACAGTTACAGCCCGCTCGATGAGATCAGCACCGGCAACGTCGCAAACTTGCGCCTGGAGTGGGTCTGGAACATGCACGAGGGTGACTCCGAGCCGGCGCCGCTGGTCTATGGCGGCATCGTCTACCTGATCAATCCGGGCAATGTGATACAGGCTCTCGACGGCAAGACCGGAGAACTGATCTGGGAGCATTGGACCGGACCGGCCAATCGCCAGGACATGCGCAATATCGCCATGTACGAGGACAAGATCATCCAGGCCACCACCGACGCGCGGCTGGTTGCGCTCGACGCGCGCACCGGCGAACAGGTCTGGGAAACGGTCATTGCGGACAACAGCAAGGGCTTCGCCAATTCAAGCGGACCCATCGTCGCCGACGGCATGGTGATTTCGGGGCTGGCCGGCTGCGCCCGCTACATCCCCGAAGACTGCTTCGTCAGCGCCTATGACGCCGACGACGGCGAATTGCTCTGGCAGTTCGAAACCATCGCCGAGGCCGGCCAGCCCGGCGGCGATACCTGGGGCGGCCTCGACGACCTGTTCCGCGCCGGCGGCGAGACCTGGATCACCGGCAGTTACGATCCTGAATTGCGGCTCACCTACTGGGGCACCGCCCAGCAGAAACCTTGGGTGCCCGTCAGCCGCCACATGACGATCAACGACGTCGGCCTGTACACCAACGCCACGATTGCGGTGAACGTGGATACCGGGGAACTCGACTGGTATTTCCAGCACGTGCCGGCGGAAGCGCTCGATCTCGACGAAGTATTCGAGCGCGTGCTGATCGACCGCGGTGAGGAGAAACTGGTCTATTCCATCGGCAAGCACGGCATCCTCTGGAAGAACGACCGCGTCAGCGGCGAGTTCAGAGGATTTACGGAAACGGTTTTCCAGAACACCTTCACCCATATCGATCCCGAAACCGGAGCGGTGACTTATCGCGAGGACATCCAGAACGCCCAACTCGACGAATGGACTTCGGCCTGCCCGAGCAGCGCCGGCGGCAAGGACTGGCATTCAATGACCTATCACCCGCCATCGGGATTGATCGTCGCGCCCTTGAGCCAGACCTGCCTCGAAAACGCCGCGCGCGAAGTCGCGCTGGTGCAAGGCGGCGGCGGACTGGCGGCAAGCCGCAAGTTCTTCGAGATGCCCGGCACCGACGGCAATCTCGGCAAGGTCGGCGCGTATCACGCCGATACGCTCGAAGAAGTCTGGGCCCACGAACAACGCGCTTCGCTGCATACGGGCACGATTTCGACCGCGGGCGATCTCGTCTTCGTCGGCGACCTCGACCGGCGCTTCACCGCCTTCGATGTCAACACCGGCGAAATTCTCTGGCAGACCCGTCTGGGCACTTCGGTGCAGGGCCACCCGGTTTCCTTCGCCATCGACGGCAAGCAATACATCGCGGTGACCACGGCGCTCGGCGGCACCAGCCCGCGCACCGTGCCCGGCGTCATCGCAACGGAGATCACCTACCCGCGCTGGGGCAACGCGATCTACGTTTTCTCGCTGCCGTAACATTCGGCCCGTCTTATGGAACGCACAATGCAGCGCTGTGCCGCCTCACGGTCGAACGACCCTGAAGCGGCGGAGTTCACCCGGTCTCAATTGATCCTGTTGACCGGAGAGGGGCCGAAGGAAAGCCAGGTTCCCTGATGGTGGGCGCCGCTGGCGTCTCCCTGGCTCCAGTCGCATACCCCCTCGTTGAAAATTACTTGCAGTTCCGCCCATTCACGTTCCGTCAGCGGCTGGCGGTAGTCGTCCCGGTTCACCGGCTGCAAGTGGCAGGAAACGATATTGTTCGCCAACGGCGCGCCGGCCACATGGCGAGGCGTTGGATACGTAGGATACAAGTCGCCGCAGCGGCCTCCGCCTACATAGCTGAGTTCTTCCTCGATCTTGACCCGTTCCGGGCCGGTCGTATCCCAACAGGCGTCGTTCAGTTCGAACGGCCGATTGGCGGAAACGACTTGCCGTGGAGTC
>CAZUSL010000133.1:0-3973 GCA_964622925.1 uncultured Pseudohongiella sp. | reverse complement strand
GAACTGGCCGATCTGATGTGTTCCCCGCCTGCGCGGGGATGAACCGAGCGAAGGGAAGCCCAAACCGCCGAAATGCTGGTGTTCCCCGCCTGCGCGGGGATGAACCGCTGCAGATCAACGACAAGTCGCCGGCGACGGCGTGTTCCCCGCTCGTGCGGGGATGAACCGTGTCCGGCGTGGCAGGCTACCGTCCCGCAGGCATGTTCCCTGCTCGTGCAGGGATGATCCGACGTGAGGTTCGGCTGGCTAGGTCTTGGCATCGTCTTCCCCGCTCGCGCGGGGGTGAACCGGTGCTATTTGAAGCGCTGTTAAAGCGTTTTAAGCGTTCCCCGCCATTGCGGGGATGAACCGTAGGTTGGCGTCGAATCGTTACCGCCCGATGCGTGTTTCAAAAAGTAGACTATTGACTCAGTCAGAAAGTGCTCAATGCCGGAAACCGCATTTGTTTCGGTTGACATCCGCTTTGGGCAAGAAAACCAAGCTTAATCTATTTTGGCCGCCTGATTTCACCCGCTATTGAGGCGCTATCGGCTTCGGAGTATGCTCATTGCATCTCGGCGATGGCCGCTCCCGGAGAGAGTCATGAACCTGATGCACAAGATATTCGGCGCGGCGCTCTGCCTGGCGGTGCCGGTGGCAGCGGCGGCGCAGCAGGAATGGGAGACGCCGCGCACCCCGGATGGACAGCCCGACCTGCAAGGCATCTGGACCAACTCGTCGCAGACTCCGCTCGTGCGTCCGGAAGAATTCGGCGCCAAGGGATTTCTCACCGAAGAGGAAGCGCAGGACGTCGAACAGGGCTGGCGCGACCGCTACAATCTGCTGGCCCAGCCGATCGACCCGGAGCGCGGGCCGCCGACCGACGGCAACGCCGACTTCGGCTACAACAGCTTCTGGTGGGATCCGCGGGACGACGCCATCGAAATCAACGGCGAATATCGCACCTCGATCATCATAGATCCGCCCGACGGGCAGATTCCCTATGTCGAAGGCGGCGCGCCGGGGCACGATTTGCGGACCGCCTGGCGCAACCGGCCGGGAGTCGGGAACTTCGACGACTATCCCGTGCGGCCGCTGGCCGAGCGTTGCCTGCTGACCTTCGGCTCGGGGTCCGGGCCGCCCATGCTGCCGATCCTTTACAACAGCAATTACCAGATCGTGCAGACGCCGGGCTATTTCATGATTCTCGTGGAAATGGACCACGACGCGCGCATCATTCGTCTGAACGATAGTCATCACGAAGCCGATTTCCACAAGTGGATGGGCGACTCGGTCGGATATTGGGACGGAAACGTGCTCAAGGTCGAAACGCGCAACTTCCATCCCCAGCAATCCTTCCGCGGCAGTTCCGGCGAGGTCGTGATCCGCGAGGAATTCGAATTGCTCGGTCCGGAGAAAATCCGCTATCGTTTCACCATCGACGATCCGCTGACCTATGCCCAGCCCTGGTCCGGGGAAGTCGCCATGAACCGCAAGGCACCGGAAGAGCGCATGTACGAATACGCCTGCCATGAAGGCAACTACGCTTTCGCGGGCATTCTCGCGGGCGCCCGGCGCCAGGAAGTGGAGGCCGAGCTGCAGCCTCTCTAGCGGCGCAAGCTGAGCATTGATGACTTCGAGGGCTGTCAGACTCTACGGCGAACTGGTGTTTGGCAGACCCTGGCTGGTCATCGGGATCACCGCGCTCGTCGTTGCCTTCTTCGCCTGGTTCACCCAGTACTTCAGGCTGGACGCATCGGCGGATTCCCTGTTGCTGGAAAACGATCCCGATTGGGAGTTCTTCCGCCAGGTGGAAAACCGCTATGGCATCCGCGAGTTCGTCGTCGTCGCCTATATCCCCGAAGGCGAGTTGTTCGCCCGGACCGAACTCGAAAAACTGGATCGCCTGCATAACGATCTGCTCGCGATCGACCGCGTCGAGCGGGTGGACAGCATCCTCAACGTGCCGGTATTCGCCGACACGCCGCTGACGGGGATCTCCGAAGACTATCTGACCTTGCTCGACGATGGCGTCGATCTCGAGGCGGCGCGCGCCGAAATGATGGCAAATCCGATTTATCTCGATGCGTTGATCAGCCCCGACGGCCGCGGCGCCGGGATGCAGGTCAACATCGAAATCGACCAGCGGGCGCGGGAATTGCTGGACCGCCGCAGCGCCTTGCGCCAGTTGCGGATCGACGGGGAAATCGACGCCGAAGGACTCGCGGAATTGAGCGAGGTCGAAGCCGCCTGGGCGGATTACAGCATCGGGGTCGGCGAAAGACAGCACGAACTGATAACCGCCGTGCGCGAAACCCTCGACCGCTATCGCGACGGCGCCCGCATCCACCTCAGCGGCGCGCCGATGATCGCCGACGATCTGATCACTTTCGTGCGCGGCGATCTGAGCAGTTTCAGCATCGCCGTCCTGATTCTCATCATCGTCGCCCTCGGCCTGATCTTCCGCAAGGTCCGATTCATCGCCATTCCGCTGATCTGCTGCGCCGCGGCGGGAACGATCATGGTGGGCACGCTCGGGCTGATGGACTGGCGCGTGACCGTGGTCTCCTCGAATTTCGTCTCGCTGCTGCTGATCATTACGATCTCGCTCACGGTGCATCTGACCGTGCGCTATCGCGAATTGCGCGCGACCCGCCATTTCAGCCGGCACGGCAAGATGTTGCGTCATGCCGTGTTGAGCATGTTCCGGCCCTGCCTGTATACGGCATTGACGACGATAGTCGCCTTCGGCTCGCTCATCGTCAGCGGCATTCTGCCGATCATCACCTTCGGCTGGATGATGATGATGGGAGTCGCCACGGCGCTGATCGTCGCCTTCACGCTGTTCCCGTCGATCATGTCGACGCTGCCGGCGGATCGCTCCCGGCTTTCCTCCGACCTGCGCCTGAACCTGACTTCGGCGCTTGCCAGGCTCACCGACCGGTTGCGCGGCTGGGTATTCGTGGTTTACGCCCTGATCCTGATCGTCGGCGTCACCGGCCTGACCCGGCTGCGGGTCGAGAACAGTTTCATCGACTACTTTCGCGAATCGACCGAGATCAACCAGGGCATGAGCCTGATCGACGAACAACTCGGCGGCACCTTGTCCTTCGACGCCATCGTCAGATTGCCGGAGGAGGAAGCCGTTTTCGAAGACGATTTTGCCGACGACTTCGGCAGCAACGGTTTTGGCGGCGAATCCGACGACGCATACTGGTTCACCGCCCCGCGCATGGCCGAGGTCAAGGCGATTCACGAATATCTCGACGCCGACCCCTATACCGGCAAGGTGCTGTCGCTGGGCGCCGTCGTGCAACTCGCCGAGCAACTGAATGACTACGAACCGGTGGACGGCCTGCTCTGGGCGGTGATGTACAACCGCATTCCGCAGACCTTGCGCGAAGCGGTGCTCGACCCCTTCGTGCGAATCGACGACAGCGAATTACGCTTCAACGTGCGTGTGCGCGAATCGGCGCCGGATCTGAATCGCAATGAACTGTTGCAACGGGTCGAGGCGGGGCTGGAAGAGGAGTTCGGCTTCGAGCCCGACCAGGTGCGCCTGACCGGTTTGCTGGTGATGTACAACAACGTGCTGCAAAGCCTGTTCCAGTCCCAGATTCTCACGCTCGGCGTGGTCATGTTCGCCATCATGCTGATGTTCCTGGTGCTGTTCCGCTCGCTGCTGATCGCGGTGCTTTGCATTATTCCCAACGCCATCGCCGCCTCGCTCGTACTCGGCATCATGGGCTGGCTCGATATTCCGCTCGACATCATGACGATCACCATCGCTGCGGTGTCGGTGGGTATCGGCGTCGATAACACGATTCACTACATGTATCGGTTCCGGCGCGTGTTCCCGCGGTTCGGGAACTATCGCAAGACCATGTATTACTGCCACGACAGCATCGGCCGCGCGATGTATTTCACTTCGATGACGATCGTCGCCGGATTTTCGATTCTGGTCTTGTCGAATTTCATTCCGACCGGCATATTC
>CAZUSL010000132.1:0-5471 GCA_964622925.1 uncultured Pseudohongiella sp. | reverse complement strand
CGTTGTAGCGGCCGCGCAGCCGGAACGGGCTGCGCCCCTCCAGCGTCAGCGTGACCAGGTCGGCCACGGCGTCGCCGTTGAGATCATGGAAGCCCTGCAGGATCGTGTGTTCCGTTTGCGGTCCGAACCCAAGCAGCATTGAAGGGACGCTTGCGTCGCCGAACTGGAAGGCGAGTCCGTACGAACCGTCGAAATCGAACTCCACGTCGGTTGTGAAGGCTCCCGGCGGACCGTCGTACCCACCGGACTCGTCCTGCCGGTAGGCCAGGAATCGGTCCCCGTCCCAGAATACGAGGTCCTGGCGCCCGTCAAGGTCGAAATCGAAGTGGTGGACGCGGCTCAAGTACCAGGACAGGTTTTCGGCGTTGATACCGGCTTGCTCATAGGTGCGCTTGTCCCCATAGGCCTTCGCGTTCGCAAAGGGATCGCCGGGCCCCAGCTTTTGCGCCGCGCCAAAGGAACCGTCCTCCGACTGCAGCGCGAGCCAGAAGCCGTCGGTGTCCGGCACCAGCAGATCGTCCAGTCCATCGCCGTTCAAGTCGCGCGCGATGTCGAGATGCGGTATGCCATCCTCGCCGGAGGCGCGGTAAGGGATCCACAGGTCAATGAGCGGGCGCTGCTCGCCTGCTTCCGGGTCCCACCAATCCACGTTTCCGCGCCGATAGGTGATGAGGCGATCGCGCCCCGCAATTCGGGCGATGTCGACGAACCGGACAGACGGGTCAAGCCTGCCGTCATGGGTGGTTATCCAGTCGCCGCTTTCCAGTGCGATCAGCCGTATGTGACCGGACCGCGCCGGATCCATGCCGACCACGGCAAGCTGGGCGCGCCCGGAACCGTCGAAGTTTCCCGCCAGAACGATCTGGTGCAGCGCGGTCGGCGTGCCGATCTCGTGCGTCTCGAAAAGCGTGTTTTCCTCCTGCGCCGTCCGGGCGGAAGTGCATCCGGCGAGGGCGAGGGCAAGAGCTGCTGCGGCAAGAAAACAGTGCGGATGCATGGGTGGCCTCCTCGATGAATCTTGCACCGCAAACTAACCGTGAAGTCCACTATATGCAACCAATATCGCAAATGTGTCATACTTTTCACCCGACAAGTCCCATATGGTGATACCTCATGGTTCAATCCAAGCGACTCGTGAATGCACTGAAGGAGACGCTCAAGGCCCGGGACATCACGTACGCCGACGTCGCCGGGCATCTCGGTCTGTCTCTGAGCAGCGTCAAGAGGCAGTTCTCCACCCAGCGGTTCTCGCTGCACAGGCTCGAGCAGGTGTGCGACCTGGCGGGCATCGATCTCCTGGAGCTGGCCCGCCTTGCGGAAGAAAGACAGCTGCGCGTCGCCGCGTTGACGGAGGAGCAGGAGCGGCAACTCGTAAGCGACCCCGCGCTGCTGCTCACCACCGTGTGCGTGCTCAATCGCTGGACGTTCGAGCGGATTGTCGAGCGCTACGGGTTCACGACGGTCCAGTTGACCAATCTGCTGGTGCGGCTCGATCGTATCGGCCTGATCGAACTGCTCCCGGCGAAGCGCATCCGGCTGCGCGTCGCGCGCAACTTCGCCTGGCTCCCGGGAGGGCCGATACACCGTTATTTCGTGGACCGCGTGCAGGGCGAATTCCTCTCCGGCGAGTTCGAGCCCGAACGCGACCTGCACCGTTTTTCATGGGGCATGCTGTCGGACCTGTCGGCGGCGCAATTGCGCGCAAAGATCGCCGAGGTGATGGACGCGTTCGACGATCTGACCCGCCGCGACGAGGTGCGCGCGGACGCTGCCGCGGGGACCTGCTTTCTCGTCGCGTTGCGCCGCTGGGAACCGACCGCGTTCCGGTCGTTTCGGCACTCGAACATTGCCGATGCCGGATAATGCGCCGGTCGTTGTTTCACGAGGGGAAGCCGTGTCGAAAACCACGCTGAGTCGAACCGCCCTTGCCGCGCTGGCGTGCAGCGCATTGCTGGCCGGCTGCGGACAGCAGCCGGAATCCGGGAACATCGAGCCGGCGCCCCGGTCGTTTGCGCAGGTTGCGACCGTCCAGGGCGAAGTCCAGGGAACCACCGAAGACGGGCTGGTGGAATACAAGGGCATTCCCTACGCCGCGCCGCCCACCGGCGATCTGCGCTGGCGCGCGCCTCAGCCGGCGCCTGTGCGGGACACGGTCCTCGTCGCCGACGAATACGGCAACCGGTGCATACAGCGGCCGGCCACCGAAGGCTTTGCGATGAACGACGCCTTCACCCAGCCGCAGAGCGAGGACTGCCTGTATCTGAACGTCTATCGCCCGGACACCGGCGATGCACGACTGCCTGTAATGGTATGGATCCCGGGCGGCGGCCTGGTGGCCGGTTCCGGTTCGCGGCCGGTCAACCACGGGGGCAACCTGGCCAGGCTCGGGGTGGTGGTCGTGGCGATCAACTATCGCCTCGGCAGTTTCGGCTTCTTTGCGCACCCGGAGTTGTCGGCACAGGACCCCGACGGCGGACGCCTGTTCAACTACGGGCTCATGGACCAGATCGCCGCGCTCGAATGGGTGCGGGACAACATCGGGGCGTTCGGCGGCGATCCCGAAAACGTGACCATTTTTGGAGAATCGGCCGGCGGCTATTCGGTCTTTGCCCTGGTCGCGTCGCCGGCGGCGCGGGGACTGTTTGTCAAGGGCATTTCACAATCCGGCTACGGCCGCAGGGGGCAGCCGCGGGTCGCTTCCCTGACAGGCGAGGGCGAGACGACCATTGAAGATATGGGCGTGGAACTGGCGGAGCGGCTGGGAATGGCCGAGGCCGGTCTCGACGAACTCAGGGCGCAGCCCGCGGAGAAGATCGTTGAGGCGACCGATTTCGGCACCTTCATCGCTCTGGCCACCGACGGCGTGGTTCTTGCGGATGACCTCTGGCCCATCTACGACCGCGGCGATGCGGCGAGAGTGCCGCTGATGATCGGCGCAACCGACTCCGAGTTCACGATGGGCCCGCCGGAGGCGCAGCGTGCGCAGCTGCTCCGCTTCATGAGCGAGGACGTGCTCGATGCAATGACGCCTTTCTACGGCAACGAAACGCAGCGCGACACCTATATGTACAGCGATTACGTGTTTCATGCGCAGAACCGCGGCGTTGCGGTCGCGCACGAGAAAGCGGGAAACACGGTCTATGCCTACCGTTTCGCGATGCCGGGCGTGGACGTGGAAAGGCGCGAGCTGAACGGCGAAACGATCTACGGCGCCTATCACGCGGGCGACCTGCCGTACATGTTCGGAACTTTCACCGGCGATCACTACGATCCGACCGATCCGGACGAAACGCAACGCGCCGTTTCGCAACGGATGATGCGTTACTGGACCAATTTCGCCCGAACCGGCGACCCTAACGGCGAGGGCCTGCCGCAATGGCCGGTGGCGGAGTACGAAAACACGATGTACTTCACGCCCGACGGCGTTCAGTCGCGGAAAGACAGCTGGCTCGCGCGCCTCGACGCACTGAACGAGCTCGCGGGCATGTAACCCGCTGGAAACGGGTTGAAGCGCCTTCTTATCCTGGCCGTCGCGGGTGTTCCCACGGACGCAAAACGGCTCTGCCAAAAGGGCGGCTAGAGTACGGTGCCTGAAAGCTCCCAACAAAGCTATTGCTCGATGAATGTTTCGCTTAAACGAACGCTCTGTGCTTTACTGACGATCTTCCTGGGTTCCGCATGCCAGGCGGCGGATTCCGGGGACATACGCGAACGGATCGACAACGCGGTGAGCCGCGGAACGGTGGGCGCTGCCGTGTTCGGCGTCTATGACGAGGGCGAGGTCACCATCTACGGCTTTGGTCGTATCAGCCCCGATCAACCGCGGAAACCGGATGGCCACTCTTTGTTCGAGATCGGGTCCATCACCAAGGTGTTCACGGCCTTACTGGTTCAGCGCCTGGTGGAGCAGGGCAGGCTTGCATGGGACGATCCCATTTCCCGCTACCTCGGCGAGGTCCAATTCGAGAACGAGTCGGTGGGCGCAATCACCCTGCGTTCGCTGGCGACCCATTCATCCGGCCTGCCGCGTCTGCCCGACAACCTTTCCCCGGAGGACGGCCTGGATCCCTATGCGGACTACGCGCAACGCGACCTGAACTCATTTCTGGGCTCATTCGATCCCGACAATCCATCAACGGAATACGCCTACTCCAACCTGGGACTCGGACTGCTCGGGTCCATTGCGGCCGAGGCCGCCGAACTGGGATATCCGGATGCAATTGCGCATTACGTCTTCGAGCCTCTGGGCATGGACCGTTCGTTCGCCTCCTACCCTGATGAACCGGACGCGAACATGGCGTCCGGCTACAGCAGCGGCGCGGTTGTGCCGGCCTGGAATTTTGACGCTCTCGCGGGCGCCGGTGCGATCGTTTCATCGGCCAATGACCTGATGAATTTCATTCGCGCCATTTGCGAAGGGGATGCAACGGACATGCAAAAGGCGATTGTCGCGACGCAACAGCTCCAGGACGTCGACCGGATGGCTCTCGGCTGGCACGCGAGGTCCGACAGCGACGGCAATACGGTCTACTGGCACAACGGAGGTACGGGCGGATTCGCCAGTTTCCTGGCGGTCAATCCCGCCACCTCGCAAGGATGGCTGATTCTTGCCGCCTCATCCGAGTACGGCTGGCTCACCGAGCTCGGGTTTTCACCGCTCGCAGCACAGGAGGAGAGTACGGAAGTAATCGACCTTGCGCCGTACATCGGCGTATTTCAACTGGCTCCATCTCTGTTCCTCACGATTTCAGAGCGCGACGGCCAGCTGTTCGGTCAGGCTACCGGACAGGGCGCGTTTCCCCTGACGCACAAGGGCGGGCGGGAGTTCGAATTCGCCGCCGCCGGGATCGAGATTAAGTTTAAGGCTCCTGCCGATGGCCTGTCGCCGGGCATGGATTTTGTACAGGCGGGCCAGAAGATCGACGCTCCCCGGTTCGAGGACGAGCACGGGACGAAAGAGCGCGAAGAGATTTCGGTGGACAGCGAAACGCTGAAGGAATACGTGGGCGAATACCGGCTTGGAAGTGGACTGACGATTACCGTTACCGTCCGCGAATCACAACTGTTCGCGCAGGTCACCAATCAGCCCGCCTATCCGGTTTTCGCCACCGATACGGACCGCTTCTTCTACAAGGTCGTGGACGCGGAGCTTGAGTTCCTGCGCGACGAAAGCGGCGCCGTTCACGAACTGGTCCTTCACCAGGCAGGCGAGCATCGCGCGCCCCGACGCGCTGAATGAACTCGTGGGCTTGTGACGGGAGCGCTATAGATCGGCGCTTGCCTTCAGGGGCGCCCCGCGCCGTTTGGGCATCCAGCCTCCGTCGGCCCATTTCATCGCGGCGAGGGCTCCCACGCCGAATACCACGTAGGCCGCGATCAGCGCGTAGAGCGTGCCATCGAAAATGTAGGCCACCAACGCTCCCAGCGGAACGGAAACCAGCGTGGAGAGCGAGGCGACCACCGCCGCGCCC
>CAZUSL010000131.1:0-20274 GCA_964622925.1 uncultured Pseudohongiella sp. | reverse complement strand
CCGGTGACCGCGCCTCCCCGCGAGCGGTCAACCACGGTTTCGAGCATTTCCAGGACCTGCGCGGCAATGATCGGGCTGATCACGCGCTCACGCGGCAACCCGGCGATCTCTCTCTCGCTCAAGCCGAGCAGGGAAACCGGCTTGCGGCGGCCTTCGTCGGCGAAAATCGAATAGGCCTGGGCCAGATGCACCGCGGTGGCCGATACGCCGTAACCGAAGGAGAGCACCGCGGTGGCGTGCTGACCCAGGCGACCGGGATCGGGAACGACTCCGGCCTGCTCGCCGGGAAATCCCGTTTCCGGCGCCCGGCCGAATCCGAAGCGTTCAAGCACGTCGACGATCGGACCGGCGCCGATCTCGGCGGCGATCAGGCTGGTGCCCACGTTGCTCGATTTGGTAATGACGCCGGTAGTGGTCAAGGTGCCGTATGCGAACAGGTCCTGCACCGTGCGGCCACCGACGACCATCCAGCCGTTGCCGGTTTCGATGACGGTGTCGGGGGTGAAGCGTCCCGATTCCAGCGCGGCCGCGATGGTGAAGGGCTTCATGGTCGAGCCGGGCTCGTAGATGTCCGTGAAAGCGCGATTGCGAGTCACGCTGTGATCTTCGATCAGCGTCTTGTTGTGAGGGTTGTAGGATGGCTGGTTGGCGGCCGCGAGCACTTCGCCGGTTTCCACGTCGAGCACGACCGCCGTGGCGGCGGTGGCCCGGCGTTCCAGATAGGCGGATTTCAGTTCCCGATAGACGAGATTCTGCAAGCGGATATCGATGCTCAACCGCAGATCCTTGCCGGGCTGGGCGAGTTCGATCGTGTTGAGCGCCTCGATGACGTTGCCGCGGCGGTCCTTGATCACGCGGCGGCTGCCGGGGGCGCCCTTGAGCCAGGCGTTATACGCGCGCTCCATGCCTTCCTGGCCGTTGTCGTCGATATCGTTGAAGCCGATCAGATGAGCGGTCACTTCGCCATGGGGATAGAAACGGCGATATTCCTGCTGCTCGTAGACGCCGGGAATGCCCAGCGCTAGCACCCGTTCGGCCTCGAACGGCGCCAGATGGCGTTGCAGATACAAGAACCGGCGTTCGCGATTCTCTTCAAGACGGGCGCGCAAGGCTACGGCGTCGAGTTCGAGCAGGCGCGCGAGTTCGCCGATTCCCTCCCCTCGCGGATTGATTTCGGAAGGATCGGCCCAAAGCGACATGACCGGTGTGCTGACGGCAAGGGGTTCGCCGTTGCGGTCGGTAATCAGGCCGCGATTGGCCACCAGCGGCACGGTGCGCACGGTGCGCGCATCGCCTTCCTCCTGCAGAAAATCGCGCTCCAGCACGTGCAGGGCCACTGCCTTCCAGCCCGCGGCGCCGACACACAGCGCCATTATCAGGAGCAGCAGCATCGGCCGCCAGGCGTCGGCGGGATTCGCTTTCTTCCGGTCAATCATTGCGCACCACCACGATCTCTTCCGGTTCAGGGACACGCATCCGCAGTTCCTCGCGGGCGACGCGCTCGATTCTGTCGGCAAGGCCGAATGTGCTTATTTCCAGCAACAGGCGCCCTCTTTCCTCTTCCTGCAGATAAACCCGCTCGCGCAGATCCTGTAACTCCCGCGACATCTGCCGGTGTTGCTGGGTGACATCGACCATGACCAGCCCGGTCAGGAATATCGCCAACAGCAGTACCAGCAAGGCCCAGGTCGAAGCCTGGCCCAGCCCGGCCCACGTCCAGGGTGAAGGACGGCCATGGGCTCCGCTCGGCCGGGCCTGACGGCGCCGGGTTCCGGCTGCGGTGTTCATTGCAATTTCTCCGCCACGCGCAATACCGCACTGCGAGCGCGCGGATTTCGCGCCACCTCAATGGCGGTGGCTCGTCTTGACTTACCTATCGGCCGAATTCGCTCTCGCAGTTGCCCTTTCGTAACCGGCAAATCGCGGGGAAAATCATCGCCCCGGGACTGATCGAGAATGAAACGCTTGACGATGCGATCTTCCAGCGAATGGAAACTGATCACCGCGAGCCGGCCTCCGTCGCGCAACACTTCCAGGGCGCCTGCCAGACCCTTGTGGAGTTCGTCGAGTTCCTCGTTGATGTGAATGCGAATGCCCTGGAAGGCGCGGGTGGCGGGATGCTTGCGACGCTCCCGGCGGGGCAAGGCGGCTGTGACGATCGTCGCAAGCCGGCCGGTGGTCGCGATCGGTTCGCTTTTCCTTTCCTTTATTATGCGCGCGGCGATGCGCCGGGAATGTCTTTCCTCTCCGTAACGGAAAATCGCGTCCGCCAATTCGCGTTCGGACGCGGTATCGAGCCATTCAGCCGCGCTGACTCCGGTGCGGGGATCCATGCGCATGTCGAGCGGGCCGTCACCGCTGAAGCTGAATCCCCGGCTGCTGTCGTCGATTTGCGGCGAAGACAGGCCGAGATCGAACAGGATGCCGTCGACCGCGCCTTCGAGCCTTCGCTCGGCGAGTTCGGATCGCAGTTCGCCGAAGCGCCGGTCTATAACTTCGAGACGCGGGTCCCCGGCAGCCATTTCCCGGGCTGCGGCTATGGCCTCCGGATCCCGGTCCATGGCGAGCAGGCGGCCGCCGGTTCCGAGCCGCTGAAGGATGGCGGCGCTATGTCCGCCGCGGCCGAAGGTGGCGTCGAGATAGACTCCGTCCTGTCGAAGGTTCAATGCTTCCACCACCGCTGCCCTCATTACCGGCTGATGCCCGGCTCCGCCATTCATCGCCGTGCGCCTTTACAGAGCCAGATTCGTGAGCTCTTCGGGCAATTCTCCCTGTTCGTGCACTTCTTCCAGCCATTCGTCGCGCTTCGACAGCCAGTTTTCCTGGCTCCAGATTTCCAGTTTCTTGCCCTGGCCGACCAGACAGACCTGTTTTTCGAGTCCGGCGTGGTCGCGCAAATCCTTCGGCAACAACACGCGGCCAATGCTGTCTAATTCGAGATCGCTGGCGTGGCCGATGAGCAGATGCTTCATGCGGCGCACGTGTTCGTTGAGTCCGGACATGCCGTCGATCTGCCGTTCGATCTTTTCCCATTCGGCCGGGAGATACATCGACAGGCAGCGATGCCTGGTATCGAGATCGATGGTCACGACGAGGCGGCCGCCATGGTCGTTAGACAGGCGTTCGCGATAGCGGGCCGGCATGGCCAGACGCCCCTTGGCGTCGAGGCTGACGGTGTTCATTCCGCGAAACATGGCTTTGCCCTTCAGGGTTTTCGCTAAATAAACCACATTCGCCCACAAAATACCATCATTTTCCACTTTTCAACATATTCTTGGTTGTGGTCTCGATCCGTCGCCGCCGGCGACTCACATTGTGCGAGAGTCCGGGGACGGACTCCGATGTGATTGGATGGGGTGGAGGGAAAAGGCCGAGTCAGCCTGTAAGCCGGGTTCTGTCTAGGGCAATCATTCATCTGCGGCCCGCGTCACCGCGGACCTGTAGCGGCCTACCCGAATCCGGTGCGAGCGACACCATGGGATTCCTATTTGGCCTTGCTCCGGGCGGGGTTTACCTTGCCGCGGACTGTTACCAGCCGCGCGGTGCGCTCTTACCGCACCATTTCACCCTTACCAGACGGCTGTCTGGCGGTATGCTTTCTGTTGCACTTGCCGTGGGCTCGCGCCCCCCAGGCGTTACCTGGCGCCCTGCTCTATGGAGCCCGGACTTTCCTCCGCCCGCGTCCAGGGACGCGAACAGCGATTGCCCGGCTGACTCGGTCTTTCAGACTAAAGCAGCCGCCAAAACAACACAAGCTTCTGCAGGTCACGCTTTTACAGTTCATGTAGCGCGGACTGCGGCGCGGTAGATGGTGTTTTTGCGGACGCCGGTGATTTTTGCGGCTATGGATGCGGCTTTGGGTAGGGGGAGGTCGTCCTGGAGGAGGGCTACGATGCGCAGGGCTTCGGGGAGGCGTACGTCTTCGCCTGACCTTGCTTCGCGGCCGGCAAGGACGAGTACGAACTCGCCCTTGAGGTGGTTTGCGTCGGCGCGCAGCCAGGTTGTCGCCTGCTGCAGGCTGCCAAGAAAGTGGGATTCGAATTGTTTGGTCAATTCGCGGGCGATGAAAATGCGGCGCTCCCCGCCGAGAACCGCGATCAGATCGTCGACGCAGTCGAGAATGCGATGGCTCGATTCGTACAATATCCAGGTGGCCGCCCCGTCCTTGAGTTCTTCGATACGCTTTCTTCGCCCCGCTTGGGCGGCGGGAAGAAAACCCGCGAACAGGAATCGGTCCGTCGGCAATCCGGAAACGCTCAAGGCAGCGGTCAGGGCGCTTGGGCCCGGTATGGGCAGGACTTCGATGCCTTCCTCCCGGGCGGCCTTCACGAGCGCATATCCCGGATCCGAGATCAGCGGCGTGCCTGCATCCGAAATCAGCGCGACGCTGGCGCCGTCGCGCAACATTTGCAGCAGCTTTTCCCGGGCACCTTCGCCGCTATGGTCGTGATAGGAGATCAGCGGCCGCCTGATGCCGAAATGTGTGAGCAATTTGCCGCTATGACGCGTGTCCTCGGCGGCAATGCAGTCGGCGCCGGCGAGCACTTCCCGGCCACGGTCCGAGAAATCCGCGAGATTGCCGATGGGGGTCGCCACAACGTAAAGACAGCCTGTTTTCGGCACGCTTAAAATTTCTCCCGTGAATTGGTGAAAAGCCGTAAGCTGTATTAGTCTTTCAGCGTAGGCGAGGCTTTGGCCGCGCCGACTTCAGACTTGCGGTTTCCGGATTCTAGTTTGTCATTGATGCGTCTGTATATCCTGCTCTCGCTGCTCCTGCTTGCCGGCTGCGGTGCGTCCCGGGGCGTGCGCGAGCCCGCCGCGGTCGACCGCGGGGAAGATTCCATCGCCGGCCTGCTCGCCCGGGCCGGGGCCGCAGCGGGAACCGAGGCCGCGCTGCTGCGGCTGGAAGCGAGCGAACGCCTGCTCGCGGAAGGACGCTTGCCCGAGGCCGAAGAAGTAGCCGAAGCCGCCATGCCGGCGCCGCCGGAACTGGAAATCCGCCTCGTCTTGCTGCGCAGCCGCATAAGCCTGGCGGCGAACGATGGCGCGGCGGCCATGGCGCGGCTGCGCGAGATCGGCGTGCCGGGCCTCCCGGCGGATCATTTCGTCGACTATTATCAGCTTCTGGGAGATATCAACAACGCCCTGGAGCAGCCGCGGCGGGCGATCGGCGCCTGGGCCGAGGTCAGCAGCCTGCTCGACGGCTCGGGCGGCGAAGACGTGCGCCGCAAGATCTGGGCCACGCTGGAAGCGCTTTCCGGACGCGAACTCGAAGAGATGGCCGCTTCGAGCACAAGTTACGAATTGCGCGGCTGGATCGAACTGGCACGGGTCGTGGATTCAGGCCAATACAGCATCCCGCGGCAACTCGAATCCCTGGTAAGTTGGCGCCGGTCCTGGGAACAGCATTCGGCCGCGCGCCAATTGCCCGAACAGTTACGGCAACTGGAGGCGGCCTGGGCCGAACGGCCGCGCCATATCGCCCTCATCCTGCCCTTGCGGGAAGCCGCGGGCGCGGCGATTCAACAGGGCTTCCTCGCCGGATATTACGAAGCGCTGGCGGTTTCGCGCGAGGTGCCGCGCATCTCGCTGTTCGACAGTTCCGGCGCCGCCGATATCCTGCCGATCTACGAGCGTGCGGTGACCGCCGGTGCGGACCTGATCGTGGGACCGCTGTTCAAGGATCTCGTCAACCAGTTGCTCGAAGCCGGAGAACTGCCGACCCCCACGCTGGCGTTGAACTACACCGACGCCGATCCGCCGCCCGGCGACGGCCAGTTGTTCCAGTTCGCCCTGGCGCCGGAAGACGAGATCGACGCCGTCATCGACCTCGCCTGGCAGGCCGGGCATCGCAACGCCGCGGCGATCTATCCCGCCAACGACGTGTTTCTGCGCCTGCAGAACATCTTCGCCGAACGCTGGCGCGCCCGCGGCGGCAGTTTCGTATCGCGGGCGGCGTATCTCGGGGCGGGAGACTTCACGGATGTGGTCAAAAGCGTACTCGACATCGACGCCAGCGAGGCGCGGCTGCAACGCCTGCGCGATGTGTTGCCGCGCTCCAACGTCGCATTCACGCCGCGCCGGCGCCGCGACATCGATTTCATTTTTCTGATGGCGAACCCGCAGGTGGGGCGCCAGATCAAGCCCGCGCTCGATTTCTATTTCGCCGATGACCTGCCGGTACTCGCCCTGCCGTCGATCTACGACGGCTCCGACAACCCGGATCTGAATCGGGATCTTGAAGGCGTCATTTTTGCCGACGCGCCACTGATGTGGCTGGATCCCGACGTTCCTCTCGCCGGCGGCGGAACCGAGCGCAGATTGCAGGCCATGGGCATCGACAGCTTCCGCCTTTACCCGCGGCTGCAACAATTTCTTCAGCGCCAGGTCACCAGCCTGCGCGGCGCCACCGGCGAATTGCACATGGAAGAAAGCCGGCGCATTCATCGCCGGCTCACTCCGGGGCGCTTCGAAAACGGCGTCGCCGTGCCTCTCGCCGAACCCGGCGATTGAGAAAGACCACGATGGCAGGACGCCCGATCGACCGCCGTAAACTGGGGAGCTTGCAGGAACGACGAGCTCTTCATTATCTGGGCGGTCATGGCTTGTCGCTGGTGCAAAGCAATTTCAACTGCCGGGTCGGCGAGATCGACCTGATCATGCGCGACCGGCGGGGATATGTGGTCTTCGTCGAAGTGCGCTATCGCAAGAACGACCGCTATGGCAGCGCGCTTGAAACCGTGGGGCCGGCCAAGCAGCGAAAACTGCGTCTGGCGGCAGCCTGGTTTCTGAAATCGAGGAACTGGCAGCACAAGTCCTGCCGTTTCGACGTAGTGGCGATTACCGGCGGCGGCCCGGCGGGAGAAGATCGGCTCGAATGGGTTCGCGACGCCTTTTAGCGCCTGACACCGGCTAAAATATCCCGGTGTCGCAGCCGATACAAATTGCAGCCGGGGTGGAACCGTACCTATGGACCTGACTTCACGCATTACCCAGCATTTTCTCGACAGCATCGCCGTCAAGGAGCGATCCGCCGGGGAATTGCCGCTTTCGATCCAGAACGCAGGCGCGATCATGGTCGAAAGCCTGCTGAACGGCCAGAAGATTCTGTGTTGCGGCAACGGCGGCTCGGCCGGCGACGCCCAGCATTTTTCCGCCGAACTGCTCAATCGCTTCGAGCGGGAACGGCCCGGCATGCCCGCCATCGCCCTTACCACGGACAGTTCCACGATTACCGCAATCGCCAACGATTACGATTACGACGAGATCTTCGCCAAGCAGGTGCTCGCCCTCGGTCAACAGGGCGACGTGCTGCTGGCGATCTCGACCAGCGGCAACTCCGGCAATGTCGTGCAGGCCATCCGCGCCGCCCATGAACGCGACATGATCGTGGTTGCGCTGACCGGCAGGGACGGCGGCCGCATGACGGCGAATCTCGGTGCGAGAGACATCGAAGTGCGCGTGCCGTCCGAACGCACGGCCAGGATCCAGGAAGTGCATCTGGTCGTCATACATTGTCTTTGCGACTTCATCGACACCGCGATTTTCGGAGGAGAAGACGCATGAAAATCAGGCTCTTGATCTATATCCCGCTGCTGCTGGCCGTGTCGTGCTCGCCATTTCTGGCCGGAACCCGCAGTGAAGAAGGCATCACGGAGGACGTTACCCAGCGTACCGTTGGCACGCGCATTAACGACAATGCCATCGAGTCCCGCATCCGCACCAATCTCGCGGCCCGGGAAAGCACGCTGGCCGAAGCCAATATAGACGTCACCGCCCATAACGGTGTGGTGCTGCTTGTCGGTCAGGTGCCGTCGCCGGAACTGAAACAGCGCGCAGTGGAAATCGCCAGCGAGGCGAGTTCGCAAATCCGGCGCATCCACGACGAACTCGAAGTCACCGGCAACACCGGCTTTCTCGCCCGCGTCAACGACGCCTCGATTTCCACCAGAGTGCGGGCCACGCTGTTTACCGGCGACCTTGACGTGGACGCGGATATCCGCATAGTCACCGAGAACGGCACGGTCTACCTGATGGGGGTCCTCAGCAGGGAGCAGGGAGACGAGGTGGCTGCCCTGATCAGCGACATCAACGGTGTGACCCGGGTAGTCAAGGTTTTCGAATATCTGAACTGAACCGGCGACGGGCGCCGGTACTGCCGGCTGCCGGATCAGGCGGTCATCTCGCGTTCGAGTTCCGAAAGACTGGCCTTTACCGAATCGCGATTGAACAGGCGGTCACGATATTCGAGCAGCGGTTTGGTGGCGCGGGTATCCGGCAATTCGATTCCCATCACCGGCAGGCGCCAGAGGATCGGCGTCACACAGCAATCGACGATCGTGAATTCGTCGCTCATGAAGAACGGTTTTTCACCGAATATCGGCGCCGTGGCGATGAGGCTGTCACGCAATTTTCCGCGAATTTCCTCGAGTTCGGCATCGGTTCCTTCGCTCGCGAGCAGGGGATCGACGAGCGAACACCATTCCCGTCGCACGCGATACATCCATAGCCGGCTTTGCGCACGCGCGACCGGATAGACCGGAAACAGGGGCGGGTGCGGGAAGCGTTCATCGAGATATTCCATGATGATGTCGGCTTCATATAGCACAAGGTCGCGGTCGACGAGGGTCGGCAGGCTGTTGTAGGGATTCAGGTCCACCAGGTCTTCGGGCAGATTTTCCGAATCGACGTCGAGCAGGTCCACGGTCACCTGTTTTTCGGCGAGAACGATGCGTACGCGATGACTGTAGTGGCTGACCGGGTCCGAATAAAAGGTCATTGACGACCGTTTGGCGATAACTCCCATTTTATTCCCCGATTGCGGACGGCCGGCGCCCGTCAGTGATAGTCCTTACGGAACTCGCGGCTCATGAGAGCGATGGAGATATAAAGCAGTCCCAGGAAGAGCAATACCCAGATGCCGATCTGCTGACGTCGGTAGCGGATCGGCTCACCGATGTAATGCAGAAAATTGACCATGTCCCCGACCATGGCGTCGAATTCGGCTTCGCTCATGCTGCCGGAGCCCTCGACGAGGCTGAGGTCGCATTGGGTGGGATCGTCCGTGCCATGATCGTCGCAGATCACGTCACCCTGCAATTCGTATAGCACGTTGGGCATGCCCACGTTGGGAAAGATGCTGTTGTTCGTCCCGAAAGGCCGCACCGGATCGTTGTAGAAGGAACGCAGATAGGTATACAGCCAGTCGGGGCCGCGCACTCTCGAAATCAGCGTCAGATCCGGCGGCGCCACGCCGAACCACACGTTGGCATCGTCTTCGGACATCGAATTCCCGATCAGGTCGCCGATCAGCGAGTCATCGAAGATCAGGTTCTCAAGCACGAGTTCGTGGGGGATCTCCAGATCGTCGGCGGTGCGTTCATAGCGCGCATAGCCCAGCGCATGACAGGAGACGCAATAGTTCATGTAGTAATTGAAGCCGCGTTGCAGCGAATCCTTGTCCATGAAGTCGGTCTCGACGTGATCGAGTTCGAGATTGCCGGCTTCCGCCGCTTCCGCCCGCTCCGAAACGAGCATCAACGGCAGCACCACGAGCAAGGCGATCAGCACGATGCTGCCGATCAGTTGCGGGATGCTGATCCAGCGCCCGGTCAGGCGGTCCGGCGGCTGCGAGGTCTTTTCGATACGCGTATACCAGGGCATCAGAATGAAATAGAGGAAGTAGACCACCGTCATGATTCGCGCCAGCCAGACCTTGGCCGGGCTCACGGTCTGGACGCCAAGTACGCCGAGGATGAAGAAACTGACCACGAACAGCAGCAAGGCAATGCGGCTGTACCAGCCCTTGTAGCGCATCGAGCGCACCGGACTGCGGTCGAGCCAGGGCAGGAAGAACATGATCGCGATGGCGCTGAACATCGTCAGCAGGCCCCAGAAATTCGAGTCGATGCCGAACAGCGGCACCGTCACCGCACGCAACATTGAATAGAAGGGCGTGTAGACCACACCGGCGGCACATGCTCCGGCGTACGCAAGGAGTCGGCTTCCTGGAAGTTGGCGATTTCGAGGAAGTAGCCGCCCATCTCGGGCGCGAAGAAGACGATCGCGAAAAACGCGATCAGGAACAGCACCACGCCGCCGAGATCGTGGAAGATCGTGTAATAGGGATGGAACGGAACGCTGTCCACGGGAACGCCGTCCGGACCCTTGTTCTGCTTGATCTCGATGCCGTCGGGATTGTTGGAGCCTACTTCGTGCAAGGCCAGGATGTGCAGCACGACCAGGGCGATCAGCACCAGCGGCAGCGCCACCACGTGCAAGGCGAAGAAGCGGTTGAGCGTCGCGCCCGAGATCAGATAGTCGCCGCGCACCCAGATCAGCAGGTCCTCGCCGATGATGGGAATGGAGCCGAGCAGCGAGACGATGACGTTGGCGCCCCAATACGACATCTGGCCCCAGGGCAGCACATAGCCGAGGAACCCTTCCATCACCAGGATCAGGTAGATGGCCATGCCGAAGACCCAGATGAGTTCGCGCGGCCGCTGGTAGGAACCGTACATCAGCCCGCGGAACATGTGCACGTAGACCACGAAAAAGAAGGCCGATGCGCCCGTCGAATGGACGTACCGCAAGAGCCAGCCCCATTCGACGTCGCGCATGATGTATTCGATAGAGGCGAACGCCCTCTCGGCGCTGGCGGTATAGTTCATCGTCAGCCAGATGCCCGAAAGAATCTGGATCACGAGCACGAGCAGCGAGAGTACGCCGAAGAAATACCAGAAATTGAAATTCGCCGGAGCATAGTACTTGGACATATGCTTTTCCCAGGCGTTGACGACGGGCAATCTGGCGTCGACCCAGTCGACTCCGGCGATCAGGGCGGATTGCATCCGGCCGCCTGGCTTCGCCGCCTGCGCCTGCGCTTGCACTTGCTCGCTCATGCCGCGTTCTCCTCGTCGATGCCGATCACCAGAATGTTGTCGTCCTCGAACGAATACGGCGGCACTTCCATGTTGCGCGAGGCCGGCGAGCCGCTATACACCCGGCCCGCGAGGTCGAAGCGGGATCCGTGACAGGGGCAGAAGAAACCGCCGTTCCATTCGGCGTCGAAAGGCTGGGGCCGCAGTTCGATATGCGGAGTCGGCGAACAGAACAGATGCGGACAAAGGCCGACGAGCACCATTAACTCCGGAGTGCGCGAACGGAACTCGTTCTGCGCGTATTCCGGCTGCTCGGGCTCTTCCGAATCGGGATCGGCGAGCCGGTCGGGATCGCGGTTCAGGGCTTCAAGGGCCTCGGGGCTGCGCCGCACTACGAAGATGGGCCGGCCGCGCCAGGCGGGGATCGGTCCGAGCAACTCGCCCTCGAGCAGATTGCCGATGTCGATGCGGACGGGCGCCCCGGCCGCCCTTGCTTCCGCGCTCGGATTCCAGGATCCGATGAAGGGCACGGCCGCGCCGGCTACGCCGACCGTTCCCAAGCCCAATGAAGTACCTACCAGAAAGCGCCTGCGCGCGGTCTTGGCATTGTCGTCAGTCACCTTCGGTACATCTCCTGATCGAATAAAAATTTCCGGAAATTCCGCGCGCGCGGGCAAACCGGGCGGATGCTAATGAATCCGCAGAAAAATATCAAGCGAGTTTCCGCCTGCTTCAAGACAACTTACTGAAATGTAAGGAGAAAGCCGTTTAGCGCTTGGAATATTGCGGCCGCTTGCGCGCCTTGCGCAAACCGACCTTCTTGCGCTCGACTTCGCGCGCGTCGCGAGATACGAATCCGGCCTTGCGCAAGGTCTGCTTGAGTTCGCTGTCGTAGTCGATCAGCGCCCGGGTGATGCCGTGCCGGATCGCTCCGGCCTGGCCGAAACTGCCGCCGCCGCGCACGGTAACCGTGATGTCGAAGCGCTCGTTCATGTCGACGACGTCAAGCGGCTGGCGCACGATCATGCGCGCCACCTCGCGGCCGAAATAATTCTCCAGCGGACGCCGGTTGATCACGATGTTGCCGCTGCCGCGGGTCAGGTACACTCTCGCGGTGGAGGTCTTGCGGCGGCCGGTGCCGTAAAACTGTTCGGTTTGCATTTCGTCTCGCGCTTACAGTTCCAGGGTTTGCGGTTGCTGCGCCGAGTGCGGATGTTCGCCGCCGGCGTAGACTTTCAGTTTCTTCAACATGGCTCGTCCGAGCCGGTTGCGCGGCATCATGCCCCGCACCGCCAGACGCACGACTCGCTCCGGCGATTTTGCAAGCATCTGCTCGAAGGAGAGCGACTTCAACCCGCCCGGATAGCCCGAATGGGAATGATACATCTTGCCGGTGGCCTTCTTGCCCGTGACTCGAACCTTGTCCGCATTGATGACCACGACGAAGTCGCCGGTGTCGACATGCGGCGTATATTCCGCCTTGTGCTTGCCCCGCAGCCGCGAGGCGATGGCGCTCGCCATATGTCCAAGGGTCTGGCCTTCGGCATCCACCAAAAGCCAGTTGCGGGACACTTCGCCTGGCCGCGCGCTATAGGTCTTCATCGCTCGTTCGAATCACGGTATTCCGAGGGAGCGCGGATGTTACATGAGCAAGGGGGGAGATTCAACTCTCACACGCGAGAATCGCAGCCTCCGGTTATTGTATTCCCGAACCCGGCCTTGTATCGTCCGATGGACTATCGGCCCTGGCGAAAGAGCCATGCATCGACAAGTTTTTCCGAACCCGACTGCAAGATTCGGCCTTCTTTTCACCTGTCTGGCTGCCGTCCTGGCGATCGCCCCGGGCGCGTGGGCCCAGGCCGACTTGCCGCTCCTCGATGAGCGGGACCGGGCGATGACCATGCGGGGAGAATTCACCCTCGCCGGCGTCGGCGACCTGATGATCAGGCGGCCGGCGTCCCGGCTTGCGGACCCTGAAGTGCAGGCTGTGCTGGAACTTGTGCGGGATGCCGACCTGGCCGTGGGAAACATGGAAGGGGAACTGGCCGATTTGAAGTCGTTCGACGGACCGCTTAACGGATTCGTCGGAACGCATGAGGTCGCCGGGGACCTCAAGCTGATGGGTTTCGACATGGTGAACCGCGCCCAGAACCATCTCCTGGATTCCGAATTCGAAGGCATGTTCTCGACCAACGCCCTGCTGGACGAGGCCGGAATCGTGCATGCGGGCTCGGGAAGGAATCTGCAGGAAGCCGCGGCGCCGGCTTTTCTCGAACTCGAAAAAGGCCGCGCCGCGCTGATCGGCATGCATGCGCCTATCTTCCCCGAGCACAATCGTCTTGCCGCCACGCCTCGAATCGGCAATCTCGGCGGCAGGCCCGGATTGAACATGCTCAATCTCGGCGAAACGATCCTGGTTTCCGACCGACAGTTCAACGCTCTTCAGCAAGTGCATGAGGAATTCCAGCGATTTCGCGGCAATTTCGACAATCCGAGGCCTGTCGCGGCCGGATCCCCGACGGAAGGAATGCGTTTCCCCGCTTCGAGTTCCGGGCGCAACGATCCGACCTATCGAGTCGCGCAAGATGGGGAAATTCCAGGAACCGTCATTTATCAGATGAACACGGACGACCTTGACCGGATTCTGCGGAACATACGCAACGCGCGCCAGTTGGGAGATTTCGTCATCGCCGCCGCCCATATTCACCAGAGTCAGTCCGTTCTGGAAACGCAACATCTGAGCACGCGGCCTCCGGCGTTTTATGTCGAACTGGCGCATCGCGCCATCGACGCGGGCGCCGATGCCTTTCTCGGCACCGGCGTCCAGACCTTGCGCGGAATTGAAATCTACAACGGCAAACCGATTTTTTACGGCCTCGGCGAATTCTTCCGGGAAGCGCAATGGGAACTGGAAGTATCGACCGGGAACGCCGATTCCGACGCAAGCAGAAGAATGCAGCAATTCGCAAGAAACTTCGGTGGCTCCGTTCAGTCCCTGGAGAGCCTGGTTGCCGTCAGCCGATTCGAAGACGGCGAACTCACGGAAGTGCGCCTGTACCCTACCGAGTTGGGCATCGACGAGCCTGATTCCCGCCTGGGCATTCCGCGCATGGCCGAACTGCAACATGCGCAGCGGATCCTGCAGCGCGTGGAACGCCTGTCGGATCAGTGGGGCACGCAGATAGACATCGAAGGAAACGTCGGAGTTATCCGGGTACGGTAATCGTTGCCCGGGTGGCGGGCATATCCGCCAAATTTCGGCGAAGTTTCCCATCCTTGAATGATCCGGAATTGCCGGAACGGCTGTAACTACTTGTACGCACAAGCGTTGTAACAGATAGAGAATGTTGGCACGGGGATTGCTCGGAAGCAGTCATGAGCATCCAACGCCTGAAGGAGCGTCACATGTATCAGTCCACTTTCAAGACCGTAGTCGCCTGCCTCGTCACCGTGGCGCTGGCGGGATACTCCTGGGCCGCCCACGGCCAGGACATCGAACGCAGTTTCACCGTGGCCGAGGGCGACCGGGTGGTCGTCGACGTCGAGCGCGCGGATCTGAACATCACCGCCTGGGACCGTTCCGAAGTCGGTATCAGCATCAGCAATACCGAAAGGTATGAATTCGACTTCAGCCAGGAAAACGGCGTGGTAACCATCGACGGCGAATACGATCGGCCGAACTTCCTGTTCGGCGGGTTCTCCAACCGGCGTTCCGCGACCGTCACCATGAACGTGCCTTACCGGCAGAATCTCGACCTGCGGACTTCCGGCGGCGATATCGACCTGGACCGGCTGCAAGGCGAATTCAACGCTCGCACGTCGGGCGGGGATATCGATGTCGATGAAATCGACGGCCCCGCGGATGCGCATACTTCCGGCGGCGACATTACGATCGGCTCGATCACGGGTTCCGCGGACATCGGCACTTCAGGCGGCGATATCGAGATCGGCTCCGTCTCAGGCGAGATCGAGGTGCGAACCTCCGGCGGCGATATCAGCCTGGAGCAGGCCGGTGGCGCCGTCTCCGCGGGAACTTCCGGCGGCGATATTGAAATCGGCAATGCGGCGGCGGCGCTCAATGCCCGCACGGCGGGCGGAGACATCGAAGTCTCATTCTCCGGCGCGGCCGCGGCCGGCGGCGAATTGCGCACGATGGGAGGCGATGTGACGGTATATCTGTCCGAAGACGTGCAAGTCGAAATCGACGCGAACGCCATGGGCGGCGGAGTTTCCTCGGAATTCGAAGGCGCCGATACGCGCAGTTCGTCAGGCCGCAACAGTCTCGATCTGACGTTGAACGGCGGCGGCCCGGAACTCGTACTCCGCACCATGGGCGGATCCGTCAGGATTCTGCGCCCGGAATAACAGCCGGGACACCTGCGCATGGACACGCGAACAGGGAAGTTCGCGGCCATTCCCCTCAGACCCGATGTTCGAGACCGAGATAATCCCTCGACTGCATCTCCAGCAGGCGTGAGCGCGTGCGCTCAAACTCCGCGGCGAGCCGTGTACCGGCATAGAGACCCTGGATCGGCGCCTCGGCGCTGAGTATCAGTTTCACCCGGCAGTCGTAAAACGCGTCGATCAGATTGACGAAGCGCCGGGCGGCGGCGAGCGTGGCGTCGCTCAGCCGCGGCACATCGCTGATGATCACGGCGTGGAACATTTTCGCGATCTGCACATAGTCCGCCGCGCTGCGCGGCCCTTCGCAAATCGCGCCGAAATCAAACCAGACCACGTCCTGATCCAGATACAGCACCTCGATCTCGCGATCCTGGATATCGATGGAGCCGCCGTCCGCGATGCTCGCGCCACCGGTAGCGAGTTCGCTGAAATTCCGTTTGAGCAATTCGCCCGTGTCCGCCGTCACCGGGGAGTGATACAGGGTGGCCTGCTCAAGACTGCGCAGGCGGTAGTCCACCGGCGAGCGCAGTTCGACGACCGCGCAATTTTCCTCCAGCAAGGCGATGGCAGGCAGGAAGCGTTCGCGCTGCAGTCCGTTTTCGTACAACTTGCCGGGCGGGATATTCGAAGTGGCGACCAGGATCACCTTGCGCCGGAACAGCGCGCCGAGCAGGCCGCCGAGCAACATGGCGTCGCCGATATCAGAAACGAAGAACTCATCGAAACAGATGGCCCCGGCTTCGGCGGCGAGTTCCTCGGCGACTTCCTCCAGCGGATCCCGCACTCCCTGCAAGGCCGCGAGCCGCCGATGCACGCGTTGCATGAAGGCATGAAAATGTACGCGCATCTTGTGGTCGCCGGGCAGGCAGTCAAAAAACAAGTCCATCAGCCAGGTCTTGCCGCGCCCCACTCCGCCCCAGAGATACATCCCCCGCGGCGGCTCCCCGCGGCGCGCGAGGCCGAAACGCAACAGCAACCACGAAGGCTTGCGGCACCAGCGCGGCGCAATCTCCCGCCCCAGTTCCCGCAACCGCAACGCCACCTCCTCCTGCGCAGCGTCATGTGCGATGGCGCCGGCATGCACCGCACTCATGTAACGACTAAAGACGTCCATCCACCCACCTCAATCGACGCGGCATTCTAACCCCAACCGTATCTGCACGCTGTGAATCGCTACATAAGGTATACTTGCCGCGTCACTCCGACTCCACTTTTCGACTCGCGCAGCAACGCAACAACAAAGGCTTCCTGACTTGACCATCTGGCTTACCGGAATCGCATGCCTGGCCCTCGGGCTCGTTATCGGCGCCGCTTTCGCCAGCCGGCTCGGCGGCGGGCCCGCGCGCGTACGCGAACTCGAGGAACAATTGCGGCGCCTGCGCGAAAGCGACCGGGAATACCGGGAAAGCGTTTCCGAACATTTCAGCACCACCGCCGAACTCGTCAAGCACATGACCGAAAGTTACAAGGACGTGTACCAGCATCTCGCCACCGGCGCCCAGTCGCTGTGCTCCGCCGAAGTCGCCAGCCGGCTGCTGCCGACCAATACCGACTCGGTATTCGAAGGCAGCGTGTCGGAAATCGATGAAATCGGCGTGCTGCCGCCCAAGGACTACGCCACAAAACAGGATCCGTCCCGCAAAGGCGCGCTCGCTGAGGATTTCGGCCTCGAAAAGCCTAAACTCGAATCCGAAGACGATCAGATTGCAGGCGACAAGAATTCCTGAGTCCGGGACCGCAGCGCCGCCGATGACCGCCTACAATCTTACCCATCTGAAGCAGCTTGAAGCGGAGAGCATCCATATCATCCGCGAAGTAGCCGCCGCCTTCGAAAATCCCGTGATGCTGTATTCCATCGGCAAGGACTCGTCGGTGATGCTGCATCTGGCGCGCAAGGCTTTTTATCCCGGCCGCCTGCCCTTCCCGCTGCTGCACGTGGATACCGGCTGGAAGTTCCGGGAAATGATCGCCTTCCGCAATGCCCAGGCGAAAAAACTCGGCCTCGACCTGATCGTCCACATGAACGAGGAAGGCGTCAAGGCGGGAATCAATCCCTTCGATCACGGCAGCGAAAAGCACACCGACATCATGAAGACCCAGGCGCTGAAGCAGGCCCTGAACGAGCATCGCTTCGACGCCGCCTTCGGCGGTGCGCGCCGGGACGAGGAAAAGTCGCGCGCCAAGGAGCGCGTATTCTCGTTCCGCGACAGCAATCACGTCTGGGACCCGCGCAACCAGCGGCCCGAGTTGTGGAACCTCTACAACACGCATATCAACAAGGGCGAGAGCATTCGCGTGTTTCCACTGTCGAACTGGACCGAACTCGATGTCTGGCAATACATCTATCTGAACGACATCGACATCGTGCCCCTGTATTTCGCCAGGCGCCGTCCGGTGGTCAATGTCGACGGGGTGGATATCCTCGTCGACGACGACCGCATGCCCTTGAGCGGGGATCAGCCGGTAACCATAAAGATGGTGCGCTTCCGCACCCTGGGCTGTTATCCGCTGACCGGGGCAGTGGAGTCCGACGCCGAGACCTTGCCCGACATCATCCGCGAGATGTTGCTGACCACGAGTTCGGAGCGCCAGGGCCGCCTGATCGACACCGATCAGGCAGGCTCGATGGAACAGAAAAAACGCCAGGGATACTTCTAGGTGAACCAGCATCCGGAACATGCCATGGCCGATATCAAGGCCTATCTGGCGCAACATGAGCGCAAGGAATTGCTGCGCTTTCTCACTTGCGGCAGCGTCGACGACGGCAAGAGCACCCTGATCGGACGCCTGTTGCACGATTCCAAGCTGATCTACGAAGACCAACTCGCCGCCATCGAGGCCGACAGCCTCAGATCGGGCAATCTCGATGGCAAACTCGACTTGTCGCTGCTCGTGGACGGCCTGCAGGCGGAACGCGAGCAAGGGATCACCATCGATGTCGCGTACCGCTATTTTTCCACGGCCAGGCGCAAGTTCATCATCGCCGACACCCCCGGCCACGAACAATACACGCGCAACATGGCCACCGGCGCCTCGAACTGCGATCTCGCGATCATCCTGATCGACGCCCGCCATGGCGTATTGACCCAGACCCGGCGGCACAGCTTCATCGTTTCCCTGCTCGGTATCCAACGCATCATCGTCGCCGTGAACAAGATGGACCTGGTCGACTACTCCGAGGAAGTCTTCGATCGCATTCGCGACGAATATCTCGAATTCAGCGCCGGGCTCGAAGGCGTCGAACCGCGGTTCATTCCCCTTTCGGCCAAGCATGGCGACAACGTCGTTCACGCAAGTCCGAACATGCCCTGGTATGGGGACAAACCGTTGATGACGATGCTCGAGTCAGTGGAATTGTCCGCCAACCGAAACTTTTCGGACTTCCGCTTTCCCGTGCAATACGTCAACCGGCCGAACCAGAATTTCCGCGGCTATTGCGGCACCGTCGCCTCGGGCGTCGTGCGCAAGGGCGACGATGTCGTCGTACTGCCTTCCGGCCGCAAAAGCAGGATCAAGTCCATCGTTACCTTCGATGAGGAACTCGAACTGGCCTTCGCCAACATGGCGGTAACCCTGACGCTGGAAGACGAGATCGACGTAGGCCGCGGTGACCTGCTCGCACACCCCGACAATCCACCCGCCGGCGGCAGGCGGCTCGACGCCACCGTGGTCTGGATGTCCGAACAGGCTTTGCTGCCCGGCGTGCAATACAAGTTCAAGCTAGGCGCGCGCACGGTCACCGGTACGGTCAAGTCCGTGCGTCACGTCATCGACATTGCCAATCTGCTCGAACGTCCGGCGAGCCGGCTGGACCTGAATGAGATCGGCCGGCTAGACATCGACCTGGAAGAGGCCGTCCATTTCGACAGCTATCGTGAAAACCGCGCTACCGGCGGCTTTATCCTGATCGACCGGCTGAGCAATGTGACCGTGGGGGCGGGAATGATTCACTGCGATCAGGCTCGCGCGTCCCGCACCGCCCGCCCGAGCGGTCATGTCGGCAGCGAGGAACGCGCCGCGCGTTACGGGCAGCGTCCGGCCACCATCATGTTCATCGGCATTTCGGGATCGGGCAAATCGACTCTCGCCCACGCACTCGAACGCCGGCTGTTCGATCTCGGCCGCTTCAGCACCGTGCTCGACGGCAAAACCATGCGCCTCGGCATCAGCCGGGATTTGCCCCACGATGCCGAAGGCAGGGCCGAGAACCTGCGCCGCAGCGCCCATGTCGCCCGCTTCCTGAACGATTCGGGATTGATCTGCTGCGCGGCTTTCGTGGCGCCGAACGAAGATTCGCGGGAACACGCCGTCAGTGTGATCGGCCGGCGGAACTGCTACCTGGTCTGGCTCAATCCGCCTTTGGATATCTGCATGCAGCGCGACCCCAGCGGGTTGTATGCCGCCGCCCGCGAAAACGAATCTGCCCATGTGCCCGGCCTGACCTTTCCCTATCGGGCGCCGGCGGAACCGCGACTGGAACTCGATACCAGCGCGCTGTCGGTCGAGGAATGCGTCGACCGGGTGATGGCGCTGATGGAAGAGGAAAGGATAATTTAGGCCGGATTGGGCACGTCGATGAACTCGTGCCCGATACCGAACAACTCGGCCAGATGCCCGCCAAGCGCCTGCACGCCATATCGTTCGGTGGCGTGATGGCCGGCCGCCAGATAATGCAGACCGGACTCCCGCGCGGCATGTACTGTCTGCTCCGAAATTTCCCCGCTCAGATAGGCATCGACGCCGGCCACGGCGGCCTGTTCGATATAGCCCTGGGCCGCGCCTGTGCACCAGGCAATCGTTTCGATCGCGTGATCGCCGCCGCGGATCGCCAGCGGCGCCTGGCCCAGGGTTTCGGCCAGCCGTCCCTCGAAAGCTTCCAGTCCAAGCGGCTCGGCAAGCCTGCCGCGCAATACCAGCGGAAAGCCGTCGTGGCGGTGGATATCGCCTTCTATCCGCAATCCAAGCCGGCGCGCGAGTTGCACGTTGTTGC
>CAZUSL010000130.1:0-52121 GCA_964622925.1 uncultured Pseudohongiella sp. | reverse complement strand
CCGTCGCCGCCGCCGCCCTGGCCGCCGCCGCCGCCCCGGGCGCGGCGGAACTCCTGGTCGGTGGGAATCACCTGCAGGAAGTAGATGTCGGAAATGATCTCGCTGGGACCCTCAAGACCGTTGTTGTCGGCCAGGGTCAGGTAGTAGCTGACGAAATCCCCGGGTTCGACTTCGAGATCCTCGAGATAGATCAATTGTTCGCCGGAAATATCGCGCACGCGTTCATCCGGCAGGAAATCGACCACGACCTCGTCCTGGCCGACGACGCTGTAATTGAGGTCGAAACGCGTCAGGCCGTAATCGTCGCTGGCGTCGATTTCGAGAATGACCTCTTCGAGCGGCATGACGTCCTGGTCGCGGCCGGGCCGCCGCAATGCGAGTTCGGGCGGCTGGTCGACGATGGCCCGGATGTAATAGTCGAGCGGGTCGAGGCTGGAAAGATCGGAATGATCGATAGCCTGGACGCGATAGACGCCGTCCTGGCCGATCGTGAAACTGGCCGTTCCGACGCTGCCGTCGATCGCGAGCGGCAGGTCGGGCATGACCTCGCTTTCGCTGGCCCCGTCTTCGCCGACGCTCTCTTCAAAAGCCTGGGCAAACTCGAGGCGCGCTTCGGCAACGGCCTTGTTGAAAGTCACGCTGACTTCGACTTCGGTTCCCACCGGCGCGATCAGGTCGCCGCCGTCTTCCTCGACGAAATCTTCCATTCCGGTGTATTCGGGATAATCGAAAGCGACGTCGATCTGTTCGACCCGCGGCAGGTCGTACACGCTTATGCGGAATTGCTGGGAATTCCGCGTCCTCTCCTGAGACCCGGCCTGGTTGAAGGTGACATAGTAGACCGTGTCTTCGCGCAGGCTCGGAATGAAATAACTGAATGAGGCGCTGTCGCTGCCGCGCCCGTCCTGTCGCATGGGCATGTCGCGCCAGTTGACGTTGTCGTCCTGCAAGCGCAGGGTGAGCGCTTCCGGAGCGGCGCCGGTCACTCGCGCCGCCACGGTGAGACTGTCGCCGCGCTGCAATTGTACGTCCCCCGGCTCCAGGGAAATCTCAATGTTCGGCGGCGGTTCGCCGACGACGATGATCTCGGCGTCCTCGAATGGCCAGAGCAGATTGCCCAGGGAGTCCTTGAGCGAATCCGAAGTAAACAGCACTACCGAAACCGCCAGCACGGCGGCAAATCCGGACGCCAGTCCCACCCGGGAGCGTCCCACCGGCGTAATCGCCTCCATTTCCTCCTGCTGGCGCACCATGTGCCGTTCCGCGTCCTGCCACAATTGCGCGATGAACTGCTGGGACACGCCGCGGCGGCCGAATCGGAGTTCGTCCTCGGTGAATTCGAGCGAGGTCAGCAGGCGCTGTTCGAGATCGGGAATATGGTCTTCGACATAATGCGCCAGGCGCTGGAAGGTGGCGTGGCGGTTGCGCAGCACACCGATCAGGCGCCAGCAGAGCAGCCCGATTCCAGCGCCAAGAACGGCGAGCAGAAGCAGACTGACGACGGGTCCGGGCTGCAGTGAGTTGAACAGCAGGGCGAAGCCGAAAATCAGCAAGGCGCTTGCGGCGCAAAACAGGCTGAGTTGGCGCAATATGAAAAATGTGCTGCGGCGCCGGCGAAGTTCGTCGAGGGTGACGTGCAAGCTGGCAAATGTGGGATGTGTCATAAAGACTCCGCGCGGCCTCGGCCAAGCCCAAATATCCCACCTAAGCGGCGGTGATTGCAAGCGCGGAATCGGCTGATTCACCGACTGTTCGCGTGGTCGGATCAGCGGTTGATGCGGTGGAATCCGGGTTGGGATCAGACGGCCCTGGCCGGACAGCCCATTTCGGTGGGGCGATAATGATCGGAATCGGGCGGAAACACCCGGATCCGGCAATTTCTCAGACCCTGCTCGAGATCGGCAAGGTTTTCGTAGACACCGATATCGGACAAGGTGACCCGGGTGGGCCGCGGGAGCACCAGTTTTTCCTCGCGGGCGTCCTGCAGGGCCTGACGCGGCGAAAGCCAGCGAAAGTCGGTGATTTCGTCCTGGTCGATCTTCACCCGGGTCCGCCGGGAAACGGGACAGACGAAGAACCAGGTGGAAAATCTGCGTGGCAGGCCCGGCGGCGTCGTCCAGTGGCCTACATGAATCAATTCGTCGGCGTCGATTTCCAGTCCGGTTTCCTCGCGGGTTTCGCGTATCGCGGCCTTGCGAGCGGCGGAATACAGCCGGCCGGTATCCGCCTCGCCGCCGAAATCCCCCGAATCGATGCGGCCGCCGGGGAAAACCCAATGGCCGCCATGAAAGACCAGCCGGGCGCTGCGCCGCAGGAGCAGCACTTCGATTCCATCGCCGGAATCCGCTTGCCGGGCAAGCACCACGGTGGCGGCCGGGACCGGTTCCCGTACCTGCGCGTTCTGCTGTTGCTGCATCCGCCGCTTCCTGTCCATCGCCAGGATCGGGCCTCAGGCGGCCGCCTGATCCGCCATCACCCGCCGAATCGATTCGCGCTGGTTGAGGCGCTCGATCAGCGCCCTGACGTTCGGCACATCGTTGTAAGCGTCCCAGTCCAGCGCCTTGCGGCAGACTACGGTCGCGAGGCTTACGGTAAAACGAAAATAGAAGTCGGCATAGGTGATTTCGTCACCGGCGAGCCAGGGGTCGAAGCTGGCCAGGGTTCCCAGGCTGGCGAATCCCCGCTCGAGCAATTTGCGCACGGCCTCCCTTTCCTCCGCCGCCGGGGGGCGGTCGAAAAATACTTCGCCATACAGGCGCCGGGCGGGCAACTCGATATACAACTCGATGTGGCGCATCAGCTCCTGCACCTTGGCCCTGGCGAAAGGGTCGTCCGGATAAAAACTCGGCCCCTCGCCCAGCGCTTCGAAGTAATCGATGATGACGCCGGTTTCGGTCAGGAATCCCTGGTCGGTTTCGATACAGGGCACCTTGCCCATCGGGCTGCGGGTCAGATAATCGGGATCCTGGTTCGGACTGACTTCCACCTCCTCGAAGGCCATGCCCTTTTCCAGCATGATCGCTTTCAGAATGCAGTAATAATTGCTCAGATTGATACCGTAAAGTTTGATGCTCACTTCGTTTTTCCTGCTTGAAGGCAGCCGCGGCGGCGCGCGCCGGGCTGTCCGTGGATGAATCGGGACGGATTATTGCACGGGCTGCAGCCGCGGGAAGACGATCTCCTGGCCGATTTGCAAGCGGTTCATTTCGAGCCCGGGGTTGTACTGCCGCAGCAGCCAGATGGGCGTCGAGTAACGGTCGCCGGCGAGCGTGCTGATGTTCTCGTTCGCCGCCACAGTGTGATTGATCACGCCCTGGATGTGGTAATTGCCGAAGAATTCCTGTTGCAGACCGGCGTGGTAGGCGCGCCGCGCGCGCTCGAACTCGGCAACGTTCACTTGCGAAAAATCGAGCCGCAGTCGTTCACCGACGATCACCGGGTCGCGGAATGCCATGTTGTTGATGCGGCGCAGGTCCTGGGCGCGAATGCCGAGCCAGTCGGCGTAATGCCCGAGCGTTTCCTCGGCCTGCACTTCAATGGTGTTCCGGCCGTCGACGCCGTAATCGGAAGGGTCGGCGGCAAGTTCGGCGCTGAGGATGCGGTTGCTTTGCGCCACGTCGAGGATCGGGTCGATGGCCTCGGCGAACTCGTCCTCGCCGCTGACCGGCGCGTCGAGTTCCTGGTCGTCGGGCAGCACAGCGGCGGGCGGCAGGATCGGCTCGCCTGGCGAAATCGGCTCTTCGATCCGGACTGGCTCATTGCTCGCGATCTGCATGGGCTCGGGGGGCGGTTCGGACGCCGGTTCAGGCATGGGCGCCGGGGCCGGGTCCGCTGGTGCGGGTTCGGGCGTCGGCGATTCCGGCGGCGATGAGGCGGCCACTGCCTGCTCGCTGCCTTGCGGCAGCAGCAGGCGCTGGCCGATCTGAATCCGGTGGCGGTTGGTCAACTGGTTCAACGCCACCAGCCTGGAGACGCTCGTGTCATAACGCCGCGCGATAACCGACAGGCTCTCGCCGCGCGCGACGATATGCTCGACATCGGGCGTCTGCTCACTGAATTTCAGCGCGTCGGGCACGAGCGCGACCAAGTCGCCGGGTGGAACTTCGCCGGCGCGCAACTTGACCGGGTAACCACGCGGGATGCGCTTGTCGCCTTCCCACACCGCGGCCCGCAGCGCCGGGTTGTCGGTCTGCAACCGCGCGTGGGAGACGCCGAGCGCCTCGGCGAGCGCCCTCGATTCGACGAAGCCGTCGACGCGCACTTCACGAAACTCCGGCGCGGGATCGAAGGAGTAGCCTTCGAAATAACGGTCCAGGTCGTTCTCGATCTGCAACACGGCGAGGAACTGGGCGTAAAAGTTGCGCGAAGCGAAGCCGAACAGCCGGCCCCGATAGTCGGCGATGATGGTTTCGATGTCGGTCGTTCCGGTTTCCCGCACCGCCCGGCGCATGCCGCCCGCGCCGTGATTGTAGGCAGTCAGCGCAAGCGGCCAGGTGCCGAGGATACTGTAGTTGTATTCGAGCAGGCTCATGGCCGCGTAGGTTGCGATGTACGGGTCCATACGCTCGTCGACGATATGATCGATACGCATGAATCGCTGGCCGGTGGCGCGTCCGAACTGCCACATGCCGGCGGCGGAAGCGCTGGAAACCGCCCCGGGATTGAACGACGACTCGACATGGGGAAGGATGCCGAGTTCCTGCGGCAGGCCCTTTTCCTCGATGACCTGGCGGATATGTTCCCGATAAGCGCCTGAACGCCGCAGGCCGCCGAGAAAGCGGTCGGACTGGCCGAGCTGGAAACGTATGTTGGAAGCGGCGGTGTTCAAGGTCTGGTTGCTCACGCCTTCCGGGAACAGCGCGAGAACTTCCTGCTGGCCGGCGGTAAGCCCTGTGCGTTTCCCGCTGCCGAGTACGCGCAGGTCGTCGCGGATCCGGTTCCTGGCGTTGCTTATGGCGCGCTGGTTGTACGCCACGGTCTCGTAGATGACGGACAAATTCCGGGCATCGTGGACATAGCCGTTGCGGGTATTGATTTCAGTGTAGACCTTGAGCCAGAAATTCACCGCCGGTTCGATTTCCGGCGGCCGGGGGAACAATTCCGTGGATTGCGCATTGGCCGCAAGCGGCCAGATCAGAATGGCAAGAAACAGGAACTTCCTCATGGTATGCCGTCCGCTTCCGCGCCTTCCTTGACGGGAACCAGCAAATCCTCCCGGGTAACGTTCATGAGGATAATAACGTTCGATGCGACGTAAATTGAAGAGTAGGTTCCGACGATCACGCCGATGATCAGGGCGATGGCGAATCCCTGGGTCGACTCGCCGCCGATCAGCAGGATCGAGGACAGCACGAGCAAGGTCGTGAACGAGGTGATCAGCGTTCGGCCCAGGGTCTGATTGAGCGAAATATTCACCGTGTCGATCGGCTCGGTCTTGCGCAACATGCGGAAATTCTCGCGAATGCGGTCCGAAACGACGATGGTGTCGTTGAGCGAATAGCCGATGATGGCGAGCAGGGCCGCCAGGGTGTTGAGATTGAATTCCATGCCCGTGAGCGAAAAGATGCCGAGGGTGATGATGAGGTCATGGGCCAGAGCCGTTACGGCGCCGACGGAAAACTTGAACTGGAAGCGCACGGCGATGTAGACCATGATGATGCCAAGCGCCACCAGCATGCCGAGCCCCCCCTGTTCGGCGAGTTCCTCGCCTACCTTTGCACTGACGTAGTCCGAGCCCTGCAAGGTGATCCCGGTATCGCTGCGCTCCTGCAGGTAGGCTGCGATGGCTTCGCCGGTAAGCGCCGCCTGTTCCGCCTCGGTGGCGACCTCGGCGTTGGGATCGAGCGGCAGCAGCACGCGAATATCGCGGTCGGAGCCGAAATTGACGACCACGGCGTCCCCGTAGCCCGCCTCTTCGAGTTGGGCGCCGACTTCGTCGAGTTGCGCGCTCTCAGCGAAATTCAGCCGAACGGAAGTGCCGCTGGTGAAATCGAGGCCGAACTGGAGTCCGCTCGTCGCCAGCGAACCAAGCGAGATCAGCACGATGCATATGGACAGGATCGCGGCGGGCTTGCGAAAGCCCATGAAGTCGATCTTGAATTGCGGCGCCGCCATAGCTCAGCTCTTGCCGCCGGCCGGCTTGATCGGAAGTATGCCGATCGAGAGGCTGCGCAAGTCGCGGCGGCCGCCGTAGATCAGGTTCACCAGCGCCCGCGTGCCGACGATGGCGGTGAACATCGAGGTGATGATGCCGATCATCAGCGTCACCGAGAATCCCTTTACCGGCCCCGTGCCGATGGTGAAAAGCACTACGGCCACGAGGAAGGTCGTCAGATTGGCGTCGAGAATCGTCGTGAAGGCCCGGTCGTAACCGGCGCTGATCGCCTGTTGCGGCGGCAGCCCGTTACGCAGTTCTTCCTTGATCCGCGTGAATATCAGCACGTTCGCGTCCACCGCCATGCCGACGGTGAGCACGATGCCGACGATTCCCGGCAAGGTCAGCGTCGCAGGCAGCACCGAGGACAGCACGGCGAAGATCAGCACGATGTTCATGATCAGGGCGACATTGGCGGCGAGCCCGAAAAGCCGGTAGTAGAGCAGCATGAAGATCACGACGAGGATGGCTGCGATCTGCACGCCGCGAATGCCCTGTTCGAGGTTCTCCCGGCCCATGGTGGGCCCGATCACCGATTGTTCGACGATGGTCATCGGCGCCGCGAGCGAGCCCGAACTGATCAACAGCGACAGATCCATGGCCTCGCGCTGGGTCAGGCCGGTAATCACGAACTGCCGGCCGAGGGCCGAATTGATGCGGGCGTGACTGATCAGGCGGCGATCCTCGTAGAACTCGACCTCTTCCACCTCCTGGCCGTTCTCGTCGATGACGAGGTTGGTGCGCGAGCGCGTCTCGATCAGCAGGATGTCCATCATGCGGCCGACGTTGTCGCGCGTGACCCGGTTGATCTGGTTGCCGCCCTGGGCGTCGAGGCTGATCTGCACCTGGGGCAGCCCGTTCTGGTCGAGCGAGGGCCGCACGTTGCTGATGCGGTCGCCCTGCAGGATCACGTCATTGTCTACGTTGACCGGAAATGCACCTTCCAGCGTCACATAGTTGTAAGTCTCGTAGCTGGAGCGGGGCGCCCCGAGGGCCGCTTCGAGATGGAACTCCAGCGTGGCGATGCGTTGCAGGATGCGGATCGCCTGGGCCGGATCCTGTACTCCGGGCAATTCGACGACGATGCGGTCCGCGCCCTGCTGCTGCACCGTCGGCTCGGCAACGCCGAGGGCGTCGACCCGGTTCAGCAAGGTCGTGCGATTGGCCTGCAAGGTATCGCGCTGGATCTGCAACTGGGTGTCGTCGGTCATGCGCAGGTCGAGGATGAAGACATCGCCGGCCTCGCGATTCTGGAATTGCAGTTCGGGGAAATTGTCGATCAGTTCCGAGCGCGCCCGGGAACGGTCGTTGGCGCTGGCGAAGCGCACTTCGATATGGGAATAGTCGATCATGTTCAGGCCGCGGGTGCGGATGCGCAATTCACGCAGAATGCTGCGCACATTGCTCAGATTGTCTTCCATGCGGCCGGTTACCGCGGCCTCGATGTCCACTTCCATCAGGAAATGCACGCCGCCTTGCAGGTCGAGCCCGAGGTTCATCTTGCCGGCGCCGATGGCCTGCATCCAGCCGGGCGTGGTCGGCGCGAGATTGAGGGCGACGATGTAATCGTCGGTCAGCGCTTCCTCGATGGCGGTCTTGGCGCGCAATTGCTCTTCCACGGTGTCAAAGCGCAGGAGGATGCCGCTGTCGTTGATTTCCGAGGCGAGCGTACGCAATTGGGCGGCTTCGAGCGCCGTGGTGATATTGTCGAAATCGGGCTGGCCGAGTTCCAGGCTCTCGTGTGAAATTTGCAGCGCCTCATCGTCCGGATACAGGTTCGGCACCGAGTAGAGAATGCCGAGCGCCACCGCGAGCAGGACGAGGAGGTTCTTCCACGCCGGATACCGGTTCAGCATGATGAGGATGTTCCCCTGGAGTCTCCGGATTCAGCGTCGATCATCATATCTGCTCGAGTGTGCCCTTGGGCAATGTGGCGGCGATCGACGACTTTTGCAACTTGATCTCCACGCCGTCCGCAACCTGAATCGCCATGTAGTCACCGCTTACCTTGGTGACTTTGCCGAGCAGACCGCCGGAGGTCATCACCTCGTCGCCCTTGGAAATGCTCGCGACGAGTTCGCGATGTTCTTTCGCGCGCTTTGACTGGGGCCGGATCAGCAGCAGCCAGAACAGCAGGATCATGCCGCCGAACAGGATCAGGTTGAAGGTCATGGAGGGTTGTTGTGCCGCTTCCTGGGCGTGGGCGGTACTGAAAAGCAGGTTCATCGGAATAACTCTCGGTCGATTTCCTAGTCAGTGCGGAATGTTAAGTTTCACAGGCCGAATTCTCAAGTGCGCTGGTTTAGATCTGTGGCTTCGATCCGTCGCCGACGGACAGGGTGTGGGTTTTGCGGACGCCGTAAATCCATCCATGGAGGATTCGGGCTGGGCTTCCTGCCTCGCACGCCCGCAAAACCCACACCCTGTCCGCCGACGACTCACATTGTGCAGAAGTCTAGACGCTCTGTTTCCGGCGGAATTCGTTGACAAAGGTTTGTAACTCCGATCGTTCTATTGCCTCGCGGAGTTGGGACATTAGTTGCTGGTAGTGGTGGAGATTGTGGATTGTGTTTAGTTGGGAGCCGAGGATTTCGCCGCATTTGTCGAGGTGGTGGAGGTAGGCTCGGGTGAAATTGCGGCAGGTGTAGCAGTTGCAGTGCTCGTCTATTGGCGCGGTGTCGGTGCGGTAGCGGCTGTTGCGGATGCGCAGTATGCCGCTTGAGGTGAACAGGTGGCCGTTGCGGGCGTTGCGGGTCGGCATCACGCAGTCGAACATGTCGATGCCTTCGCATACTGCTTGGACGATGTCTTCCGGCGTGCCGACTCCCATCAGATAGCGCGGCCGGTCCGCGGGCATGAGTTTCGCGCAATGGCGCATCATGGCGGTCATTTCCTCCTTGGGCTCGCCTACGGAAAGGCCGCCGATGGCGTAGCCGGGGAAACCGATTTCGAGCAGGCCCTGCAGCGAGCGCTCGCGTAGTTGCGGGAACATGCCGCCCTGGATGATGCCGAACAGTGCGGCGGGATGTTCGCCGTGTGTCTCGCGGCAACGCGCCGCCCAGCGCAGGGAAAGTTCCATCGACTCCCGCGCCTGCTCTTCGGTGGCGGGCCAGGCCGTGCAATCGTCGAACACCATGATCACGTCGGCGCTGAGTTGCTGTTGCAGGGCGATGGCGGATTCGGGTCCGAGAAAGATCTTGTCGCCATCGATGGGGGAACGGAACTCGACGCCTTCCTCGCTGATCTTGCGCATGGCGCCGAGACTGAAGACCTGAAAGCCGCCGGAGTCGGTCAGAATCGGCCGGTTCCAGCCCATGAAACCGTGCAGGCCACCATGGGACTCGACGACTTCAGCGCCCGGCCGCAACATCAGGTGGAAGCTGTTGGCGAGAATCATTTCCGCGCCGATTTCCTCAAGCCGGCCCGGACTCATGCCCTTGACCGTGCCGTAAGTGCCGACCGGCATGAAGGTGGGCGTGCGTACCTCGCCGCGGGCGAATCGCATCAGCCCCGCCCGCGCCTTGCCGTCGACCTTGTGCAACTCGAATTCCATGCAGGTTCCCTTGTTTGACTCAGTGCTCCCGGGTTTCCCTGAAATCGACGGCGGGCCATTTTTCCATCGCCAGGTTCAGGTTCACCTTGCTCGGCGCCAGGTAGGTCAGGTAACCGCCTGCGTCGAGTGCAAGGTTGTCGTGATACTTCCTGCGGAAATTTTCCAGTTCCTTCGTATCCCCGCAATCGATCCAGCGCGCCAGTTGCACGGTCACCGGCTCGTAGCCGCAATCGACGCCGTATTCTTCCTTGAGCCGGTGCGTGACGACCTCGAATTGCAGGGCGCCGATGGCGCCGATCAGCAAGTCGTTGTTGCGCAGGGGCATGAATACCTGCACCGAGCCCTCCTCTGCCAGTTGCGTGACGCCTTTCTGCAATTGCTTCCATTTCAGCGGGTCGCGCAGTTGTATGCGCCGGAACAATTCCGGCGCGAAATTCGGAATACCGCGGAATTTCAGCTCTTCGCCGCTGCTGAAGGTGTCGCCGACCTGGATCGTGCCATGATTGTGCAGGCCGATGATGTCGCCGGATACCGCCGCTTCCGCCAGTTCCCGTTCGCCGGCGAGAAAAGTGACGGCATCGCTTACCCTCGTGATCTTGCCAGTGCGGCAATGCCGCATTTTCATGCCCTGGCTGAATTCACCGGAACAGATGCGCAAAAAGGCGATGCGGTCACGATGTTTCGGGTCCATATTGGCCTGTATCTTGAAAACGAAGCCGCAGAAATCTTCCTCCAGGGCGGAGACTTCCCGGCTCTCCGCCGCGCGGCCGCGTGGCGGCGGCGCCGCTTCGACGAAATCGTCGAGCAATTCGCGAACGCCGAAATTCGTCAACGCGGCGCCGAAATACACCGGCGTCAACTCGCCGGCGAGATAGGCTTCGCGGTCGAATTCCTCACAGGCACCGCGCACGAGTTCGATTTCCTCGCAAGCCTGTTCGTACCAGTTGCCGAGCAGTTGCCGCGCCTGCTCGCACTGCAGGCCCTCGATCCTGTCAGCATCGTCCGCCCGCTCCCTCAGCGCCCCCGGATAAGGCTGCAGCGTGTCCGTCGCCAGATGGTACAGGCCCTTGAATTCCCTGCCCATGCCCAGGGGCCAGTTGATCGGCGCGCAGCGGATGCCGAGCACGTTTTCGATCTCGTCGATCAGTTCCACCGGGTCGCGGATGTCGCGGTCGAGCTTGTTGACGAAGGTGAACAGCGGCGTGTCGCGCATGCGGCACACGTTCATCAGCTTGATCGTGCGTTCTTCCACGCCCTTGGCGCCGTCGACCACCATCAGCGCCGAATCCACGGCGGTGAGCACGCGATAGGTGTCTTCGGAGAAATCTTCGTGGCCGGGGGTGTCGAGCAGATTGACGATGCGCTCCTTCCAGGGAAACTGCATGACCGAAGAGGTGACCGAGATCCCCCGCTCCTGCTCCATGCTCATCCAGTCGGAAGCGGCCAGCCGGCCGGATTTGCGGCCCTTGACGGTTCCGGCGGCCTGGATACGGCCGCCGAGCAGCAGCAGTTTCTCGGTGATCGTAGTCTTGCCCGCATCGGGGTGCGAAATGATTGCGAGTACGCGCCGCCGCTTGATTTTGTCGCGCAGGGTTTCCATATGTGGGTGGGGACTGGATCGTGAGGCGCGGGATTATAGCAGTGTGGGGGGAGGCTGATAGAATCGCGGGCTTGGCGGTGATGTTGGAGGCTGGTGGTGGATTTTCGGTTGAGTGCGGAACAATTGGCGTTGCAGGAATCGGTGCGGCGGTTTGCGCGGCGGGAGCTGCCTGAGGTCGCGGCGGAGATTGAGCGTAGCGATGAGCCGCCGGGGATTGAGTTGCGCAGGCGCTTTGCCGAGCTTGGGTATCTCGGTGTGAATCTCGGGAAGCAATATGGCGGCGCCGGGCTTAGCCATCTTGATGCCGTGCTGGTGCTCGAGGAGATTGCCAGTGTTTCCATTGCGGTTGCCTTTCCCATTTTCGAGTCCTGTTTCGGGCCGACGCTTGCCATTGCGCATTTCGGGAGTGAGGAAATGCGGCGGCAGGTGCTCCCGCGGGTTTGTTCGGGGGAGATCGTCGTTGCGGTTTCAATGTCCGAGCCCGATGCCGGCTCGGCGCTCACTGATCTGAATACGCGGCTGCGCGAAAAGGACGGGAAGTTGCTTCTCAGCGGCACGAAACGCTGGTGTTCGGGGGCCGGGCACGCCGATGTCTATCTCGTCTATTGCCGCATGTCCGACGAGCCCGGCGCCCGCGGCATCGGCGCGGTTCTCGTACGCAAGGGCGCGACCGGCTTCGGTTTCGGCAAGCGCGACCACCATCTCGGTTTCCGCGGCGTTAATAGCGCGGACATGCATTTCGACGAGGTCGAGATCGACCCGGCCGACGTGCTGGTTCCCGCCGGCGGCTTCCGGCGCCTCATGGAAGCCTTTGATCTGGAACGCTGCGGAAATACCACTATGTCGCTCGCCGTGGCGCAATCGGCGTTCGACTACGTGCTCGACTACTGCCAGCAGCGCGAGCAGTTCGGCAAGCCGCTGGTCGACTTCCAGGCGGTACAGATCCATCTCGCGGAAATGAAGATGAAACTCGACGCCGCGCGCCTGCTGCTCTATCGCGCCGTCACCGGCGCCGAAAGCAAGTTGCCCTCATTGGCCGACAGTTCCATCGCCAAATGCTTCGCCAACGAGGCCGTGCGGGAAGTAACGGGCAAGGCGATGCAATTGATGGGGGGCTACGGCTATTCGCGGGAGTTTCCCATCGAACAGAAATTGCGCGACGGCTGGGGCTGGGGCATCGCGGGCGGCGCTATCGACATCCAGAAAATCAATATCGCATCCGCTCTGGTGGGACGCCGTTTCAACCAGCGAAGCTGAGAGCCCGAACCCGAAAGTCAGTGAACCGTGGCGGATTCCGGCCGCACTTCCGTCTGGGCGAACGAGGGATGCAGCAGATCCGTGCGCCCCACCACGAGCAGGTCGTTGCGGCAAAGGCTTTCCTCGCCCTCCCCGCCTTCGACCGGCAGATCGTCGAGCAGTACGCAGGCGACTTCCTCCTCGGCGACTTCGACGACGACGCAGGACTTGAAGCCGCTGACGGTGTTGAGCGAGGCGAGACTGCCGACCACGGCATCAAAGCGCGGAAACTCCTCGGCGGCGTCCTTGAGCACGCCGATAGGCAGGTAAGGGAATCCGAATCCCGCGGCGGCGACGATATGAATGATCTCGATGACTTCGGGGTCGGTCAGATCCAGGCGCACGGTATCGGGCTGGTCGGTAATGCGGCCGATCTTGCGCTGGTTGATCAGGCGCAGGAACAGATCGAGATCGTTCTGGTTCCATTCCAGAATCTCTTCGCTGCCTGAGGTTTCCGGGTCGGCTGTAAGTCTGAGGATACCCGTTTCTATGGTGAGATCGAAGGATTCGGGATCATCGGGGCCGGGCACTACCATGGCGACCGAATACGATCCCTTGTCCTCGTTCGCGCAAAGTCGCCACAGGAAAGGCACTTCTCCTGTCAGTTCGATCATCGGCGGCCTTTTGGTGACGTGGAGGCGTAAAGATACCACAAAACGCCCCCGGCCCGCTTGAGCGCCCCGTCCGCCGCTAGTCAGGTGAGCCCTGAAACACTATAGTTAAGCCGCTGTTCGGCCTGAGCCTTATTCACAGAATCTGTGGATAACTCGGTGAATAATTTCAGGCGGCTGGCGGGAAATACTGCAGGCATGGGAATTCGCATGAATTTGCTCAAAATTTGACCAACATGAAATGTTTATGTTTTTCAATAAGTTAGACCTTATGAACCGATCAAGAAAAAAAATGAAACTGCTATTGTTAGCGTTTAGTGACCAGCACGTAATTTTTGTGCATAAATTTCCGGCTTTGAGCGAACTTGCCAAATAGCGGCTATTGTTGCTTCCTGTTTTTATTGGCATTTTCCAATCATAACGAACCGATCGTTCTTGAAGTAAAACCGGAATTCGACAAACCCCATGTCATTTGAACGAAAAAACATCTCTCGAATGCAGGGCTACACGCCGGGCGAACAGCCGGATTCGCCGGGAATCGTCAAGCTCAATACCAACGAGAACCCCTACCCGCCGCCGGCTGCCGTCATCGAAGCCCTGCGCGGCATCGAAGGCGCCGATCTGCGGCGCTATCCCTCTCCCCTGGCGGACGATTTCCGCACCCTTGCCGGACTGATCCACGACCTCGGCCCCGAGAGTATTCTCCCCGTCAACGGCGGCGACGAACTCCTGCGCCTGCTGCTCACCACCTTCGTCGATTCCAGCGAAACGCTGGCGGTAATGCAGCCGAGTTATTCGCTCTATCCCGTACTCGCCGGGGTCGCCGGCTGCAAGCTGCTGGAAATACCCCTGAACGGCGACTGGGAGATGCCGGAGGACATGCCGGCCATATTGCGTGAACAAGCCGTGAAAATGCTCATTCTCGTCAATCCGCACGCACCGACCGGCGGCTTGCTGCCGGCGGACTGGCTGCGCTGTCTGGCGCGGGAGTTCGAAGGCATTCTGGTGCTCGACGAAGCCTATGCCGATTTCATCGACCCAGACCTCGCATACGACTCGATCCCGCTCGTGCGCGAACTCGACAACGTGCTGGTCCTGCGCACCTTGAGCAAGGGCTATTCTCTCGCCGGATTGCGCTTCGGCTACGGTATCGGTCCAACCGGCCTGATCCATCCGATGGCCGCCAAGACCAGGGACAGTTACAACACCGACCATATCTCCCAGAAGCTGGCCAGGGCGGCGCTGGAATCGCGGGACGCAGCCGCGCAGACCTGGGCGCGGGTCCGGCGGTCCCGTGAATGGCTGCGCGGCGAACTTGCCGGATTGGGAATCGATACACTGCCCAGCCAGAGTAACTTCCTGCTGGCCGCGATTCCCGCCGCCACAGGCGCGGCAAGTCTTTACCAGGCCCTGAAGGAGCGCGGAGTTCTCGTGCGCCACTTCAACCAGCCCCGGCTCGACAACCGGCTGCGGATCACCGTGGGCAGTGAAACCGACAACGAAATCCTCATCGAAAACCTGCGGGACATCCTGCAATGATCTTCTCGCTGCTCAAGATCAACAAGAAGATTTCCGCCGCTCTCGCCGGCATAGCCATCGGCGCCGCGAGCCTGTGGGGTCTGTCGATGTGGCAGGACATTTCCACCGGCGAATTGCTGCGCCTCCTGCTCGCGGTGCTCCTCATGCTCGCCGGGCTCGCCCTCGTCGCTTTCTGCGCCGTGGCCTTGTGCAAGTTGCTGATCGCCGCGGCGATACGCCTCGTCAGGCGTCTGCGATCCTGACAGTCAGCGCAGCCGCTTCCGCAAGCGCTGCAAATCCCGCCAGCAGTACTTTTTCAGGTCCGGAAAGGCGAGCATTTCGCGCAAGCCGCGAGTTACGGTGACGCGCAGGGAAACTCCACCGATCCCGGTGGCGAAGTCCGCGACGGACGTGGAAACATCGGGAAAGAACTCGCTGCCGTTAAACGCGAAAACCAGCAGGTTTCCACAGCCGTCGCGCTTGCACAGATCTTCCAGCAAGCCGCCCCGCCCCGCGTTCGCATCAAGGGATTCGCGATTCAGATGCGCAGGTTCACCCGCGGCGGCGCAGTCGAACGTCTTGCCCAGCGCCTTCAGAATATTCGCCAGCAACTCGCGGCATTCCGCGCCGTCCGCGCCTTCCCATCCGTCTTCCGTGAGCAGGGCCAGCGAATCGTCGACGCGCAGATAATGAAGCGGCTTGCGCACGACGGCAGCCGCGGGCGCGGACTCCGGTTTCGACGCAGGGGCCGGCCCGGGCTCCGCAGCCGCTACACGTTCCGGCTCCACCGGTGCGGCTGCACTTTCCCGCGAGTCCGCTGCCTGCTTTTCCGCACCGGCTTCGAGCAGATCCGGATACTCCGGCGACGGCCTGGCGTTTTCGAACGCCACCCGCGCATACCAGGGCTGAATGCCCATCAGCGCCAGGTATTCCCGCCGCCGATTCTCTTTCCCGGTTCCCGGTGTTTCCTTGCAGTCCATGCCGGGGAAATTACCCCTGCTCCACCGCTTTCGCAAGCGGCCCGGCCACAGTTTGAAGTTACCCTTCATTCATGCTTGAATCCGCACAAATTTTTGCCGGAGATTCGCCATGCTTGCCGTCCGCTGTCATTCGCACGGGCCGCCCGAGAACCTCAGCCTGGACGATATCGACAAGCCTTCGGCAGGCGAAAAAGAGGCATTGGTAGAGATACATGCGGCCTCGCTGAACTTCCCGGACGGCTTGCAGATTCGCGGCAAATACCAGTTCCAGCCGGACATGCCCTTCATTCCCGGCTCGGAAGCCGCCGGCATTGTTCGGGAGGTCGGTGCGGGCCTCTCCGATTTCCAGCCCGGCGACCGGGTCATGGCGACTCCCGGACTCGGCGCCTTCGCCGAGTTCGCCGCGGTTCCGGCGCGAGGCCTGCGCAAGATTCCGGACAATATGGACTTCCCCACCGCCGCGGCCTTTCCCATGGTCTACACGACTTCGTATTACGCGCTGAAGCAGCGCGCGCAATTGCAGCCCGGAGAAACCCTGCTCGTGCTCGGCGCCGGCGGCGGCGTGGGCATGGCGGCAGTGGAGCTCGGCAAGATCATGGGCGCCAGGGTGATCGCTGCGGCCGGCTCGGAGGAAAAGCTCGCCTTCGCGCAAAAGCTGGGCGCCGATGAACTGGTCAACTACGGTGACGGCGGTGGCGACGGTGAATTCAAGGAGAAAGTCAAGGAACTGACCGGCGGCGCGGGAGCGGACGTTATCTACGATCCGGTCGGCGGGGATCTGTTCGACCAATGCTGCCGTTGCATCAACTGGAACGGTCGCCTGCTCGTGATCGGCTTTACCAGCGGCCGGATTCCCGCCTACAAGGCCAATCTGGCCCTGCTCAAGGGTTCGTCGATGGTCGGCGTTTTCCTCGGGCGTTTCCGCCAGGAAGAGCCCGAAACCTACGAACGGAACTTCCGCGAACTGCTCGACATGTACAGGCAAGGCAAGATCAAGCCGCTGATCACCCAGCGCTACCCGCTTCGGGACTACGTCTCGGCATTCAACGTATTCACCGAACGCCGCGCGCTCGGCAAGGTGATTCTCGAAATGAAGAGCGAATGAAGCGCCATGCTGACCGACCGGGAAATCGCCGCCGATCTTGAAAAACTGAAGGAAATCGCCGCGGGCATGCTGGCGCCCGAGTCGCCGTTCGCAATCGAAACGGCGGAAATCGACGGCGTCGAATTGCGTGTCTTCAGCAAGGCGCCGCGCAATCTAGGCGAAATATACGACTTGAGCCGCCAGGTGGCCGACGAGACCTTTCTCGTCTATCTGGACGAGCGCTACACCTTCGCCGAAACCTTCGACATGGCGCGCCGGCTGGCGCGGGCATTGCGCGAGGAATACGGGGTCTGCAAGGGCGACCGGGTCGCGATCTGCGCCCGCAATTCCCCGGAATGGTGCCTCGCTTACATGGCGACGACCATGATTGGGGCGATCACGGCCCCGCTCAATTCCTGGTCCACGGCGCGGGAACTCGAATTCCTCATCGCCGACAGCGGCAGCAAGCTGATCTTCGTCGACCCGCCCCGGCTGAAATTGCTCGGCGAGGCCGCAGCGAATCTCGACGTCGTCATGATCAAGCCCGAAGACGGCGGCGAACTGCCCGAAAGCTTTTGTGAAAGCTCTTGTGAAAGCTTTTGTGAAACCAGGGAGTTGCTCCGGCGTTACGAGCCGCTCAGCGACGCGGAATTGCGCGGCTTCGACGTGCAGCCGGAGGACAACGCCACGCTCATGTACACCTCGGGCTCGACGGGCAACCCCAAGGGCGTGCTATCCAGCCATCGCGGGGTCATCAGCGCGCTTTACACCTGGATGTTCGTGCGCGGGGCCAACGATTCCCTGTACACCGAACTGGTCAAGGAGAACTGGCAGCCCGCCATCCTCGCCAACGTTCCCCTGTTTCACGTAACCGGCAGCCACGCCCAGTTCCTGATCAGTTTCGTCTCCCCGCGCAAGTTCGTGATGATGTACAAATGGGATCCGGAAGTGGCCCTGCAATTGATCGAGCGGGAGCGCATTTCGATCTTTCACGGCGTGCCGACCATGACCTGGGAAATCATGGTGTCCGAGAACTTCGAACGCACCGACCTGAGCAGTCTGCGCGGCGTGCAAAGCGGCGGCGCGCCGCGGCCGCCGGAACATCTGGCGATGATGCTGGAGAAGTTCCCGTCCGAGGCGGTTGCCGGCCTTGGCTACGGCCTGACCGAAACCAACGCCATCGGCGCGATCATCAGCTACAAGTTCTACGCTTCCAGGCCCGACAGCACCGGCCGCCCCACTCCGCCGGTCACCGATCTGCGCATCGTCGACGAAGAGGGCCGCGAACTCGGAACGGACGAGGTCGGCGAGATCTGCATCAAGGGTCCGTCGGTCATGAAGGGCTACTGGAATCAGCCCGAAGCCACCGCCGAAGTTCTGCAGGACGGCTGGTTCCGCACCGGCGATATCGGCAGGCTCGACCCGCTGGGCTTTCTGATCATCATGGACCGGGCCAAGGACATCGTCATCCGCGGCGGCGAAAACATCGCCTGCATGGAAGTCGAATACGCCATCAGCGAACATCCCGCGGTGAACGAAGTCTCGGTGTACGGCATTCCCGACGACCGCCTCGGCGAAGTCCCCGCGGCCACCGTAATGCTCAAACCCGACCTGGAACTCGACACAGCGCAGTTGGGCGAATTTCTCGCCGAACGGCTCGCCGCATTCAAGATTCCGCGCGCGGTTCGCTTCCAGCACGAGCAACTGCCACGCACCGGTACCGGCAAGATCGCCAAACGCGAATTGCGCCGGCTCGCAATTTCGTCACCGAAATAGTTGATTTTTTCCCGCAACGGCACGATATAGGGGGAAAGGAGAGCGATCCTGGGTGATTTGGGGGGCAAATCATGCAGACACCTGAATGGGAAGACAACGACAGTCTTGAGCCAGTCGAACAACAGCCGATAGCGGAGACGGCCTCCAGGTCCTCGGCCCGCGACAAGGTGCGCATTCTGGAATTGCGCCGGCGGCTGGAAGAACGGCTGGACAGCAAGCGCATCGAAATGGAATACGGTTCCGACTATCTGGACGACGAGTCGATCCAGTAGGATTTGGGCGGCATCCCAAGTATGATTGTCTGACGTGGACAGTCTGTAGGGATTTGCGTCATGACTTATTGCGTCGCCGTTTCGCTGGATTCCGGAATGGCATTCTGCTCCGATTCGCTGACCCACGCGGGCATCGACCAGGTCTCCACCTATAGCAAGATGTTCTGCCACGGCGTCAAGGGCGAAAGGCAATTCGTCATCCTTAGCGCGGGCAATCTGGCGACCAGCCAGGGCGTCATGGCAAAACTCAAGGCCGACATCCGCAAGGGCGCCAGGATCACGCTCGACAGCGTGAACAGCGTCACCGAGGCGGCGGATTACCTCGGCGACGTCAGCCTCGAACAGCAGGAAAGGCGCAAGACCGAGGGGGCCAACTTCGAAGCGAGTTTCATCCTCGGCGGGCAGATCAATGGCAGGAAGCATCGCGTCATCCTGGTCTACCCGGAAGGCAATCACATTACCACATCAAAGGACACGCCCTATCTGCAGATCGGCGAAAGCAAGTAGGGCAAACCGATCCTCGACCGGATTCTGAAACCCTCGCTCGACCTGGCCACGGCGGCGCAATGCCTGCTGATCTCGATGGATTCCACCATGAAGAGCAATCGCGGCGTGGGACCGCCGATCGAATTGCTGCTCTATCGCCGGGACAGCCTCTCGCTCGACCATCACCACCGTTTCGAGCCCGAAAGTGATTTTCTGCGCGATCTGCGCCAGGGCTGGGACAACGCCCTCAAGAACGCGTTCCGGCAGATGCCGCCCCTGAGCTGGGCGGCGAACTGGGACAACCCGGGTCATGAACGATCAGTTCATGAACAAATTGAAGCTTCCTGAGAGTCGCTTCCGACAGCACGAAGGGATAAGCGTCTTCCAGCCCCATGCTGCGATTCAGTGAATTGAGCAGGATCGTCAGTTCCGACCATTTCTGCAGCAGGTTCTCAAGACTGTCGAAGTGATCCGAGCCCTGGGGCAGGCCATAGAACCCCGCCGTCTCGAGGGTGTCGGTCATATGCAGGTAATGCGCCCAGATCTCGGCCCAGTCCTCGAGCGGATGCGACTGGGCGTAGGCGCTGATGAAGTCCGGGTCGCGTATCCGGGGTCCTGAATAGTAGCGCTCAAGCGCGGCGTCGTAGTCCTTCCTCTCGTCGCCGAACAGGTCCCGGAATCGCGCGAGACGCTGTTCGCCGTCGATCAGCATGCGGAAATAATAGTGCCCGCTTTCGTGCCGGAAATGCCCGAGCAGCGTGCGATACAACTCGCCGGTATGCCGGCGCGCCATTTCGCGCCGCATATCGTCGGCTTCCGTCACGTTTATGGTCACCACCCCTTCGCTATGGCCGGTATAGACATGTTCTTCGGCCACATGAGGATTGGAGCGCCTGTCCTCGATGAAACGGAAGGCAAGCCCGTCTTCGGATTCTTGCTTGCCGATTACGGGCAGGTTCAATTGGAGGAGTCCGAAGATCAGGCGCCGCTTGGCGTGTTCGAGTTGTTTCCACCAATGCAGGCGGTCGCCGTCGACGAGGTTGGGAATCGTCTGGTTCAGGCTGCAGGACAGGCAGAACTCCTTGCCGGCATCGCCCGCGATCCAGTTGCAGACGCCGAAATCGAAGCCGTTGCGGCACAGGGAGCCGGCTTCGCTTTGCGGTGCTTCTTGAGACCCCGGTCCCGCCGCCGTGCGCAGGCGCAGCATCCTGCGCGACCGCGGATCGTAACCGAGCCGGCTGCCGCAGCGCAGACAGGTCGTGTTCTCGAAGAACAGCGTCTGGCCGCAACCGCATTTGAAGTCGATCATGACCGGATTCCCGTTTCAGTTCCGCGGTGAGAACCAGGTATGGGTGATGGCGTCGTGGATCGCGGCGAACTTGATCTGCAGCCTGTCGATATAGTCTGTCAGTCCTTCCTCGATCAGGTCGGCCACCTGTGACTGCACCACGTGGCGCCGCGCCTCGTCGACCAGGGTGGCGACCTCGTCGTTCTTCGGCAGTTTCGACAAGACCTTGCTGATCGTGGTCAGGTTGTGGATTGCAGCCCGGGGAAATTCCTCGTCCTGCAAGAGGAAACGAACCACGTCTTCGCCGTTGACGCGCCGGCGCACGTGCTGGCGGTACATCTGGTAGGCGCTTTGCGAACGCAGCACGCTCATCCAGAGAATGCCTTCATAGGGTTCGGGAAATCTCGGCGCGACCGAGCCATCGCCCGGATGCGTGAACAATTTGCGGGCGCCGACATCGACGATGCGCGTTACCATGTCCGCGCGTTCCAGCGCACGGCCCATGCGCACGAAGGTATAGCCGGAGTCCCGGCTCATGGTGCCTGCCAGCATGCCGAAAATCTGCTGAGCGCTTTCGATCGTGTGTTCGAGCATCTCGTTGCGCGCGCTGCGGACAGCGGCGCTGTCCGCGGCGGACTGGGTGTAGTAGTACAGATCGTTGATGCGCTCGAAGGCCTCGGTGGGCATGACTTCCCGCGTGGTGCGGGCGTTTTCGCGCGCCATCGACAACATGCTGCAGATCGATGCGTCGCAATCGTCGGCGATAAGGAACTGCGCCAGATTGGTTTCCGTGGCGATGTTGTAGCGCGTGGCGAACAGTTCCGTGGTGCCGGTAATGCGCACCAGGGCCCGCCAGCCGAGCTTGGTTCGTCCCGGCAAGTCGAGCAGCAGGTTCGAGAACACGTTGAGCAGACGCGCGGTATTCTCCACCCGCTCCAGATAGCGCGCCTGCCAGTAAATCCGTTCCGCTACCCTTGAAAGCATCGCCCTAGCCCATTACCACCCAGGTGTCCTTGCTGCCTCCGCCCTGGGAGGAATTGACCACATAGCTGCCTTTCACCAGCGCCACCCGGGTGAGGCCGCCGGGAGTCACATAGCTGTCCGCCGCCTGCAAGATGAACGGGCGCAGATCGACATGCCGCGGTTCCGCGGCTTTCTCGCCGAGAATCGGGACCGTGGAAAGCGAAATCAGCGGCTGGCCGAGATAATTGCGCGGATTGTCCTTGATCCGCCGCGCGAACTCCTCGCGTTCGGCCGCACTGGCCTGGGGTCCCATCAACATGCCGTAGCCGCCCGATTCGTTGGCGGGCTTGACGACGAGCTTGTCGAGGTTGGCGAGAACGTGCTGTCTTTCCTTGTCCTTGAAACAGCGGTAACTCGGCACATTGGGCAGGATCGGATCCTCGTCGAGGTAATACTTGATGAATTCGGGCACATAGGTATAGACGATCTTGTCGTCCGCGACGCCCGCCCCCGGTGCGTTTGCGAGAGAAACGTTGCCCTTGACCCATGCCTTGAACAGGCCGGGCACGCCGAGCATCGATTCGGGATTGAACACCGCCGGGTCGAGAAACATGTCGTCGATGCGCCGATAGATCACGTCGACCTGGGACAGGCCGCCGATGTTGCGCATGTAGACGCGGTCGTTCTCGACGACCAGATCGCTGCCTTCGACGAGTTCGGCGCCCATGCGCTGGGCGAGATACGAATGTTCGAAGTAGGCGGAATTGTATATTCCCGGCGTCAGCACCACGACTTCGGGAAAAGCCTGCCGGCGCGGTGACAGCGACGCGAGCATGTCGAACAGCTCCTGCGGATACTCGGTCACGGGCTCGATGTCGTAATTCTCGAACAACTCGGGAAAGACGCGCTTGGTGACACGGCGGTTCTCGAGCATGTAGGACACGCCCGAAGGCACCCGCAAATTGTCTTCCAGCACCATGAAGCGGCCATGCTCGTCGCGGATCAGGTCGGTGCCGCAAATATGCGCCCAGACGCCGTAGCGGGGCTGGATGCCGAGGCATTGGGGCCGGAAATTGACCGAATCGAGGATCAGTTCCGGGTCGATGATCTTGTCCTTGAAGACCTTCTGCCCGTTGTAGACATCGTTGATGAAACAGTTCAACGCGCGCACGCGCTGTTCGAGGCCGCGGCGGGTCACCTCCCATTCCCGGGCCGGAATCACCCGTGGAATGAGATCGAAGGGCCACTCCCGGTCGATATTCCGGCCGTCGCTGTAGACCGTGAAGGAAATGCCCATGGTCTTGATGGCGAGCCGGGAGGCCAGCTTCTTTTCGTCGAGATCCTTGCGGTCGAGCGACTCAAGATAGGCGGCAAGTTGCTGTGCCGTCGGCCGGGGCGCGCCCGGCCGCTCGATCATTTCATCGTGAAAGGCGCCGGGATCGTATGTCTGCCAGTCGATCTGCAAGGAGTACTCCTCGTTGGGACTAGCCCATAGGATAGGGACATTGCCGATGCACTTCGTCGCAAGCGGCTTTGACTTCGTCCGACAGTTCGATGTCGAGGGCCGCGAAGGATTCGTCGAGTTGATCGGCGGTGCGGGCGCCGATGATCGTGGACGCGACGAAGTCGAACTCCATGCTCCAGCGCGTCGCCAGCGTCACCGGCGACATGCCCGCCTCCCGGGCGATCTCGACGTATTTCGCGGTCGAGGCCAGGGTGCCTTCGTTGACGAAACGCCGCGCCATCGCCTGCTGGCGCGGGTTGCTGCTCTCGTAGTCGCCGAATCGCGTGTTCGGCGGCGACTTGCCGTCGTTGTACTTGCCGCTGAGCACGCCGCCACCGATCGGCGAATAAGGCAGCAGCGAGACTTTCTCGTTGCGGCAGACCTGGGCCAGTTCGTCGATAAAGCGGCGATGCAGCAGCGAAAAATTGTTCTGGATCGACTCGAACCGGGCCAGGCCTTCGTATTCGGCGATCATGTTGCTCTTGGTCAGGCCGTAACTCGTTTCGTTCGACGTTCCCAGGTAGCGCACCTTGCCCGATTCGACGAGGCGGTCGAGAGCGGCCATGGATTCTTGCATCGGCACGATGGGGTCGGGCCAATGCACCTGGTAGAGATCGATGTAATCGACGTCCATGCGGCGCAGGCTGCCTTCCACGGCGCGCTCGATGTGATGGCGGTCGACGGCGGTCAGGCCGTGACGGATCGGCGGCACGAACCAGCCGCCCGCCGCGCCGGCGACCTTGGTGGCGACGATCACGGCGTCCCGCGGCTTCTGTTTCAGCCACTCGCCGAAAATCTCTTCCGTCAGGCCGGCGAGTTCGGCCGTCGGCGGCACGGGATAGGCCTCGGCCGTATCGAAAAAGTTAATCCCCCTGTCAAAGGACTTGTCGAGAATCCGGAATGACTCGGCCTTGTCGCTCCAGGTTCCGAAACTCATTGTGCCCATGCAAATGGGCGTCACCCGCAGGCCGCTCCGGCCAACGTATCTGTATTCCATGTTGCTTCCTTGGTTATTGATTCAAAGACGAATTGCTGTTCAGGCCAGCGGCGGACAATCTTCCCCGAGGTAACCTCCGCCGCCGCAATATGACGGATCCTGCAATTGGATGAAGATGTTGTCCGGGTCGGAAAAGTACACTTCCGGCGTGCCGGTCTCAAATCCTCCCCGGTCGGGCATGCGCATGCTGACCCAATGCATCAGCGGTTGCGTGTCCGCCGGATCGCTGCGCGCGCGCAGCCCGTAACCGGTGAGTTGATTGAGTATGTCGCCGACATCGAAATTGTTCATGCTGAAACAGACATGATGGATAAGCGCGGGATTCTGCGGCGGGCCTTCCTCGCTGGCGCCGGTGTACATCAGGAACTGGAAACCGTCGCCGACGCCGACTACCGGTGCGTTGGGGCCCTGGTAGGCCTGGAATTCCTTGCCGAAGACCCGCCGGTGAAAATCGTTGGCGCGGCCGCGGTTGGCGGTGAAATTCGTGAAATGGTTGTAATCGACGAGTTGGAACATCCCCGCCGAGGGGGCCGGTTCGATTGCATTGCAGACATCGCCGAGGACGCCGTCGCCGCCGCAGTCCATGGGCGAGGAAAGATGGTAGATCAGGCCTTCGACATCCGCGAAGTAGAGCTCCCGCGTCCCGCCCGGCCGCTCCCGCACCCAGGAAGTCAGTCCGACCGACAGGCGATCCGCGGGCGATTGCGGGCCGGGACCGGGCTCAATGCCGAATGCGCGCAATTGCTCCTGTACCGCGTCCACATCGAAATCGGCCACGCTCAGGCCCATATGCGCGATCGAAGGCGTCTCGCCGGGCTCGGCCGGGGCGATGGAAAAATAATGCGGCCCGTCGCCCACGCGCAACACGACCTCGTCGCCCTGGCGCGCCTGCACCGGCGCCCCGAACACGTCCTGGTAGAAGGCCACCGAACGCGCCACGTCGCTCGAGCGAATGCGGAAACCGTGCAATTTCCGCACCGCCACCGGAGCCGGGCCGCTTTCCGTGGCGCAACTCATCGGCGCCAGCGCCAGCACGGGCATCGCGGCAAGCAGATTGCGGCGGCCGCGGGAGAAACCGGTTGTCTTGCGGGAATTGCCTGTTCTGTTCATGAGAATCTCCTGCAGGCGCTCACTCGGTTACCGTTACCGTCAGGTTCCGGTAGGTGAAAAGCGAGCCATCGCTGGCCACGCCGCGCAATACGTATTCCCCTGGCTCCGAGAAGGTTGCGGAGACTTCCCAACGATTGTTCTCGGGCACCGGCGGAATGATGTACGGCGGCGACCAGGGGGAATTGGCGTAGACCCTGCTGTCGGTATAGGTCTTGAATTGCACCGGGTCGAAGGTGACTTTTTCGGCATCGCCCCGGTAAACGATCCAGGAAAAGCGCAGGCCCGGTCCCGAAGCGACCACGATGGAAGACGGCGTGCGATAGATTTGCTCGGGCGTGCCTGGAATCGGGCGGTCGGCGCGGGCGGGCAGATTGTCGGGATCGCTGGCGTAAACCTCGAGCAAAATCGGCTCATCCACTACTGCGCGGCGGAAATTGTCGCCCTGTACTTCGAGTTCGGGCGGAATATTGGTGCGCAAGGCGTCGTCCAGGCTGCCGAAGGCGCCGCCCACTTCGGTCGAGATCACTTGCGGGTCGATGCGGTAGTCGGGCTTGAGCGAACCGAATGCGCGATTGGTCTGGCCCTGGGTGCGCAAGGTCCAGACGATTTCGTCGGTGTCGAAGTTCTCGGGCACGTCGACGGTGAACAGGAAGGGATTGCGACGCGGATAGAAATGCGTCGGCTGGCCCATGTCGGCCTCCGCCATGTCAAAGCCGTCGACGGTCAGATCGTTGAGTTCGCCTTCGCCGACATGGTTGAAATAGTTGTCGGGCCCGACCGGGATATCGAGTTGCTGTTCCCAGTTCGAATTCATGTAGCCGAAAAACAGCGTGTAGCCGCCCTGCTCCTCGTTGGGCCACCAGCCTTCGTACGCGGGCGAAACGATCTCGCCGCTCTTGACCATGAAACGCTGTTGGGCGAACCCAGTCTGCGCGACGGCAAACGCCAGTAATACAAGCAAGGCAGTTCTCATGCGCGATTTCTCCGCAACCGGTCTAATTTCGAGAGACTTTCTAAAGTTGTTGGCGATTCAGGGCAGACGCACGGGGGCGACGCATGCGTCGCCCCCGCGGGCCGTCAGTCATTTCCGGCAATGCTCGGCTCGATCGGTTCAGGCGCCCAGCACATCGGACAGCCCACATCGTACTCGTTGCGGTCTTTCATGTTCGCCCGGCGAATCGCCATTTCGGCCTGGAACTGCTCTTCGGTCAACGAGACCGAATAACCCAGGTCGATGAACATGTTGGAAACCGAGCGGCGGCCGCCGCCGGCCCAGTTGCGCCCGTCGGCCAGATTCGGATTCGCCGCCGTAGTGTCCAGGAAACCGATGGTGTGCAGGATCGTGCCCTTGGGCAGGAGCGGCGCCTTGTCGTCCTCATAGATGTACTGCTTCACCCAGTTGTGGTCGTAACCCACGCAATTGAGCGTGAACTGGTTATGGCCCCAGATCGCCTCCAGGCACATGCGCACGCCGGGAGCGTGCAGATGCGGCTCGAAAGCGATGATCTTGGTGTGTTCCTGCAGAACGACGTAATTGTGCACTTCCTGGTTGGCGCGATTGGGCAGGATATCGACGTCGACGCCATTGCCCGTGCGCGGGCCGCGCCTGCTGTATTCAGGCGCGTAGCCGACCGGGAAAAAGCTGATGCCGAATTCCAGGTGGCCGGTGGTTTCACGGCCGTTGGAATGCAGATGCGCGGCATAGAGATGCAAGGCCGAATTGGCGGGCAACAGCCGCCCGGCCTTTTCGGGAAACGTGTCGGCATTGCGTCCCACTTCGTGGATCGGCCAGCTTGTGATATCACCTGAAACCGCCGTGCCGCCCTCGTTGAGTATGCCGCTGCGATAGGTCATATGGTGGAAGATATAGCGTCCGCCGACCGTGCTCGTGCCGATATCCGCGGGAATATCGTTGATCTCGCGCACTTCGATTGACTTGACGTAGCGGTCCTCGGTCAGACCGGTCGGCACCAGGCCGATATCGCCCCACCAGTCGGGGCCGATCGCCGGACGCGTCACGTCCTGCGAACGCAGGATCAGGTCGGGCTCGCCCAAGGTCCATTCGCTGCCGTCCGAGAAAACCAGCGGCGTCGGCTCGTTGTCGGGATTGCCGCGCGGCGCGCCGTGCGCGACCCAGTCCTGGATCAGCGCCAGATCGAGATCCGACAGCGAATAATCGTTCTTGAAGCCATTGATGCCGATATTCTTCTCCACGAACCAGGGCGGCATGGCGCCCATGCGGTCGCGAATCGCAGTGCGATACTGGATTACGGGCGCCCAGGGCCGGACTTCGTCGTAAGACATGAATGACATGGGCCCACCGCCGCCGGGACGGTGGCATTGCTGGCAGCTTCGCTGCAGGATCGGCGCGATATCGTCCGCATAAGTCGTGCTGCCCGCATCGAGTCCGAAATCCTCGATGTCGAAATAATGCATCTTCGTGCCGGTGGCGCCGGTATTGTACGACTGCGCCTGCAAGACGCCGGACACGAGCGCCAGGCTCGCGCCCAGCATGGCTACCAACAGATGTCTGCTCATCATGGCTTCTCCCGTGGACCCGGCGGGTTGGATTGCCGCCGGAATTTATCCAGCGAGAATAAGATCAAACCGGCCGAATGTCCATGCCCGCCGTTGTAACATCCTGTCATTCCGGCAAGGCGAACGCGGTCAGGGTGGTGCCGGAGGGGATGAGGACGTGCTGGCGGCCGTCGAGCATGAAAGTGGTCGCGGCGGCGCCCCAGATGCGCGAGCCGGTCTGGTAGTGCCAGAGGTTCTCGCCGGTGGCGGCGTCGAAGGCCATGAAATTGCCTTCGTGGTCGCCGGCGAAGACGAGCCCGGAGGCCGTGGTCATGACGCCGCCGAAGGTCGGCGAGGGATACGTAAACTCCCAGCGCAGTTCGCCAGTGTGGATGTCGAGCGCGCGCAAGGCGCCGGCGCCATCGGGTTCGATGAAGACGACGCCGCCGAAACTCGCCTGGCCGGGCGTGTACGCCGGTTCCTCCGGCACATAGGTGGCGCAGGTTTCCCGCGCCGTGACGTAGAACAACTCCAGTTCGGGGTTGTAGGAAGGCGGCATGAAATTGGTCGAACCCCAGGGGTCGGGCAGGCAGCCCCGGCTGCCGTCGTTGAGGATGACCGGCCTGCCGTCGGGGCCGATTTCCCGCGCCCAGGTCGTGCCGGTGAACGGCTCGCCGAGCAGCAGTTCGCCGTCGGTGCGGTCCAGGACGTAGAAGAAACCGTTGCGATTCGCCATCGTCACGAGCTTGCGCGGCTCGCCACGCCATTCGGCGTCGACGAGCACGGGCACGTGGTTGGAATCCCAGTCGTTGATGTCGTGGGGCGTGAACTGGTAATGCCAGCGCAGGCCACCGCGGTCGGCGTCGAGCGCGACGATGGAATTCGAATACAGGTTGTCGCCGGGACGCGAATCGCCGAAATAATCCGGGTTGGGATTGCCGACGCCCCAATAGATCAGGTTCAGCTCGGGGTCGTAACTGCCGTTCATCCAGGTTCCCCCGCCGCCGCGGGCGAGCACTTCCGGATCGTCGGGCCAGGTTTCGCTGCCCGGCTCGCCGGGGCCGGGAATCGTGTTGAAACGCCAGAGCCGTTCGCCGGTGACCGGGGCATAGGCGTCGATGAAGCCCCGCGTGGCGTATTCCCCGCCGGAGATGCCGACGATCACCTTGTCGTCAATGACCAGCGGCGCCAGCGTGGCGGCGTAGCCGATGCGGTAATCGGCCAGTTGCACGTCCCAGAGGATGTCGCCGGTGCGGCGGTCCATGGCAAGCAGGTGCGCGTCCAGCGTGACCATGAACAGCCGGTTGCCGAGCATGCCGAATCCGCGATTGACCGGGGCGCTCGCGCCATAGGTGAGATCGTCGGGCAGATTGCGGCGATAGGTCCAGAACGCCCTGCCGCTGCGGGCGTCGATGGCCCAGGCGTAATTGTTCGAGCCGGTGACGTAAAGCACGCCGTCGTCCACGAGCGGCGTCGCCTCGAAGCCGCGGCCGCGAGTCGTCGTGCCGGTCTGGAAAGTCCAGATCGGCCGCAACCGGCCTACGTTTTCCGGCGTGATCTGAGTCAGCGGGCTATGGCGCCGGCCGCTGTAGTCGCCGGAATACGTCAGCCAGCGCTCCGGATCGTCGAAACCGCGGAGAATATCCTCGTAAGCAGGCCCGTCCTGCGCAATCGCGGTCATGGCAAGCGGCGGCATCAGGCAGGCAAGCAGACGAACGGCGAAGCGCATGGTCATTCTCCCATTTCGGTTCATTGATTGCCGTGGAGGAAGGCGAGCAGGTCAGTGAGTTCGCCCGCATCGAGTTCGGCTTCGGAAAATGCAGGCATCAGCGATTCGTCCAAGCGACTCAATTGCCGCACGCCATCCCGCCGGAAGGCGCGCAGACCCTGGGCTTCGGTCACCAGTTGCAGCGAAAACGCGTCCTCGTTCTTGAGCACGCCGGTAACCGATTCGGCATCCGTTTTAACAGTAACCGGCCGAAATCCGCGCTCGATTCTCTCCGAGGGCTCCCGGATCGACTGCATCAGCGCCTCCGGCGACCTGCGGCGAGTAACTCCGGTCAGCGCCGGCCCGAGCACCCCACCCGCTTCAGCCCCGGCGCGATGGCACTCGGCGCAATTTTCCGCAAATAGCCGGCGCCCGTTACCTGCGTCGCCCTCGAATTCCGCGTCCCCGCCCCCTTCGGACAGACTCGCCATGAACGAAACCAGCATCCACAACTCGGTTTCCGAAAACCCGTGAGGCGGCATGATGCTGCCCGGAACCCCATCCCGAACCACATTGAAAACATACTCGTCATTTACACCGTCGCGCGCCCACATCAAACTCAGATCCGGCGCGTCGATCGACAGAATCCCCTTCCCGTCCGCCCCATGACAAGTAGCGCATTGCGCCCGAAACAGCGCCCCGCCCGCAACAACCGCCCGCGGCTGACCCGCATAAGGATTGACACTCTGCGCAGCCGCCTCATGCCAAACAACCGGCAAACAAAGCGCCAAGAGCAAAACCCCGATCCCCGCAATCCGAAACAAGGCTGTTTTTCTCTCATGGCAAAACAATTGCCGCCGAGCATATCACGCCGTATCGAATTACGGCACGGCGTGAGTCGCCCAAAGTAAACCGGTTGACAAGTTGCAGGGCTTGGTTAATTCTCGGCTTTCCGAATTTTCCTGGTTGGAGAAAATCATGCCAAGACATTCCAAGGGAGCGTCCCGCAAAAAACGAACGCTGGAATACCTCGCTTCCGCATCCGTCGCCCTGGCGCTGGCCATAGTAGTTACCGGCCTGCAAAGCGACCGGATCGTCGCCCAGCAGAGCAATTTCCAGGGTGGCGCGCCGGATGTGCGTCAGGCGCCCGACATGACGTCCATTCGCATCCTGTTCCCCGCCGGCGTGCGCTCGTCCTGGCACACCCATACCTGGGGCCAGTTGCTGATGATCGAGGAAGGCCGCGCGCTCACCCAGGTGCGAGGCGAACCCCTGATGGAGATTCATCCGGGCGAACCCTGGTGGACTCCGGCCGATGTCGAACACTGGCATGGCGCGCATCCCGAAGAATCCGCGCTGCAATTGACTATCTATGAAGGCAGCGTCGTCTGGATGGATCCGACCACCGACGAAGAATACCTGGCCACCCCGACCCGGCCCTGAAGCCGAAACCCGGCCGGCCCGCCCGACAAAGCGCCGTTCCCGCACTTCGCGGGAGCGGCCTTTTTTCCCGAGACCCGAGATATGTTTACCGAATTTCGCATTGCCCTCCTTTTCCTCATTGCCCTCACGCTTGCCGCCTGCGGCGAGCCGCAGCCGCAATTGAGTTTCGAGGAATCGCTGCAACAGCAGTTGATCGAAGCCGAGCCCGGCGACGTCATCGAAATCCCCGCCGGCACCCATGAACTGACCCGCAGCCTGTCGCTCGACGTGCCCGGGGTGACGATCCGCGGCGAAGGCATGGACCGTTCGATCCTTTCCTTCCGCAACCAGTTGCAAGGCGCCGAAGGACTGCTCGTGAGCGCCGACGATTTCGTCATCGAAGACCTTGCGATCGAAGACACCGTCGGCGACGCGCTGAAAATCAACGAAAGCAACAACGTCACCGTTCGTCGTGTGCGCACCGAATGGACCGGCGGCCCGCTCACCACCAACGGGGCTTACGGCATCTATCCGGTGCAGTCGAGCAATATCCTCATCGACGGCTCGGTCGCCATCGGCGCGTCCGACGCCGGCATCTACGTCGGCCAGTCGACGCAGATCATCGTGCGCAACTCCCGCGCCGAATACAACGTCGCGGGAATCGAGATCGAGAATTCGACCTTCGCCGACGTGTACGACAATGTCGCCACCAACAACACCGGCGGCATCCTCGTTTTTGACCTGCCCAACCTGCCGGTGCAAGGGGGCCGCAACACGCGGGTGTTCAATAACAGCATCGTCGACAATAACACCGCCAATTTCGCGCCGGAAGGCAATATCGTCGCCACGGTGCCGGCCGGCAGCGGACTGATGGTGCTGGCGAACGACAATATCGAAGTCTTCGGCAACGAGTTTGCCAACAACAACAGCGCCAACATGATGATCGTCAGCTATCACATCACCGGCCTGCCGATCGAAGACGAAAACTACGATCCCTTCCCTGAATCGATCCACGTGCACGGCAACAGTTTCAGCGGCGGCGGCGCCGAGCCCGACTCCGAGCCACTGGCGCTGTTGCAGCAGGCCACGGGACAGGCGGTGCCCGACGTCGTCTGGGACGGCACGATCCTGCCGGGCAAGACCGCGCCGGACGTGCTTTGCATGCGCGGAAACGGCGATGCCGATTTCGTCAATCTCGACGCCCCCGGCGGCTTTGCCGCGCCTTCGTTCGAGATCGGCCCCCACGATTGCTCCGGCGCGGAATTGCCCGAGGTGTCGCTCGCTTCCGGGCCATGATCCGTACCCTGCTCCCGGTTCTGCTGCCGGCGCTGCTGCTGACCGCCTGCGCGGAACCGCGATTTTTCGAGCAGGAAAATCCGCAGCGCCTGTCGGACTGGAACCTGTTCCGGGACGAAGGCTCCCGGTTCGTCCCCCGTGAACAGACCCTGGTGTTCGAGCCGGCGAATCCCCTGTTCACCGATTACGCGGGCAAGTTGCGCACCATGTGGCTGCCGGCGGGGGAGCAGGCAGACCTCGTGGACGGTGAACTCGAGTTTCCCGCCGGCTCGATCCTGAGCAAGACCTTCTACTACCCGACAGGAGTCGATGGCCGCCTGCTTGAGAGCGTGGAACACGAGAACGAACTCGACCGCGCGCGGCATCGCATGATCGAAACGCGACTGCTCGTGCGACGCGAGGATGGCTGGCACGCCATGGCCTACGTCTGGAACGAGGAGCAGACCGAGGCCTTCCTGCGCGTAGCCGGGGCGAGCGTGCCGGCAAGCCTGCAACGCGCATCGGGAGTTACGGATTTCGTCTATTTCGTTCCCAACGAAAACCAGTGCGCGGGCTGCCATGTAACCGTGCATCCCGATGGCCCGCTGCATCCGCTGGGCGCGGTTGCCGGGCAACTCGCAGCCGCAGCCGCAGCCGCGAATCCGGACGGAGGACGCCAGTCTCAATTACAGGCGATGCAGGAACGGGGCTGGCTCGATGCTCCGCCCGCGCAGTTCGCGGCGGCTTCCTGGGAAGACGGCCGGGCCGATCCAGAAACCCGGGCCCTGGCCTACATGAACATCCATTGCGGCCATTGCCACAATCCCGACGGCGCGGCGGACACTTCCGCACTGGTGCTCGACGGCAATCACCGCAATCCGCTGGAACTCGGCGTCTGCAAGACCCCGGTGGCGGCGGGAGGCGGCGCCGGCGATCTCCTGTACAGCATTCACCCCGGAGCGCCCGAACGCTCGATCCTGCTCTATCGAATGGAATCCTCCGAACTCGACGAAATGATGCCGGAACTCGGCCGTTCGCTGGCCCACGACGAAGGCATCGCCCTGATCCGCGACTGGATCGCCGCCATGCCCGGCGATTGCCCCGAGCCGGTGCGGGCGTTCGGGAACGGGTGAATGCGATGCCCAGGCGGCTGCTCGGTTCCTGCCTGCTGCTGATCTGCCTGATCGCGGCAGGCTGCTCCGACCGGCAGTTCGAACGCCGCACCTACGTATTGACCACGGGCACGACCGGCGGGACCTTCTATCCCGTCGGCGTGGCCTTGTCGACGATCGTCTCGGCGCGCCAGGACGAGAGTTTTTCGCTGACGGCGATCAGTTCCGCCGGCTCCATGGAGAACATCAAGTTGCTGCGCGACAACCAGGCGCAATTCGGCCTGATTCTCGGCGTCTTCGCCGCCTGGGCCTGGGAAGGCAGCGGGCCGATCGGCACGCCGCAATCGCATCTGCGCGCAGTCGGCGCGACCTGGCCGAACGTCGAACATTTCGTGCTGAGCACCGATTTCGTCAGCAGCGGCACCCTTGACGATCTCGCCAATATCGACGGCCAGCGCTATGTGCTGGGCATGCGCAACTCCGGCGCCGAGCAGACCGGCGCCTACATCCTCGACGCCCTCGGCATCGATTTCCGCAATCGGTTCAGCCTTGCGTACATGGGCTATGGCGCCGTCTCGGGCGCCATACAGGACGGCAACATCATCGGCATGAACGTTCCCGCCGGCGCGCCGGTGGCGGCCATTACCCAGTCCTATGCCCAGATGCGCGACAGCATCACGATCCTGAATTTCACCCAGCGGCATCTCGACGCGATCAATCGCGATCTGCCGCTATGGAACTTCTACGATCTGCCCGCCGGCACCTACCCTTATCAGCAGGCGGACATCACCACCGCCTATAGCCCGAACGTGCTCGTGACGCGGGAGGACGTACCCGAGGAAATCGTCTACCAACTGACCAGGCTCATGTGGGAGAGCCTGCCCACCTTGCGCGAGATCCATAGCGCCACGAGAGAAATGACGCTCGACCGCGCCCTGGCGGGCATCGTCCTGCCCCTGCATCCGGGCGCCCTGCGCTATTACGAGGAAGCCGGCGTCGAAGTCGCCCCTGAATTGCGCCCCACCGTTATTCGATGACGAAATCGAAATAAGTGTCCAGGTACGGTTCGTCAATCAGCTTGAAATGCCACCATTCCTCGGCGAGCGGCTCGAAGCCGTGCTTGATCATCGTGATCTGCAACAACATGCGCCGAGCCTGGTGCTGCGGCGAAACTTCCTGGTTCGCAGGCGCCGAACGCGGGTCGAAATAGTCCCAGCGCGTGCCCATGTCGAGTTCCTCGCCGGTTTCCAGCGAAACCAGGGTCAGATCGATCGCCGACCCGCGCGAATGCCCCGACTGTTCGGCGATATAGCCTTGCGCGAACAACTCCGACTTGTCTACATGGGGGTAATAGACAGACTTCATCATGTCGTCTTCCGGATCCTGCGCCCAGCGCACGAAATGATCCACCGCCCGTTGCGGGCGATAGCCATCGAACAGTTTCAGGCCGAGCCCGATCTGGCGCAATTCGATCTGCACCGCAAGCAGGGCGTCCGCCGCCTCCCTCGTGAGCAGCACTTTTTCCGCTTCGTAGCCGTCGATGGGCTCGCCGACAAAATTGCCGTGCCCGGCATAGCGCGCCTCGATCTGTACGTCGGCGAGAAATTCGCCCATGTCGACGAAGCCGTCCGGAATCTGCGCCGGAGCCGGCCAGGCAAAGCCGAGAAGCAGGATCAGCAGAGGAATCCGGTTCATCCTGGATTTAATCCCGTAGCGAAGCGCCCTCATAGATATTACTATGCGTGGCTGTATCGACAAGCATCGGCAATTCAAGGGCCAAGATAAGAATGACCCGCATGCAAGTACATATCGCCGAGGATGAACAGGAACTGAAGCGAATCGCGCCGGTGATGCTCGAATTGCGCGATCACTTCGACACCGATGGTCTGATTGCGCAAATTCGCCGCCAGCAACAGGATGGCTACATCGTCGCCTACGTGGAAGAAGACGGCGAAGTGCTTGCCGTCGCCGGCTTCGTCATCACCAGCAAGCTGGCCTGGCACAGGCATCTTTACGTCGACGACCTGGTCACCGCCGCGGCCCGGCGCTCGCGCGGCGCGGGCCGCTGCCTGATGGACTGGCTCAAGCAATACGCCATCGACAACGGCTGCACGCAATTGCATCTCGATTCCGGCGTGCATCGATTCCGCGCTCACAGGTTTTACCTGCGCGAAGGCTTCGACATCAACAGCCATCATTTCGCCATCACCGAGTTATAACGAAACGAACAGGAGGCATTTCCGTGATTTTCCGAAGCAAACTTCCGGACCTGGACATTCCCGACGGCAGTCTGGCCGACGTGCTGCTGCAACATTGCCACGCGCTGGGCGACAAGCAGGCGCTCGTGGACGGGCCGACCGGGCGCGAGATCACCTATGCCCAATTGCCCGTCATGGTGCGCCGGTTCGCGACCGGGCTCGCCGAACGCGGTTTCGGCAAGGGCGATGTGCTCGCCATCTTCATGCCCAATGTGCCGGAATACGGGATCGCGTTCCTCGGCACGGCCTGGCTGGGCGGCGTCAACACCACGGTCAACTCGCTCTATTCGACCGATGACCTGATCCACCAGTTCAAGGATTCCGGCGCGCGCTTCCTGTTGACGATTCCCGATTTTCTCGACCGGGCCCTGCCCGCCGCGGAAGCGACCGGCATCGAGGAAATCTTCGTCCTCGGCAGCGCCGGGAACTGCACGCCTTATGCGGAATTGCTCGACAACGCCGGCGATGCCCCCCAGGCGGAAATCGACCCGGCCCGGGACATGGTCGCCATGCCCTACTCTTCCGGCACTACCGGTCTGGCCAAGGGCGTCATGCTCAGCCATCGCAACCTGATCGCCAATTTCGTGCTGTCCACGGCGGTGAATCCCCAGCAGGAAGGCGACAAGATGTTCGCGGTGCTGCCGTTCTTCCATATCTACGGCATGACGCTGCTGCTTTGCCTGTCCCTGTACACCGGCGTCACCTTGCTGTCCTCGCCGCGTTTCGAACTCGAACAGTTCCTGCAAATCGTCCAGGACCACCGCGTCACCTTGCTCAGTCTCGTGCCGCCGCTGGTGCTCGCGCTGGCGAACCATCCCATCGTCGATCAATACGATCTGAACTGCGTGCGCCTGATCACCTGCGGCGCGGCCCCGCTCGGCGTGGATCTTGAGCAGGCCTGCGCCGAGCGTCTCGGTTGCGGCATCATCCAGGGCTACGGCCTGACCGAAGTCGCCGGCGCCTCGCATATCCGCGCGCTCGGCAGCGATCTCGACCTGCCCGGTTCGGTCGGCCCGGTGCTGACCAATACCGAAAGCAAGATCATCGACGTCGAAACCGGCGCCGAACTCGGCCCCAACGAAACCGGCGAAGTTCTCATTCGCGGCCCCCACGTGATGCTCGGCTACCTGAACAACCCCGAGGCGAACGCCCATTCGCTCGACGACGAGGGCTGGTTCTACACCGGCGACATCGGCTACGCAGACGACGACGGCTGTTTCTTCATCGTCGACCGGGTCAAGGAACTGATCAAGTACAAGGCCTACCAGGTCGCGCCGGCCGAACTCGAAGCGCTGTTGCTGACCCACGAGGCGGTCGCCGACGCGGCCGTGATTCCGTCGCCCGACCTGGAAGCGGGAGAAGTGCCCAAGGCCTTCGTCTTGCGGAAGGGAGAACTCGGCGAGCAGGAGTTGATGGACTGGGTAGCCGAACGCGTGGCGCCCCACAAGAAGATCCGCCGGCTTGAGTTCGTCGACGAAATTCCCAAATCCGCTTCCGGCAAAATCCTGCGGCGCTTGCTGGTCGAAAAGGAGCGGGCGCAAGTCGCAGGTTAAGTCCCGGAGAAACGGCGATCGACAGCCTCACTGTATTGATAACCGGCGCGACCGGCCTGATCGGCGGCGCGCTCCGCAAGCGGCTGGAAAGCCAGGGGCATCGGGTATTTGCGCTCGACCGGAGCGATGCGGGAGCGGCTTTCCGTTATTCGGCGGAGCGGCGGGAAATCCGGCTCGACCCGGCCATCGAACTCGACGCGGTCGTCAATCTCGCGGGGGCGAACATTTCCACAAGCCGCTGGAGCGAAGACTACAAGCGGCTGATCATGGACTCCCGGGTCGAACTCACCCGGGCGCTGGCCGCGGCGCTCGCGGCTTCTGCGCACAAGCCGCGCGTGTTTCTTTCCGCCACCGCCATCGGATTCTATGGCGACACCGGCGCGGAAACCGTCGATGAATCTTCTCCGCGTGGGGCGGATTTCCTCGCCGATGTCGCCAGCGCCTGGGAGGCGGCCTGCGAGCCGGCGCTCGCTGCCGGCATTCGCACGGTCAACATGCGATTCGGCGTGGTGTTGAGCCGCGACGGCGGAGTGCTCAAGGAGATGTCGCTGCCGTTCAAGCTCGGTGGCGGCGGTAAGCTCGGCGACGGCAGCCAATACATGAGCTGGATCGTCCTGGGCGACGTGATTTCGCTGATCGAGCTTTGCCTGCGCGACGAGACCATCAGCGGCGCAATCAATTTCGTCTCCGGCCGTCCCGCGACCAATGCCGAGTTCACCCGCGCCCTCGGCAAGGTCTTGAGAAGACCGGCGTTTTCGCCCTTCCTGCGAGCCTGGCTCATCCGCCTGCTGTTCGGCGAAATGGGCGAGGTTCTGCTGCTCGGCAGCAACCGGGTCGTTTCCCGCCGTCACGAGGAAATCGGCTTCGCTCCCGCATATCCCGATCTGACCGAAGCGCTCATCGCCGAACTTCGCTGACCGCCGATTCAACACCGGCAGGCGAATCGGCTCCACGCCGAATGTTGGCCTGCGCGGGTAAACATCGTAATCTTGGGCTTTTCCGAAATCTGCCAGGAATCAACGATGAATATTTTGCGAACTCTCGCCATCGGCGCATCGCTGCTGCCGATATCCCTCCAACTGCAGGCACAGGACGCCGCGGGATTCACGGGTCTCAAGGCCGAGGCGGTGGAAGGGGTCGAGTCCATGTCCAAGTTGAACCAGGAAATCGTCGACAGCCTGTTTTCCTTCGCCGAACTCGGCTTCCAGGAATTCGAGTCCCAGCGTTATCTGACCGAGCTCCTGGTGGAAAACGATTTCGAAGTGGAACTCGGCGTGGCCGGCATTCCCGCGGCCTGGTGGGCGACCTGGGGCGAAGGCCGGCCGGTGATCGCGCTCGGTTCGGATGTAGACGGCATTCCGCGAGCTTCGCAAGTGCCCGGCGTGGCCTATCGCCAGCCCATGGTCGAAGACGGTCCCGGCCATGGCGAAGGCCATAACTCCGGCCAGGCGGTAATCATCGTCGCGGCGCTGGCGGTCAAGGAGATCATGGAGCGCGAGAACATGCCCGGAACCATCGTGATCTGGCCGGGCATCGCCGAGGAGTTGCTCGGCGCCAAGGCCTGGTATGCCCGGGACGGCCTGTTCGACGATGTCGATGCGGTGTTGTACACCCACGTTTCCAGCACCATGAGCGTAAGCTGGGGCAAGGCGCGGGGCACGGGGCTGATTTCGGTCGAATACATGTTCGACGGCATCGCCGCCCATGGCGCCGGCGATCCCTGGCAGGGGCGCAGCGCGCTCGATGCGGTGGAGCTTACAAACATTGCCTGGAACTTCCGGCGCGAGCACCTGCATCCGTTGCAACGCTCGCATTACGTCATCAATGCCGGCGGCGAGCAGCCCAATGTCGTGCCCTCCTACGCCAGCGTCTGGTATTTCGTTCGCGAGATCGAACCGGAAGACATCCGCGAGAACTACGAAACGCTTAATCGCATCGCCCAGGGCGCGGCGATGATGACCGACACCGGCATGAGCAGCCGCATCGTCGGCGCCGCCTATCCGCGGCATTTCAACCGGCCGATAGCGTTGGCGATGGATGAAAACATCCGCCAAGTCGGCCTGCCGCAATGGTCCGAGGAAGACCAGATCTACGCCCGCGCCTTGCAGGAACTGATGGGTAACGAAGAACCCCGGGGTCTGATCAGGGAGCTTCCCGGCATCGGCGAACCCGCGGAAAGTCCGGTTTCAGGCGGTTCGGACGACATCGGCGACGTCTCCTGGACCTTGCCGACAGTGACCTTGCGTTTCCCGTCGAACGTCAGCGGCCTGCAGATGCACCACTGGTCCAGTTCGATGGCCATGGCAACGCCGATCGCCCACAAGGGCACCGAAGCCGGCGCCAAGGTGATCGCCACGACCATGCTCGACATGTTGCAGGATGAATCGCTTGTCGAAGATGCCTGGACTTACTTCGAGGACGTGCAGACCGCCGAGGAACAGTACGAATCCTTCCTCGGGCCCGACGACCCGCCCCCCATCGACAAGAATGCCGCCGTCATGAACGAGTTCCGGCCGTTGCTGGAGGAGTTCTATTACGATCCGAACCGCTTCGACACCTATCTCGAGCAACTGGGCGTCGAGTACCCGCAGTTGCAGCCGCCCGCGATCCAATAGTTCCGGACGGGAGAAGCGAAGATGAAACGAATCCGATTGGCGGCGCTGGCTCTCGCCGCATCGCTTGGCTCTTTACCTGCCGTTGGCGCAGGCGCCCAAGATGTCACGATTACCCGCCTGCTCGACGAGCCGATCGTCGGGCCCGAACTGCATCCGAGCCTTGGCGTCAATATCCAGGGGCCTTCGCTGATTCAGACCCCGGAATGGCTGCCGAACCGGATGGGGCGCTACTACCTCTATTTCGCCGATCACAAGGGGCTCTATATCCGCCTTGCCTACGCGGACGAATTGACCGGGCCGTGGCAGGTCCACGAGCCCGGCAGCCTGCAGATCGGGGAATCGTATTTCGCGCCGGAAAGGCCTGAAATTCCCCAGGCAGAACTCGACGCACTCGTCGAGCAGCGGCGCGCCGACGGCGCGCGGGTCTCCCACGATCTCGCACTTGAGTTGACCGAACCGCACATCGCCTCGCCCGACGTGCATGTCGACGAGGAAAACCGGCGCATCGTCATGTATTTCCACGGGCTCGAAGGGCCGGGCTTCCAGCATTCCCGCGTCGCGCTGTCCGATGACGGCGTCAATTTCACGACCTTGCCCGAAAACATCGGCCGCACCTACATGCGCGCCTTCGAACACGACGGAATGACTTACGCCTTGTCCATGCCCGGCCAGTTCTATCGTTCCGTGGACGGCCTGACCGATTTCGAGGAAGGCCCGCTCCTGTTCGTGCCGAACATGCGCCATTCCGCGGTAATCCTCCGGGACGATACGCTATACGTGTTCTGGACCCGGGTCGGCGATGCGCCGGAGACGATCCTGCTCAGCACCATCGACATCAGCGGCGACTGGAGCACGTGGCGGGAATCTTCCGAAGTCGAGGTGCTGCGGCCCGAATTCGATTGGGAGGGAGCCGACGCTCCGATTGAACCGTCCGTGCGCAGTACGGCGTATGGACATGTAAACCAGTTACGCGATCCGGCGATTTACGTCGAAGGCGACGAGGTTTACCTGTTATACGCCGTCGCCGGCGAAAGCGGTATCGCACTTGCACGGGTGGAGTTTCATTGAATAGTTCGAAAGCGATTGTTTTCACGATTGTCGCCCTGCTGCTCGGCGCCGGCATCGGCTTGGCCGGCAGCCAGGGCAGCGCCGCCTCCGGCGAACTTCCGCTGTTCGCAATTGCCGGCATCGTCATCTATCTGGTCCACTGGCTGGTATTCATCCCGTCCTGGATCTACCAGACCGAACATTACTTCGACCTGACCGGCAGCATCACCTACCTTTCCGCGCTGGGGACTGTGGCGATCCTGCATCCCGCTCTCGACACTCGCGGCCTGGTGTTGTGCCTGCTCATCGCAATCTGGGCGATTCGCCTGGGCAGTTTCCTGTTCACGCGGGTGAAACGCGCCGGCGGCGACAGTCGCTTCGATCCGATCAAGATCAATTTCTTTCGCTTCCTGCTCACCTGGACACTGAGCGGCACCTGGGTCTACGTGACCATGGCCGCCGGCCTGGCGGCCGTGAGTTCGGCCGAATCCATCGGCCTTGATGCCTTCTTCGCGGCGGGGCTCGCCTTGTGGCTGGCGGGATTCGCTTTCGAAGTGACCGCCGACACGCAGAAAACCCGGTTTCGCGCCGACCCGGCCAACGAAGGCAAGTTCATCAGCAGCGGGCTGTGGTCGATTTCCCGCCACCCGAACTATTTCGGCGAAATTGTGCTCTGGATCGGCATCGCGGTGATCGCCTTTCCGGCGCTTTCCGGCTGGCAATTCGTCACCCTGATCTCGCCGGTGTTCGTGATTTTCCTGCTCACCAGGGTCAGCGGCATCAACATGCTGGAACGCGCCGGCAAACAGCGCTGGGGCGACAACCCCGACTACCGGGCCTACCTCGATTCCACCCCCACGCTGGTGCCATACGTCGGCAAGAAGGGCAGTTGAGCCCCTCACCACCTTCGGACCAGCGGCCAAACTGACTGCGCCTGCCCGTACCCGCTCTCAGGAAAGATCGGACGAATCCCTCAGCAGCGCCTCCGCTCGCTCGGGCAGCACTGCGCGAAGAGCCTCTTCGAATGACATCCGTTTTTGAACCATGTAGAGAGCGACTTCCGCGGCCCTGCCATACCCGACCTCGGATGCGATCAGCGTGGCTCTCGCGGGGCTGGCGTTCAGATTCTGCGCGCATCGCTCAAGATCGACTTCAAGTCCGGTAACGCAGTTGTCAACCAGAGTCCCTATCGCCGAGATCAGACTCGAAGCCGCGTCGTGGATCGACCAGATGATCAGAGGCTCCATGACATTCAGTTGCAATTGGCCCGATTCCGCTGCGAACGTCACCGTCGTATCCGCCCCGAACACGCGAAAACAAGCCTGATTCATGACTTCGGGAATCACGGGATTGACCTTGCCCGGCATGATTGACGATCCGGGCTGTACCTGCGGAAGGCGCAATTCCCCGATACCTCCCATGGGGCCGCTGGCAAGCAGTCGAAGATCGTTGGCGATTTTGCTCAATTTCGTCGCCAGCCTTTTCAGCAGACCGCTGTAGAATACAAATATTCCAGTGTCCCAGGTGGCTTCTATACGATTGCCGGCCCTGGTAACGGGCAAGCCGGACGTTTCCTCCAAAGCCGTCAGGATATGCGCATCGTAGTATTCGCTCACGCCGACGCCGGTTCCGATAGCCGTTCCGCCCAGATTGACTTCCAGGAACAGCGGTTTCATTTCCTCGATTCGCTCGATGTCCTCGGCCAATGCTGCGGCAAACCCATGCAATTCATCGCCCACGGTCATGGGAACCGCATCCTGCAGTTGCGTTCTACCCAATTTCGGCACGGCATCAAAGGCTTCGGCGCGTTCCTCAAATGCCGAGACGCACCGCCGTATCGCCCTGGCCAATCGCTGGTTGATCTGAACGACGGTCAGCCGTATGGCGGTAGCGTAGACATCGTTGGTTGACTGGCACCTGTTAACGTGGTCTTTCGGATGGAGAAATTCGTAAGCGCCAAGCGGGTAGCCGAGAATTTCCAGAGCCCGGTTAGCGATGACTTCGTTGACATTCATGTTGGTCGAGGTACCCCCACCGCCCTGGATAACGTCGACGGGAAACTGGTCCCTATGCTGCCCGGCAAGGATCTCCCGACAAACCTGCCTGATGGCCGTGGCCCGCTCACGGGTCAGACTGCCAGCCAGGAAATTGGTTGTGGCAGCGGCTTCCTTGATCCACGCGAAAGCCGTCAGCAGTTCAGGCATCGCTGAAATGGGCACGCCGGTAATAGGGAAGTTCAGAATCGCGCGTTGCGTCTCAATGCCGTAGTAGCAATCCGCCGGCACCTCCAACGATCCCAGAAAATCGCATTCGGTTCGATAGGCCATGAATCCGTAGGGTGCGTTCATACAGGCGCCACCAGCCGCATGAGCTGGGCGCATGCTATTGCCCCGTAGGTGCCCAAAGCGTAACCGAGCACCGCCAGCAGTACGCCCACCGGGGCAAGCGAAGGATGGAAGGCGGCCGCCACGACCGGCGCCGATGCGGCGCCTCCCACGTTCGCCTTGCTGCCTATCGCAATGAAGAAAAAGGGCGCGCGGATGAGCTTTGCAACAACGAACAGCAACACGGTATGAAACAGCATCCATACGACGCCGACAACGAAAAGTATGGGTTGTTCAACGACCTGGAACAAGTCCATCCGGGTGCCGATGACGGCGACCAGCAGGAAAATGAAAACCGTGCCGATTTTCGACGCGCCGGCCCCCTCCAGGTTGCGTAATCGGGTGAAGCTGAGCCCCAGACCCACCGTTGTTGCCGCAACGACAACCCAGAAAAACCCGTTCGACAGTATGGAGTGTTGAAGCACGGGGCTCCGCAATGCCAGCGCGGAAAACAATCCGGCCAGTCCGTGCGCCAGACCCACCCCTCCCATGGCGATGGCTACCAGTTTCATGAGATCTTCGGTCGTCGTCGTACGAGCGGTGGTCAGACTGAAGTTCGCCATCTTGTCGCGCAATACGTCGATCGCCCGCGTGTCTGCGCGCAGCCAGCGATCCAGCACCTCCGGATTGCCGGCGCCGTAAAGCAGAAACGCCATCCAGATATTCGCCACTACAATGTCCACAGCGACCATGGCGCCGTATTTCTCCGGACTGTACTGGAAAATTTCCAGCATCGCGGTTTGATTGGCGCCGCCGCCAATCCAGCTTCCTGCAATCGTCGCCAGTCCACGCCAGACTGCGTCCGGCCCCTCTCCCGCTACCGCCTCCGGGTTGACCAAGGCGACCAGGGCGACCGCCACCGGACCGCCGAGGACGATACCGGCGGTTGCGGTGAAGAACATGATCAGGGCCTTGGGGCCAAGGCCCATGACGGCCTTCAGGTCGATGCTCAATGTCAACAGGATGAGGCTGGCCGGAAGAAAGTAGTTTGTAGCAACCGTCCAGAGCCGGGAACCTTCAACGGTTATTATGCCGAAACTGTTCATCAACGAAGGAATCAGATAGCACAGCAGGACAATGGGAACAAAGGTGTAAAACCGTGCCCAGGCTCCGCCCAGACTACGGGTGTAGAACAACAGGCCAAGCACCAGGGACAAGAGTCCGAGTATGACGGCGTCTTCTCGTATCGGGAATGCGTTCATGGCGTTTCGAGTCTCGCGGTCAGTCCCACTAGCGGTTTGCTTCGCCGCTTACGGTGGCCTCCGGCGGCAGAAGGAAGGTATGGGACTCGCCGAGCGCGTGCCTCGAAAACCACTCGAGTTCGGTGTTGATCTTGAAGAGCCTGAAGGAGGGCCGTTCAAAGTTGTGAGGCTGTCCGTCGGCGATAAAGAGCCGGGTTTCCGCTCCTGCGGCGCGGACGCCGCGATACATCATGATCGCCTGGGTCGGCGGAACCCGTATGTCGTCTTCGCCGACGAAGAACAGCGTCGGCGTCGTCACCTTCCATGCGTCTTTCAGCGGCGAGTCCAGGCGGTACTGCTGGTAACTGGCTCCCTGTGTCCAGGGAAACGCGCCGCCGAACCAGAACTGGCGGTAATGGCGTATGTCGCTCTCGCCGTGCATCGACACCCAGTCGGCCGCCCCGGCGCCCGAAGACGCCGCCTTGAAGCGGCCGGTCTCGGTGATCAGCCGGTTGACCATGTGCCCGCCCGCGCTCCAGCCGAATACGATGAGCCTGTCGGGGTCGCCTATGCCGCGCTCTATCATGGCGTCCACACCGGCCAGCACATCGTGGTGGGCATTGCGGAAATAGGCGCCGAACATGTCGCGCATGAACCGGTCGCCGTATCCCGTGCCGCCCCGGTGATTGGGCAGGAGCACCGCGTATCCCTGCGCCGCCAGCACGGCCACATAGCGGGACGCGTTCCACGATCCGAACTGTGACGAGGATCGGGGTCCGCCGTGAATGACCGTCACCAGCGGGTACCGTCCGCCCGGCTGGTAGTCGAGCGGATAGACCAGCAGCCCCTCGACCTCGGTTCCGTCCCGCCCGCGCCAGTTGACCGCCTCTTGCCTGGGCAACAGGAATTGCTCGCGCCACGATCCGTATTCGTCGAATACGTCGACGAAGCCGCCGGACTCGCTGGTCATTACCGCGACGTTGCCGGGGTCGGCCGCGCTCACCAGGCGGCCGATGTGGCTATCCAGCCCGGCGTCATAGGACCAATCGTCGAGGACATGATCGCCTGCGGTCAGGCGCCTGAGTTCCCCGGTCGCCAGCGTGTAGTGGTAGAGATCGGTGCGCAGGCCGGTATTGCCCAGAATGAAGATTCCGTCGCCGGCCGAGTCCCAGGCAAATGAGAGCGCCTCCATCGCGGAATCGGGCAACAGTCGTTCGGGCCGGTCCGCATTCCTGCGATGAACGAATACCTTGTCCTCGTAATAGGGTTCGCGGTTTTCGTTTACCGTCGCGATATACGCCAGAGCATTGCCATCCGGAGACAAGGCGGGGCGCGTTTCCCGGTAGTCGTTCTCGGTCCAGCGCAGCCGCTGGCCTGTTTCGGGATCGAATACCCATACGTCGCCTTGGTGAACGGAATCCCTGTCGTGATCCGGAGAGCCGACATACACCAGGCGCCTGCCATCGCCGGCCAATGTCGCGCTTCGCACCGAAAAGTCCCCGGCAATGAGCGGCTGCGCGGCGCCGGTTTCGAGATCGAGACGCCACACTTCCCGGGGCTGCCGGTGATCGTAGGGCTCGATCAGCCAGTCATCGTCCAGTAGCCCCTCGGTCCGCTCGTCTCGTTGCCGGGGCGCGACAAAGTACAGGATGTCCGGGTCGCTGCTCCATACCACTGACGATATGGACGATTCATGTTCGGTAATGCGCTCGAATTCGCGACTGTCGAGACAATAGAGATAGAGTTGCCTGAATCGGTCGGATTCCCGCCGGAGCCGCGTGGCGAAGCATTCCCCGTCCGGGCTCCACCATGCCTCGCCGAAGGACTCCTCCGGTTCCGAAGGTTCGGGGACCGGCAGCGCCTCCCCGGTACGCGCATCCAGGAGGCGAAAGCGATCGACGATCTCGTTCGCCTGCCAGTCGGTCGTCGACCGCAGGTACAGGACGTACCGTCCGTCCGGCGACAGTCTTGGCTCGGACAGTCGCGGCAATTCCACCATGTCGACGGGCGTCATCGGTGCGGGAGCCGCCGACAGAAACAGCGGGGTCGCCAGGACTGCCGCGGAGAAAACCGTTGCGGAGAATTTCATCTGTATCGACCTCAAGTACCATGGCCCGTCGGCGGCGCGCGACGCCGGATGGCCCCCCCCTGCGCGCCGCCGACAGCCTCCAGCCTAGAACGTTATACGCAGCCCCGCGTACCACTCACGCCCCAGGACGTCGTTCAGATTGCTGTCGATGTTTCGCGATCCTCCGTTATCCAGGCCGGTGGGCAGCAGGGGACCCGCATCGTCGAACAGGTTGTTCACTCCGCCGTACACGCTGAATCGGGGGTTGTCGCCGAAATAGTATGACAGGTAAAGGCGATGGAAACTCTGACCTCCCACGCTGAAATACCGATCGTCCGAGGGGTCCGGGTCGTTCAGCAGGTCGTCCACCCCGCCGGCGAGATGAGTGACGGTGTATGTGGCCCGGAAATCGCCCAGGCTGTAACGCAGGCGGGCGCGCCATTCGTCCTCGCCGGTCTCGATTTCACCGAGCGGTGAAGTGGTGAGGACCACATCGCCGATTCCCGCAAAGGAAGTTTCCCAGTCGAAGTACCGGGAATAGCGTACGTCGAGTTTGAAGTCTCCGGGGATCGCATCGAAGTCCGCTTCATGGAGCAGGGTGACGTCGAGGCCCGAAACCCGCTCTTCGTTCAGGTTCTCCTGATAGTTGATCACCTCGACCACTTCACCGCTGAACGGGTTCCGCGTAATCACGTCACAGAAGCGATTGTTGGGAAAATCGCTGGCCGAATAGCAAAGGTCGACCGTATCCTGGGTCGAAACGGAGGTGATGGCGTCTTCGATCTCGATCTCATAGTAATCGGCTATGAACGTGAAACCCTCGAGCCAGCTCGGACGGTAGACGAATCCCGCGACCAGGGTATCGGCCGTCTCCTCATGCAGGTTGGGGTTACCGGCATTCGGTCCCTGTACGCTTCCGTCGAACTCGAACGGCTCCCCGGCATTATCCGGATCGGCAAAGTAAGCCTGGATGCCGGGCGTGGCAAGGCAGTTTGCGCGAACGACCGCGAGATCCGCATTCTCGCCGCCCGTACCGTCCGGCTGGCTGAGACCGGAACCGTCGGCCAACATCTCGTCGCAGGGGTCGCGCAGACTGTCCGCATCGGGGCGGCTCGGCGAGAAGAACTCCGTCAGATTGGGCGCCCGCTGGGAATGGGAATATTGCACCCGAAACTGGATATCCTCCGCCGGGGACCAGACCGAACCGATGTTGTAGCTGAGGATGCTGCCGACGGTGTCGTACGTTCCCGCGCGAACAGCCGACTGAAGATCCAGAATGTCCGGAATGACCGGAATATCGGATTCGAAAAACACTTCGTAAACGTCGTAGCCCGCCGATACGGAAGGGAACGTCGCCAGGGACGTGAGAAAGACATCGTCGGTCGCCGGATCCCCATCGTGGCCGCCGACGATGTCGCCATCCGGATCGCCGCGGGTGTCCTGTCTCTCGCTGCGGTACTCCGCACCCGCCGCAAAGCGCACCGGTCCGGTGGGAAGATCGAACAGATCTCCGTTGACGGCCCCGCCGAAGGAGGTCTGCCGCCGTTCCTGCTCGGCGAAGCCGTTGTAGCGAATATAGTCCGCGGCCTGGGGTGAAATGGTGTCCACACCGAATATGTTCAGCGGAGCGCAGCCGGCCGCGCGCGCCTGCGGGTCGACGCACCGGAACCCGCCGCTGCCATCGGACTCGATGTCGAGCGCATACTGCGCGTTGAGGAAGTTTACCTCATTCGGATTCTGCTGAGCCTGGTTGAACTTGCCGAAAGTCCCGTATAGCTCCCAGTCCCAGGAATTGTCGAACGAACCGCCCAGATCGGCGATGAACCGCATCGTCTCGCGCTCGTTGATTCGCGACTGCTCCCCGAGTTCGACGAGACGCCGGTCGTACGAAACGCTGCCGGATCGCGTTTCCTCGACCGCGAAAGGAATAAATGGATGGCCGGCGGCGATGTTGCCGATCTCATAGGCGTCCAGGATACCGAAGGCGTCGTCGTCGTTGAGCGTCTCGTATCCGCCCGCGGTCACGGTGTCGACGGACGAGTAGCTCGCGGTGAGGCTGCCCCCGACCCCGTTGCGGAAATCGTAGCTGCCGGTCAGCGCAATGTTGGCTATTTCCCTGGACGCAAGCAGCGTTCGGCCGGGTCGAAAGTTGAAGCCATCGTAGTCCGCGAAGAAATCCTGGCTGCCGGTCCGGTCCGCGGGCTGCAGGGACTGGTCGTTGAACCAGCGTCCGTTATCGTACCAGGCGTCTCCGCCCTCGAAGACGCCGCCCGGCGTGGACGTGCTGAACGACGGCAGGAAGCAGTGACGGTCCTCGTTGGCCGGGTCGCACCCCGGCGCGTTGATTTCGTTCGCAAAGGTATCGTTGGCGCCGGTTGCCGGGTCGTCGAATTCGACCGGGCGAACGGAGTCCGGCCGTGTGTCGTCGGCCCGGACCATGTCCTCGTTACGAAAGCTTGCGCCAAACAGCAAATATCCCCTGTCATCGCGGAAACCCTGGCCCGCGAGCAGGTTGAGACGTTCCTCGCTACCCCCACTGGCCTCAGGCGAACTATGACGCAGGTCGATCCGCACGCCTTCGAAATCGTCTTCCAGTATGAAGTTGGCGACACCGGCGATCGCGTCGGAACCGTAAATCGCGGATGCGCCGCCGGTGGTAATTTCCGTGCGCTCGACAAATCCTACCGGCAGGGTGCTCAGGCTCACCCGGTCGGAATTACCTGAATTGGACACGGCGCGTTTGCCGTTGATCAGCACCAGCGTCCGATCGTCGCCGAGACGACGCAGGCTGACGGTCGACAAACCGCTGGTCTGAATCAGGTTATTGCTGTTTGTCGGCGAAACCCCCGGGGATACGCCCGGCAGTTGCAATACGGCTTCCGCCAGATCCGTCGCACCGGTTTCCAGCAGATCGTCGGCACTAAGAACCTGCAGCGGAATCGCCGATTCGGCGTTGCTGCGGCGAATGCGCGAGCCCGTCACTACGACTTCTTCAAGGAAGGCCGAGCCGCCGGTCTGCGCGCCGCCCGCATCGACGGCATCCGCTTCTTCCTGGGCATATACCGCACCGGCGGCAAGCGCGGCCAAGCCGACGAGCAAACGGTAGGCGATCCGCAAATATGATTGGGTACTGCTCATGTTCATCTCCGAGGCCTTCACAATCATGTATATATTGACCTATGCACATGGCGGATTCAGAATCCAATTTGGACTAGGCTAATGCAAAAAACGCAAGAGACTGTAAAAAAGGAGAATAACTTGGACCTTAGATGGCTTGAAGACTTTGTGACCCTGGCAGAGAAACGACACTTTGCGCGCGCGGCAGAAGTGCGCAACGTCACCCAGTCGGCCTTTAGCCGGCGTATCAAGGCGCTGGAGGGCTGGGCCGGAGCTGAACTCCTTGACCGAACGCGACATCCGGTCGCTCTTACTCCCGCGGGAGTGGATTTCCTGCCCTACGCCAAAGACATCATCGGGCTGTCCTACCAGGCCCGAAGCGAAGCGGCCCAATTCGGCCGGGTGGCCACGACCGGCGTTACGTTCGCTTGCCTGCACACCCTGTCCCTGTTTCAGATACCGTCACTGATCTCTGATCTGCGCCGGCAGACCGGTCCTTTCGAAGCGTCCATCGTCGCGGAAACGCGCACCGTGGAAGAGTACCTGACAAGTCTTTTCAACGGCAGCAGCGATTTTTTTGTCTGCTACCGGCACGAAGCCTTTCCACTGGACATCGATGCAACGCAATTCCCACGAGTGGATATCGGCAGCGACAGGATTCTGCCCTTCGCGGTACGCGATCTGCCCGACTGCGACTTGAGTTCGGAAAAAGGCCCGCCGATTCCCTATCTGGAATACAGCGGAACCTCATTTCTGTCGCGAGTCGTGCATAACATGCTCGCATTCGTTCCGTCGCACGCCCGGCTGCGCACCGTCTATCGCGGCACGCTCGCGGAAAATCTCTGCGCCGCCGCTATCAACAGCCTCGGACTCGCGTGGTTGCCGGAAACCGTCGTGGCATCGAATCCCCGCTCGGAAGTTCTGAAATGCGTGAGCGAGATGTGGGGGACAAGGGTGGATATCAGCGTGTACAAGGCTGCTGCGAACAATCGCACCATCGTGAACCGTATCTGGGGCCGGCTGGGTGAAAGGGTGTCGGTCGAATAGCCTTCGGGCCATGTACCGAATTCCGACCTGACCGGCGGCATCGCCTATCTGTCAGCACTGGGGCGACAAACCCGACTACCGGGCCTGAACACTTTATTATGTATATGAGTTGACGTATAGGATAACTCATATACATAATACTCGAATGCAATTCACACATCGCCAGCAACGGGAAGTCTTCCATCTGATGTTCCTGGAGCAGTTGCTGAAAGTCTCGGACTCGGGACTTTTCGTGCTCAAGGGCGGGGCAAACTTACGCTTTTTTTTCCGCAGTCCGAGATATTCGGAGGATCTGGACGTTGACGTATTGGGCGGCTCCGTCAGCACATTGAGGAAAAATGGCTACAAAATACTCGACAGCGCTTTCATGCTGCGTTCGCTGAGAGCTTACGGCATTTCCGAATTGCTGACGGGCGATCGCGAAAAGGCCAAGCATACCGCGACAACGCAGCGATTCCGTGTGCAATTGTTGACCACGGCGAATGAAAAGCTTCCGACCAAGATCGAGTTCTCCCGCCGCGGGGGCCAGGACAATCCTGTCACCGACACTATTGACGGCGCCATCGTCTTACCATATCGGTTGCTGGCTTTCTCCTGTCAGCACTACCCGGCAGCGGCGGCTGCGCGGCAAAAGATTCACGCGCTTGCGGGAAGAAGCGCGGTACAGGCCAGGGATGTATTTGATTTGTACGTCCTTCATCTGGGAGGGCATGAGTTCGATCTACGGGGGCTCGATGCCGAACTGCTTTGTAATGCACAAGAGCAATTGCTTTCGCTGGAATTCAAGCACTATAGCGATCAGGTTCTGCCGTTCCTGGAAGAAGGCATTCTCGATCGGTTTGGCAACAGGGAGGCCTGGACGGACATGCGGGATTTCGTATTCAGGCTGCTTGAGAATGAACCATGAACGAGATTCGCTTCCTCCAGGAGCATGCGACATTTCCCACCAGGGAATTCGCGTTCCGTTGCGGTTTCTCCCGCAGCACGGCTTCCCGCAAACTTCGGAAACTTGCAGAGCGAGATGTCCTGGTCAGAATCACCCGGGGCGCCTGGTGCCAGCCGGCGCATCCGGCCTTCACGCCGAATCAGGCTGCACCGATTCTGCTTGGCAGGGAGCGGGGCTATATATCCTTCATCACCGCGTTGCATCTTCACGGCGTGGTTTCGCAGATACCGGCGGTCATTCAGGTGGCGTCGACCGGGCATGGAAGGACGACCAGCACGCCCATCGGCAGATTCGAATTCCTGCAAATCAAGCCGGAAATGACAGTGGCAGGGGTAGAGACTTCCGAGACCAATCCACCGTATTTACTGGCCACAGCCGAAAAGGCTCTGCTGGATTGCTGCTACATCAGCACCCGAAGGGGAAAGCGCTTCTCACATCTGCCGGAACTTGACATGACCAACATCGATCCTGAAAAACTGTGGTTCCTTTTCGCGCAACAGGCGTATTCCAAACCCATAGCAAGTGCAGTCAAGACCAGGCTAACCCGAATATTGCATGAGTGTGCCGTTTTGTCCGGTTCATCCTGGTTTTCCCGCTTCGCCGCACTCCAGCCGGCTTGACCCGGCAGCGGCTTGAGCGCACTGCGCACTTTCCGAGGCGTTTCAGCGTCTTTTTTCCG
>CAZUSL010000129.1:0-9246 GCA_964622925.1 uncultured Pseudohongiella sp. | reverse complement strand
GGCGAGGCGCGGGGCCTGCAATTGCAATTGAGCCTTGTCGCCGATGTCGGCTTGCTCGGACTGCCGAACGCGGGCAAGAGCACCCTGATCCGGGCAGTGTCCGCGGCGCGGCCGAAAGTGGCCGATTATCCCTTTACGACCCTGATTCCCAATCTCGGCGTCGTCCGGCTGGGTCCCGAACGCAGTTTCGTCATGGCCGATATGCCGGGCCTGATCGAGGGTGCGGCGGATGGCGCGGGACTCGGTTTCCGCTTTCTGAAGCATTTGTCCCGTACGCGGCTGCTGTTGCACCTGGTCGATGTAATGCCAGCGGACGGAAGCGACCCGGTGGCCAACGCATCGTCCATCGTGGCGGAACTCGAAAAGTTCAGCACAACGCTCGCTGCCCGGGAGCGCTGGCTCGTACTTTCCAAGGTGGACCTGTTGCCCGACGACGCGCTTGCCGAACTGGAGGCGCGGTTGCGGCGGGAACTGGACTGGCAGGGCGGGATGCACCATATTTCGGCCATCACCGGAACGGGCTGCCAGCAGCTTTGCGAAGCGCTCATGCAGGCCATCGAGTCGCATCGCGAACGACTGCGCGAGGACGCGGACTACGCCCGCGAACAACGGGGAATGGAACGGGAAATGGCGCTCGAATTCGGGCGCGGCAAGACCCGGACCAGAACAGGGAATTCGAATCATGCGTGAAGGCATCGCCGCCTGCCGGACCTGGGTGGTCAAGATCGGCAGTTCGCTATTGACCAACGAAGGCATGGGACTCGACCGCGACGCCATCGCCGGCTGGGCCGCACAGATCGTGAAGATGCGCGGGCAGGGTCTGCGGCTGGTGGTGGTTTCTTCAGGCGCGGTGGCGGAAGGCGCCACCCGGCTCGGATTGAAAGTCATGCCCCGGGAAGTGCGGCTGCAGGCGGCGGCAGCGGCAGTGGGCCAGATGGGGGTGATCCAGGCCTGGGAAAGCTGTTTTTCCGGGCATGGCGCACACGCGGCCCAGATTCTCCTCAGCCATGAAGACCTGTCGGATCGCACCCGCTATCTCAACGCCCGTTCAACACTGTCTTCCTTGCTTGACCTGGCCGCCGTTCCCGTCGTCAACGAGAACGACAGCGTGGCGACCGACGAACTTTGCCTTGGCGACAACGACAATCTGGCGGCGCTGGTTTCCAATCTGATCAATGCCGACGTGATGGTGATCCTGACCGACCAGGACGGGCTGTTCAGCGCCGACCCGCGCAAGAACGCCGAAGCTACGCTGGTTCGGACCGGGAACGCCGGCGACGCGGATCTCGAGCGCCTCGCCGGAACCGGCAGCAGTCTCGGCCGCGGCGGCATGATCACCAAGTTGTCGGCGGCGCGGCTGGCGGCGCGTTCCGGCACGCATACGATCATCGCCAACGGGCGCGAACCGGACCTGTTGCTGAAATTGCAAGCCGGCGCAGAACTGGGCACCTGGCTGCGCGCGGATCGCGAACCCGTCACCGCGAAAAAACAATGGTTGGCGAGTCAATTGACCTTGAAAGGCACTTTAACGCTCGACCAGGGTGCGGTTTCGGTACTGCGCAGGCATGGCAGAAGCTTGCTGGCGGTAGGGGTTACCGCGACAAGCGGCAAGTATCAGCGTGGGGAAGTCGTCGCCTGCCTCGACGAATCGGGCCGGGAAATCGCCCGGGGCATGGTCAATTACAATAACGGCGAGGTCGCGCGGCTGCTTGGCCAGGATAGCGGCCGTATCGCCGAATTGCTGGGTTACGCCGGCGAAGAGGAGATCATCCACCGGGACAATCTGGTGCTGACGAAATAGTCCGGTTTACTGCAAGGCCTTTATCGCCGAGTTCAGCCGGCTCTTGTGCCTGGCGGCCTTGTTCTTGTGGATAATGCCCTTTTCCGCCATGCGATCGATGATCGGAACGGCGGCCTGGTAAGCCTCGGTGGCGGCCTTGTGGTCCTTGTCGTCGATCGCCGCCCTCACTTTCTTGATATAGGTGCGAACCATGGAACGAAAGGACGCGTTATGACGGCGCCGCTTCTCGTTTTGTCGGGCGCGCTTGCGCGCCTGGGGGGAATTTGCCAAGGAGGTTTCCTCCGTCTCGGCCTGTATTCGAACAGCCCTGAAAAAAGTGCGACACTATGCCGCTTTAGCCCGCTTGTGTCAATAATCCCGCCGACCCGTGAACCAGATTGACGCCAACCCGGCCAGCGCCGGGGAAACGCCAGCCAGCGACGAAAGTTTGCTGAAATCCAGCGGCGTGACCGGCTCGATGACGATGGTTTCCCGGGTGCTCGGCCTGGCGCGCGATGTCGTGATCGCCCGCCTGTTCGGCGCGGGCGAAGGCGTGGACGCTTTCTTTCTCGCCAACAAGATTCCCAATTTCATGCGCCGCCTGTTCGCCGAAGGCGCTTTCAACCAGGCTTTCGTGCCGGTGCTTTCGGAATATCGCACCCGGCGCAGTCATGCCGAGGTGCAGGACCTGGTAAACGCGGTTACCGCCTCGCTGGGAGGCCTGCTTGCGATCGTGACCGCGCTGGTCGTGGTCGCCGCGCCTTTGCTGGCGATGGTCGTCGCTTACGGATTCATCGACGAACCCTACAAGTTCGACACTTTCGTACAGATGTTCCGCATCACCTTTCCCTACCTGCTGCTGATCTCGATGACGGCGATGTGCGGGGCGGTGCTGAACAGTTACGGTTACTTCGCCGGGCCCGCGATTACCCCGGCCATGCTTAACCTGTCGCTGATCGGCTGTTCCTTCCTGCTCGCTCCGTATCTGGGCGAGCCGGCGCTGGCCCTGGCCTGGGGCGTATTGATCGCCGGCGTTGCGCAATTGCTGTTCCAGTTGCCCTTTCTCATGCATATCCGCCTGCTGCCCGTGCCCAGGCCGCGGCGCGGTCATGAAGGCGTGAAGCGCATCAAGCGGTTGATGCTGCCGGCGCTGTTCGGCGTTTCAGTCAGCCAGATAAACCTGCTGCTCGATACCGTCATCGCCTCGCTGCTCGTCACCGGCAGCGTTTCCTGGCTGTACTATTCCGACCGCCTGATGGAGTTGCCCCTGGGCACCTTCGGCATCGCCATCGCGATCGTCGTGCTGCCGAGCCTGTCGCGCAAGCACGCCAGTCAATCCATGGATGAGTTCTCGGCCACGCTCGACTGGGCTTTCCGGCTCGTCTGCCTGATCGCCTTGCCCGCTACGCTGGCGTTGATCCTGATCGCCGAACCCCTGCTCGTCACCTTGTTCCAGAACGAGAATTTCACCGCTTTCGACGTCGAGCGCTCGGCCGCCAGCCTGAGAGCCTACGCGATCGGTCTGGCAGCGTTCATGGCGGTGAAGATCTTCGCGCCGGGATTTTATGCGCGGCAGAATACGAGTACCCCGGTGCGGATCGGCGTCATCGCCATGACCGTCAACATGGCGCTCAACGTGAGTTTCTACCTGTCCGGCTTCGCCCATGTGGGTCTGGCGCTGGCGACGAGCCTGGCGGCGGTGCTCAACGCAAGCCTGCTGCTGCGCGGACTGCGGCGCGACGGCGTGTTCCGGTTTCAGCCGGGCTGGGGGCGCCTGCTGATGCAGATGCTGGCGGCCAACGCGGTCATGGTCCTGGTATTGCTGAGCCTGGCGGGGCAATGGGAGGAATGGATGGAATGGACGATCCTCGCCAAGGTCGGCCAACTTGCCGTGCTCGTCCTGGGCGGCTTGCTGGCCTATCTGCTTTCGCTATATGTTTGCGGCCTGCGTCCGCGTCACCTGTTGCGCTGAATGATAACTAATTGTTTATGAAAAGAGTTTTCAGTTCGGAAATCGCCATCGATGCCTGGCAAGTCAAGAACCTGCTGGAAGTGGCCGGTATTGACTGCGTAGTGAAAAACGCCGACATGTCCTCGGCTTTCGGCGAAGTGCCCTTCGTCGAGGTAATGCCGGAAGTCTGGGTGACGAGCCCTGCGGATTACGAAGAAGCGCTCGATATCGTGGACGAATATCTGTACGGCGAAGACGACGACCGCCCCGACTGGCGCTGCTCGAAATGCCGGGAAAGAAACGACGCGGCTTTCGCGGTCTGCTGGAACTGCCAGACCCCGGCCCGCACCATTCCTCTTTCAGGTCCCGGCGCGGACCCGGGTTCAACTTCCTAGCAATTCGGCGAGACTGCGCACGAGATAGCCGATATTCGCCTGGTTGATGCCGGCGATATTGATACGGCCCGACTTCACCAGGTAGATGCTGTAATCCCTGACCAGCGATTCGGCCTGCTCCTGCGTAACGCCGAGAAAGGAGAACATGCCTTTCTCGCGCTCGATGAAACCGAAATCCCGCTCGACGCCGGCAGCGGCCAGTTCGCGCACGAAGGCGGCGCGCAGGCCGTTGATGCGGTCGCGCACCTCCGCCAGTTCCCGTTCCCAGTCCGCGCGCAACCCGGCGTCTTCCATGATCGTTTGCACGATGGCGGCGCCATGGTCCGGCGGCATCGAATAATTCGCCCTGGCAATAGCGGCGAGCCGGCTCATGGCCGCTTTCGCCACCGGACCGGTGCGGCAGATCACCGACAGGGCGCCGGTGCGCTCGCGGTAAAGGCCGAAATTCTTCGAGCAGGAACTGACCAGCAACAATTCCGGCAATGATTCCGCCAGCAGGCGTACGCCGTACACGTCTTCCTCGAGACCGTCGCCAAGACCCTGGTAGGCCATATCGATCAGGATGTTGAATCCCTTGTCCAGGGCCAGATCGCGCATCTCCCGCCATTCTTCGCGGCCGAGATCGGCCCCGCAGGGATTGTGGCAGCAGCCATGCAGCAGCACCACGTCGCCGGCGGCCGCCGCGGACAGGCTTTCGAACATGGCGTCGAAGCGCACCGAGTGGGAGTCGAAGTCGTAATAGGGGTATGCGGCGATTTCAAGCCCGGCCGCGCCGAGCAGGGGCCGATGATTCGGCCACGTGGGGTCGCTCACCCATACGGTAGCGTCCGGATTCGCCTGGGCGATGAATTCCGCCGCCAGACGCAGGCCGCCGCAGCCGCCGGGGCTTTGCAGGCTCACCCTGCGCTCGCCGAGACTTTGCTTCAGCGTCTCGCCGAAAGCCAGCGAGGCGATCGCCTCGTTGAAGCCCGTGGCGCCGCCTGGGCCGACATAGGCCTTGCTGTCCTGTTCGGCAAGCAGCGTCTGTTCGGCCCGCTTCACGGCGCGCATGACCGGCGTGTTGCCGTTTTCGTCCTTGTAGACGCCGGCGCCGAGATCGATCTTGTCCGGATTCGGGTCGGCCCGGTACGCCGGCGTCAGCGCCAGGATGGGGTCGGGCGGGAGCGCTTGCAATGAGTCAAACATCGGATTCTCGCATTCGATTGTGATAAGCCTTGAGCGTGTTCTGCAACAGGGAGGCCCGGGTCATCGGCCCGACTCCTCCCGGCACCGGCGTGATCCACGAACATTTCGGGGCGACCTGGTCGAAATCGACGTCGCCGGCGAGGCGAAAGCCGGACTTCCGACTCGCATCGGGAACGCGGGTGGTGCCGACATCGATCACCACGGCGCCGGACCTGACCATGTCGGCGGTGACGAAACCGGGCTTGCCGATGGCGGCGATCAGGATATCGGCGCGGGCGCACAATTCCTTCAGCCCCCGGGTCCGGCTGTGGGCGATGGTCACAGTGCAATTGCCGGGCCTTGCGTTGCGCGAGAGCAGGATCGACATCGGCGTGCCGACGATATTGCTGCGGCCGAGCACCACGCAGTTCTTTCCTTCGGTTTCGATCCCGTTTCTCGTCAGCAATTCCATGACGCCGTTGGGGGTCGCCGACACGAAAGCGGGCAGCCCGAGGCACATGAGTCCGACGCTTTGCGGCCCGAAGCCGTCGACGTCCTTTGCCGCATCGATCGCCAGGGTGATCCTGTGTTCGTCGATATGTGCCGGCAGCGGCAATTGCACGATGAAACCGTCGATATTCTCGTCTGCATTCAATTCGGCGACCCGGCCGAGCAATTCTTCCTCGCCTGTGTCCGCATCCATTCGAACCACGGTGGAATCGAATCCGATCTCGTCGCAATCCCTGACCTTGTTGGCGACATAGGTCTCGCTGGCGCCGTCGTCGCCGACGAGCACCGCGGCCAGATGTGGCGCGCGGCGGCCGGACGCGAGCAACTCGCCTACCTGTTCGCTGATTTCCCGGCGAATTTGTTCGGAACAGGTTTTTCCGTCTAATATCTGCACGGCCCCAAACCTCATGAAAACTTCAGCGATCGCAAGAAACTGCCGGACCCGATTCGACCGGAGGCCCCGGCCGGCGAAAGGTCGGCAATGATAAACAAGCGCCATGACTCGCTCAAGCGCCAACGCAGAGGCCGTCATCGATGGAAGTGATAATCCCGGTGCTGATCGTCGTCGCCGGATCCTTCGTGCAAACGGCGATCGGATTCGGTCTGGCGGTAATCGCCGCGCCGCTGCTTTTCTTCATCGATCCGGACTATGTGCCCGCGCCGATAACGGTGGCCGCGTTGACGCTGTCCCTGGCCAATGCCTGGCGCTTCCGCCATTCGATTTCCCTGACCGGATTGAAGTTCGCCATTCTGGGAAGAGTCCCGGGCACCGTGGCCGGCGGGCTGCTCATATTCTGGATCGATCAGCGCACCCTGGGACTGTGGCTGGGGATTTCGGTGCTGGCGGCGGTCTGGCTCAGTTTCGGCAGGGTTGCGTTTCGGCCCACTCGCGGCGCCATGTTCTCCGCCGGATTCCTGTCCGGATTCATGGGCACGAGTTCGTCCATCGGCGGGCCACCCATGGCGCTCGTGCTGCAGCACCAGACCGCCGATTTCATCCGCGCCAATATGGCGGCTTTCTTCGTCGTCAGTTGCATCATGAGCTTGTTGATGCTGAGTTTCGTCGGGCGTTTCGGCGAGCAGCATATTCTCCTGTCGCTTCCCTTCATGCCCGCAAGTCTGATGGGTTACTGGCTGGCCATGCGTTCGGTGCATCTGATCACTTCCCGCATGTTGCGGCTGGGATCGTTGAGCCTGTGCGCCGTCGCCGGACTTGCCGCGGTGATTTCCTACTGGATGTGAATTCACGAAATCGTGTCCGGATATCTTTACACCCCATAATCGGATGTTAGACTGACTGCCCTGTTTTCATTCAGAGGAAGTCCAGGTGAAAAAACTGATCGCAACGATTCTGATTTGCGCCTTCGCGCCTTTCGTATACGCCGACAACGATGAAGCGACCGAGGTCATAGCCGGTGTGCTGATGACTCTCAATCATTTCCCGTCGGACGACGACAAGGCCGCATTGCAGGCGCTTATCGACGACGACAGCGTTGGACCCGCCTTCAAGGCGGTAGCGAACGCGGTCATGGGGATCGAACATTCGGCAAGCGAAGACGGCAAGGCCGCGATGGCGCAAGTGCTGGAAGCCGAGAATGCGGATGCCCGCGCCAAGTCCCTGGCGCAAGTCGTGATGGATCTGAACCACGGCGCCAGCGACGAAGCCAAGGCGGCTGTCCAGGCATTGCTGTAAGCAGCCGCTTCCGCCGATAGTTCGAACGATGATCCGGCGAAGTTTCGCTTCGCCGGATCATGCGTTGGCCGCTTTCAGGCCGCGCTTGTCCGCATAGAATTTGCGGATTTCAGTCATGTCATGCTCCAGGTTTCCACTGGGCTGATAGAAATCCGCGAAGCCCGCTTCCTTTTTGCCCGCATCGACGTAGCCAAGCAGAATCGGCACGCCCGCATTGCTGGCGATGTGATAGAACCCGGTTTTCCAGCTTTCGACCTTGCTGCGCGTGCCTTCCGGCGGCACGAGCACGATCAGTTCGTCGTTCCGCTCGTATTGCCGCACGGTCTCCCGCACCACGTTGTGGGGCCGGCTGCGGTCGATGGGCAGGCCTCCGAGCCATTTCATCAATCCGGCGAAAGGGAAGGGGAACAAGGTGTGCTTGCCCATCCAGTAAACGCGCAATCTCAATTTCAGCACCGCCATGATCATCAGCGGAAAGTCCCAGTTGCTCGTATGCGGCGCGCCGATCAGCACGCAGCGCTGATGATCGAGTTCGCGGCCGCGGATTTCCCAGCCCGTCAGCGCCAGCACCAGGATCGAAATCCAGCGCAGTAGCGGCGTGACAAGCGGAGTGGAGAAAACCGTCATTCGCATGGACTTTCCCTGGCCGGACCTTCCTACCACTCCCGGAAGTAATCCGCCGGATTTTCCGGCCGCAAGGTCTTGAGATTGCCGGCGGCCGTGCCAAGATAGAGAAATCCGATTATCTTCTCGTTCCCGGCGAGTCCCAGGCCCTCCATCACGCGCCGGTCGTAAGCCATGGAGCCCGTCCGCCACATCGCCCCGACGCCCTGGGCATGCGCCGCATTCAACATGTTCTGCGCGGCGGCCCCCGCGGACAGATCCTGCTCTATCGCCGGCACCTTGGGATGCTCCACATGACTGGCGATCACGACGATGATCAGCGGCGCCCGCAAGGTCTTGGCCCGCAGCCGATCCTGCTCCGCGGGCGCCATATCCGGATCGGAAGCGAGAGCGGCCTCGACAAACAACCCGCCGAGTCTTTCGCGCGACTCGCCGCGAACGATCAGAAACCGCCACGGCCGCAACATCGCATGATCGGCGGCCCGCAAGGCGGCGCGGCAAATGTTCTCAAGTTGCTCCGCCGCCGGTTCCGGCTCCCCCAGGCGGGGAACCGAATTACGAGTCAAAAGAGCTTCCAGGGCATTCATTGCAACGGAAGCATAAAGCATTGACAGAAACCGCGAAACCGGGCCCGCCGGCGACGGTTCGAAGCCACTACTAAGGCTTTGATGCTATAATTCGCGCCATCTTGCGATTGGGCGCGATTGGGACAGAGCATGAATTCCCAGGCACAAATGATCGCCGTCAGTAGTGGCGAGCCGGTCTATCGCGAGGAAAAATCCCGTTATTTCGGCACGGTCACGCGCAAGAAACTGCGGCTGGCCTTCTCGTTCTATTCCCCGGACGGCAATGAGATCGCCATGCCCATCGCGAGCATGTCGGCCTATCTCAAGCGCGAATTCCCCGATGTCGAAGTCCTGCTCGAACCGATCCTGATCCTGCGCGACGCCGAACGCTATTCGCCGGCGAATTACGCCCGCACGATCGAGTCGCTCGATGCCGACCTGATCGCCTTTTCCGTCATGAGTCCGCACTGGTATCCGATGGAGCCTTACTTCGCGGAACTCAAGCGCCTGATGCCTTCGCTGCCGATCCTGATCGGCGGCTACCAGGCCATGCTGTCCCAGGA
>CAZUSL010000128.1:0-1971 GCA_964622925.1 uncultured Pseudohongiella sp. | reverse complement strand
GGTTCGCCGGCAAGCGCGAGATGGCTGGCGCCATAGGGCGTGCCGCCGGTCGTCGTGGTGCGCAGCGCCGGCTCGGTGTAGGGGATGCCGCAATAGATCATGCCATGATGCAGAAAGGGCAGCGCCATGGTAAGCAAGGTCGTTTCCTGGCCGCCATGCAGCGAGGAAGTCGAAGTGAAAGTGGCGACGGGCTTGTCGACGAGATCGCCGGAACCCCAGATCGAGCCCGTGCCGTCGATGAAATATTTCAGCGGAGCGGCCATGTTGCCGAAACGCGTCGGGCTGCCGGCGATCAGGCCGGCGCAATCGCGAATGTCGGCCTCGGTGCAATAGATCGCGCCTTCGGCGGGCACCTCGGCTTCGGTCTGTTCGGTCGCCGGTGAGACCGCCGGCACCGTGCGCAGCCGCGCTTCCATGCCTTCCACCTGTTCGACGCCCCGGGCGATCAGCCGGGCCATCTTTCCGGTCGCGCCATAACGGGTGTAATAGAGAACCAGGATATAGGGATTCACTCATCGTCTCCGATGAGCGCGAGCACGGCCTCGGGCGGCCGGGCGACGATCGCCTTCCCGCCTTTCACGACGATGGGGCGCTGGATGAGGATGGGATGATTGCAGACCAGGTCGTAAACGATTTCTTCGTTCAAGGACTCGTCGTCGAGTCCGAGGTCGTCGTACTCCGGTTCGTTTCTGCGCAGCAGATCGCGGACACCCAGGCCCAGCTTGCCGAGCAGTTCCTTCAGTTCGTCGATATCGGGGGGCGTTTCCAGGTAGTGAACGACGTCGTATTCGGCTTCGTTTTCTTCGAGCAGCGCCAGCGTCGCCAGCGACTTCGAGCAATCGGGGTTGTGATAAACGACAATCCGTTCCATTACGATCTCCGCCGATCAGCGTCCGGATCGAATCCGTTCCGGGTGCTGATGGTAATAGGCGATGTTGCTGCCTGTCAGCGCCGCCATCCATCCGAAGTATACAAAATACATGACGGCGATGACGCTGGCGAAAGCCAGGTAGATCGAGTCCCGCGCCGACGATACGAGTACGCCCTGAAACACCGACCCCATCAGCTTCCACACCAGCGCCGTGAAGATTCCGCCGAGCAGCGCCGAAACGAATCGGACCCTGGCCGCCGGTATCAACAGATACATGAGGGCGAAACCCACCGACATCAACGCCAGCGGAAGCAGAAAGGAAATCGCCGCCGGAATCTGGCTGCCGAGGGCGAATTCCTCGAGCCAGCTACGCAATTCCGGCGAGTTGACGACCGCGCTGATGCTGATCGACAGCAAGAGCAGCACGGGACTAAGCAAGATCGTCAGCAGATAGCCGAGCAGCCGCCGCGGGCGCAGTCCCGCGTTTTCCACGCACCAGATGTAATTGAAGCAGCCTTCGATCTTGCGCAGCATGTCGACCACGAGGTAGAGCAGCAGGATCACGCTGGTCAGCCCGATGTATTCGACTTGCAGATCGTCGATATAGCCGATGATGTCGTCGGTGATCTCAGCGCTGCGCTCGCCGAGGGGTTCGAGCACCGCGAGCAGGGTAGGGCGCAGGTCGTTATGCACGCCGAACTCCTGCAGCACGGTGAAGACGAGCGTTAGCGCCGGGAAGAAGCCGACGAATGTGATGAACACGAGGCCCATGGCGCGCAGGGAAAGCTGGCCGCTCGCCAGGTCGCGAATGACCGCTGCAAGGATCTGCAGGCCGCGCCGGGCTGCGCTGACAAACCAAAATTCGGATTCGTTTTCAGGCTGCCACAGCCAGTCGCGCACGGTCCCGGCAAGGGCGCGGGGAATCGCTGCAAGTCTGCGCACGCCGGCGGCCCCGCTCAGGAAGCGGCGAGCAAGTCCGCGATCATGGAAATGGCCGCGTCCGCCGCCACTATGGATTTCTCGCCGCTTCCTGAGCGGGGGCCGCCGGCGTGCGCAGACTTGCAGCGATTCCCCGCGCCCTTGCCGGGACCGTGCGCGAC
>CAZUSL010000127.1:0-7711 GCA_964622925.1 uncultured Pseudohongiella sp. | reverse complement strand
GCTCAAGCCCGGCGCGGAGGCGGCCGCCGGATAGCCGCGGCGCGGCCTTGCGCTCCGGTCGCTACGCTCCCTGCGCGCAAGGCCGAAGGGGACATCTCTGCTTTGGAGAAAAGGGGACATTTCTGCTTTGCTTTGACAATTTCACCCCTTTCATTGCGAAATCCGCAATGGGGTTATACAGTATCCGTAGTGGTCGACAATCGCACACCTGACGTTAGATCAAGGATAATGGCCGCGGTCCGGCAGAAGGACACCGGCCCCGAAATGGCCGTCCGTCGGCTTTTGCACCGGATGGGCTACCGCTACGGCCTCCACAGGCGCGACTTGCCCGGACGCCCCGACCTGGTTTTCCGGTCACGGCGGAAGGTGGTTTTCGTCCACGGGTGCTTTTGGCACGGCCACGATTGCAGGAAAGGCCGGCTACCTACTAGCCGATTGGACTATTGGAAAGAGAAGATCAGCAAGAACGTAGCCAGGGACGCGAGGAACATCCGCGACCTCATTGGCAAGGGATGGGAGGTTTGCGTAGTTTGGGAATGCGAAATAGCACACATGGATTCACTGAGGCAGCGATTGGTGGGCTTTCTGGAAGGCGAACTTTCATGAGGCGGCCGACCGTCCTGGACGTATTCGCGGGCGTTGGCGGGTTGAGCCTCGGATTCGAGCAAGCCGGATTCGACGTCGCCGCGGCTATCGAGATCGACCCCGTTCACGCCGCCACGCACGAATACAATTTTCCGCTGTGTCGGATGCACTGTGCGGATGCGACCGAAATTGACGGGGCTGCCATTAGCCGAGAGCTCGCAGCGCCGATCGACGTAATTGTGGGGGGCGCGCCCTGCCAGGGCTTTTCCATGATCGGCAAGCGCGCCCTCGACGACCCGCGTAACCAGCTAATCAAACATTTCCTACGCCTAGTGGTCGAACTCAAGCCGTCCGTTTTTGTACTTGAGAACGTTCGCGGGCTGACCGTAGGCAAGCACCGGCAACTCCTTGACGAATTGGCCGTTGAGTTCGAGGCAGCCGGCTATTCCGTGACACTCCCTTGGCAAGTCCTCAATGCGCGTCACTTCGGCGTACCCCAAGACCGGCAGCGCCTCTTCCTACTGGGCGCAAAGGGTGCCGTTGCTCCCTGCTATCCGATCGCCGAGATTCTCGTGCCGACGCCGACATGCCGGGACGCGTTGGACGATCTACCGGACGCGGAGCAATTCGACGAACTGATTTCCTCCGACAGCGTACGCATCGAGGAACCGGCCTCAAGATTGAGCGCCTACGCGAAGGAGATGAGGTGTCTCAGCAGCGACGCTTGGCATCATGGTTATGCGCGCAAGTGGAACCCACGACTCTTGACGTCAAGTCTGCGAACGGCACACACCCAAATCTCTCGACGACGATTTCGTGGTACTAAACCCGCCGAGGTCGAACCCATTTCCCGATTTTATAAGTTAGCCGCGACCGGTGTGTCGAATACGTTGCGCGCCGGTACGGATTCTGCGCGCGGCGCTTTCACAAGCCCTAGACCGATTCACTATCGCTACGACCGATGCGTCACGGTGCGGGAAATGGCGCGGCTACATGGGTTCCCGGACTGGTTTAGGTTTCACGTTACCAAGTGGCACGGAGGGCGGCAGATCGGCAATTCGGTGCCTCCTCCCTTGGCAAGAGCGGTCGCCACGTCCGTACGCGAGGCACTAGGCGTTGAGCCAACCTCGCCCGAGCGATCTATCCAACTGGGCTCTTCCCAGCTTCTGGAAATGGACATGACGGAAGCCGCCGCCTATTGGAGCATAGATGTACCCATCGCAAAGCGAGACCGGAAGAGCGGCGCCACGAAGCGCAAGCAGCAGGATATAGAGCGGGAACTCGCTCGCGCCAGCGCATGAGTTACGAAAAAATAATCGAGCGTGTCTTCCTTGACCGCTACCGTCCCGGTGATGCCGAAGTCGAATTCGTCAGGGACGATCTGGTTGATGCCGCGGAAAAACTCGGCGTTCCCGTTCCGAGAAACCTCGGGGACGTATTGTACGCGTTTCGATTTCGACGCTCGTTTCCTCAGACCATATTGGATACGGCTCCTGACGATAAGGAGTGGGCTATTCGCGGAGCCGGGCCGGCTGCCTATGTGTTTCGCCTGGGAACCGTAAACCGCATCGTTCCCAATCCCGCGCTAATGACGATCAAGATACCCGACGCCACTCCGGAAATAGTGTCCGCCCATTCCATGTCGGACGAACAGGCGCTCTTGGCAAAGATTCGATACAACCGTCTGATAGATGTGTTCCTGGGCGTTTCTGCTTATTCGCTTCAGAATCATCTGCGTACTACGGTTCAGGACATCGGCCAGATTGAGGTAGACGAGATATACGTAGCCGTCGACAGCACGGGCAGACAGTTTATCCTTCCCGTCCAGGCGAAGGGCGGGACCGATCAGCTTTCGGTCATTCAATCCGAGCAGGACTTTCTCTGGTGTCGGCAAAGATTACCCGACCTGATCTGCCGGCCAATCCTCACGCAGTTCGCTGAAAACGACCTGATCGCGATGTTCGAGGTCACGTTGGAGAACGAAGAAATCAGAGTCGTACAAGAGAAGCATTACCGGCTCGTGCCGGCCTCGGAAGTCACTCCGGAAGATCTTACTCGTTACCGCAACTCCACTTAAGGATTTCTGTATCTCCTCTGACCGTACCCACTGATTAGAACCGCTCGCAATGTGGAATTTCCACCTTTCAGGCTCAATCGGCTGGTTAGGTCAGTACAGGCGGGTCGTCTGCTGCGTCCCGCCCGGCAGATGGCGGCGGATCGAAGCCAGCAATCTTCAATCAGGTAAATCTTGCGAAAGCAGGGCGCCAAAATCCCGCAGCACGTCGGCCGCCGACTCTGTCGGGACGGGCGCGTTCGATTCCAGGTTCAATACGGACCGTCTCGCCGGCGCCTCGGCGATATCGAGTGGCGTCATGCCGCGTCCGTTGAGCGCGTTCACGTCCGCTCCCCGCTCGGCCAGCTCCCTGACGATGGTCACGAGGTTTCTCGCCGTCGCGTCGTGCAGCGCCGTCGAGCCGGTGAAATCGGCGTGGTCGAGGTCGACGCCGTGTTCGGCTGCCGTTCGCACCGCTTCCAGGGCCAGCCGCTCTTCACCGACCGGGTCTTCGGTTGCAAGTACGTAATATCGATCACGGTCGCTGGCGCCTCTCACGGCCGCCTGCAGCGCAGTCGCAAATCCTCCCACGACCTCCGGCGGCGGCGGATTCTCGCGGGATTCCCGATCGCGCAGGCGGCGGAAGGACTCCTGCGTAGTCATGAGCGGATCCGCTCCGGCGCGTTCGAGCGCGCGCATGATTCCGGCTTCGCGGAAGTACGCCGCAATCCAATAGGGCGTAGCGCTCACCATGGGGGATCTGAACGCCCAGTCTTCGCTCGCGCGTTGCGTCGGTGTGGGGCGGACAAGCCGCACGTTCGGGTCGGCGCCATGTTCGAGCAACGCGTTCACCGTTTCGAGATCGCCGCGCAGCACCGCGGCATGCAGTGCGTTATAGCCGGCGCCGATCGCATTCGGGTCGGCGCCGAATTCGAGCAATCGACGCGCCAGCACGAAGTGGCCGCTATGGACCGCGACCACGAGGGGGCCCGCTCCGTTGCCCGCCTCGCCGTCGATTTCCGCTCCCGCTTCGATCAGCAGCCGGGCCACTCCGCCGTGGCCGTTGCGCGCCGCGAACAGCAAGGGCGAGTAGCCGCCGAGTCGTTCCTCGATGCCCTGATCGAAGGCGCCTCCGTTCGAGGCATCGGCAAACATGAGCCGTGGGCGCACCGTGGAGCGCGCCTCCAGATCGGCGCCCGCCTCGATCAGCGCCGTCGCGACTTCCATGTGCCCCTGGGCCGCCGCCCACATCAGGGCGGTCTGCCCACGAGAGCGCTCGACGGCGTTCACGTCCGCTCCGGCTGCGATCAGGTCGCGAACGCTCTCGGCCGAGCCCACGCGTGACGCGGTCATGACCGGCGTTTCGCCCATCGGCAGGGCGATGTCGGGGTCGGCGCCAGCTTCGAGCAATTGCCGTATCAGGCCGGCATTGTCGCCTTCGGCGGCGACGAAAAGCGGCGAAGCGCCGAGGCGGTTGACCGCATTGACATCCGCGCCGGCTGACAACAGCAGGCCCGCCATTTCCATGTCTTGGCGGTACACCGCCCAATGCAAGGCCGTGGCGCCGTCCGCCTGGCGCTGATCCGGATCGGCGCCGCTTTCGAGCAGAACCCGCACGTCCTCGGCGTCCTGGTATCTTGCTGTTTCGATAAGGGAAGTTTCCGAAGCCAGTATCGCGCCGGCCGGGCAGAGGAGAAACGCCAGCGCCAAGCCGGCAATCAGCCTGATCCGGCAATGAAGCGGCGCGGCTTCGGTTTGCCTGGACAGCGCGCTCCCGATCATGGTTTCTCTCGGAGCCGCGGAGCTACACCTCGCTCAACAATTCGAGCGGACCGGTGCTGTTGCTGAACTTGTCCACGGGCATGCCCATCTTGTCGAGCATCGTCAGATGCAGGTTGCTGGCGGGGGTACCCTCCGGATAGCGGATGTGCCGGCCGCCCTTGAGCTTGCCTGCGCCGCCGCCGAACAGCACGAGCGGCAATCCGCGATTGTCGTGCTGATTGCTGTCGGACATGCCCGCGCCGTAAAGCAGCAACATGCTGTCGAGCAAGGAGCCGTCGCCGTCCGGCGTCGCGTCGAGCTTGTCGAGGTAGTAAGCGAACAGGTGGGTGTGGAACTCGTTGATCCTGGTGACTTTCTCGTAGAGCACCGGATCGTCGCGGTGATGCGAAGTAGGATGATGCGAGTCGGGCACGCCGATCTCGGCATAAGTGCGTCCGCTCAGTTCCCGCCCCATCATGAAAGTGACGACGCGGGTCAGGTCGGTCTGATAGGCGAGTACCTGCAGGTCGAACATCAACTTGGCGTGCTCTTCGTAAGTTCCGGGCACGCCCGACGGCTGCGTCACTTCGGGCAGGTCGCGGCCGCTTTGTTCCTCGGCCATCTGGATCCGCCGTTCGACGTCGCGCACGGCGTCGAGATACTGGTCGAGCTTCGCGCGGTCGCCGGCGCCGACGCTGCGGTTGAGTTCGGCTACCCGCTCGGTCAGCGAGTCGAGCAGGCTGCGGTCCTTGCGGATGCGCTGGGGCCGCACTTGCGGATCCGTGGTGCCGATATTGCCGAAGAGACGCTCGAACACCAGCCGCGGATTGGTTTCCATCGGCAGTGGCGTATTCGCGTCGCGCCAGGCGATGGTGCTGGTGTACATGCAACTGAAACCGATGTCGCAGGAGCCGAACACGTCGTTTTCGTCGAGCGCGAGTTCCAGCGATCCGAGCTGGGTTTCCTGGCCGAACCGGCGCGCCACGAGCTGGTCGATCGACACCGCGGCCTGGAGATCGTTCTCGGTGCGGGCCGGAGTCACTCCGGTAAGAAAGCGCGTGGAGGCGCTGGCGTGTACGCCGGCATTGCTCGGCACGCCATTGAGGCCGGTGAGCACGAGCATGCGGTCCCGGTAGGCGGCCATCGGCTTGAGGATCCGGGTAAGTTCGAAATCCGCTCCCTCGGCGGCTGGAGTCCAGGCTTTCATAGCCATGCCGTTCGGCACGTAGACCACGCCGAGCCGGCGCGTAGCTTCCGGCGCGGTGTTTCCGAGCGCGGGCGTCATGCTGTCGAGCAGCGGCAGCGCCAGGCTCGCGCCCAGCCCCCGCAGCATCGTGCGCCTTGAAAGTCTCTTTTTCAGAATGATCATAATTCTGTCCTCCGCATCTGGAACGGGGCGCTTTCGATCACGCCCATTATCACCGATGACCAGCGATAGTCGTCCTCTTCGGCGTTGCGAACGATCGAACGCACAGCCGGCATGTCATAGTACTCCAGACCACGCCCCAGGGCATAGGTCATCAATTTCTCGGTCACCGCGCCGACGAAGTCGCCTGGCCGCTCGAGCAGCAGGTTCGCCAGGCCGTCGGGGCCGCTGAACTCGGCGCCGCCGGGAATCGCCCCGGAGGCGTCGATCGGCTGGCCGGCGAAGCGGGTGCGCCATTTGCCCACGGCGTCGTAATTCTCCAGCGAGAATCCGATCGGATCCATCGCCGCGTGGCACGAGCGGCAGGCCGGATTCTCGCGATGCTGCGCCATCGCCTCGCGCATGGTCAGCACCCTGCCTTCCTCGTTCGCCTCCTCGAGCGCGGGCACGTTGGGCGGCGGTTCGGGCGGCGGCGCGCCGAGCAGGTTTTCGAGCACGAACTTGCCTCGCAACACCACCGAAGTGCGATTCGGGTACGAAGTCACCGTCAGCAGGCTGCCATGGCCGAGCAGGCCGCCGCGCTGGTCGCCGTCGAGCGTGACCTTGCGGAAGCGGCTGCCGTAGATATCCGGAATCCCGTAATGCTGCGCCAGTCTTTCGTTCAGGTAGGTGTAATCGGCGCTGAGCAATTCGAGCATGCTGCGGTCCGAGCGAATCTGCTCGTCGAGGAAAAGCTGCGTCTCGCGCTTGAAGGCTTCGCGCAGGTTCTCGTCGAATTCGGGAAAGCCCGAAGGCAGGGGGTAATGACCGTCTAGATTGCGCAGGTACAGCCATTGGCCGACGAAGTTCTCGATGAAGGCGCCCGCCCGCGGGTCGGCCATCATGCGCCGCACCTGGTTTTCCAGCGTACCGGGCTCGCGCAACGCGCCGCGTTCGGCCAGATCGAGCAGTTCGTCGTCGGGAATGCTGCTCCAGAGGAAAAAGGACAGCCGGGATGCGAGTTCGAGATCGCTGATCGCGTAAACCGATCCGGGTTCGGCCGCGGCCGGGTCCCGCTCGATGCGGAACAGGAAGTCGGGAGACACGAGCACCCGTTCGAGAGCGTATTGAATGCCCGTGTCGAAACCGCCTTCGCGGCGGCCGGCTTCGAAGAATTCGTACAGTTCGGCAAGATCGCCCTCGCTCACGGGGCGGCGATAGGCGCGGCGCGCCAATGTGTCGAGTATTTCCCTGGCGCAGGCCGGCTCCTGATCGGCGCTGGCCGGGCTGCAGGTGAAGATTTGCCGCCGGCTGGGCGTATCGCCCGGCCCGGCGACCGACAGGGGACCTTCGACCGAAATGCTTCCCAGGCTCGGGTTGGCGTCGGGCAACTCGGTCACAGCAAGGTGATAGCCGAACAGGCGCGGCTGCCGGATGCCCTCGGGTTCCCACATCGCGCGCGGAAAAGTCGCGCCGATGACGCGCGGGCCGGCTTCGACGGTCACCTCGATTTCGAAACCTTCCTCGGCGAAAACCATCATGAATTCTTCCCAGTCGTCGCTGCCGCGGATATTGCCGGCGAAACTGTATGGCGCCGGGGTGCCGGGCGCATCGCCGCCGAAGCCGAAGGTTTCGAGATGCTCGCCGTCGAGGCTGACCTCGATCTCGCCAGGCGCGTCGTAGCCGCGTACGAAATCGACGTAGTTGGTCTGCAACTTGATCGTGAATCGATATTCGCCGTCGACCGGGAAGTTGTGTTCGAACGCGGCGCCGCCGCGTGAACCGAAAGGCAATTCGTCGCTGAGGCGGTCGTCCTGGATCAGGTTCAGCGGCACTTCGTAGGTCTTGATCAGGGTCGAGCGCGGCGCGGCGCCCACGGCGAGTTCCGCGATCCTGTGCGCCGCCGAAACGTATCGTTCCATCAGGGCCGGCGACAGCGACAGCACTTCGGCGTTGTTGTCGAAGCC
>CAZUSL010000126.1:0-10334 GCA_964622925.1 uncultured Pseudohongiella sp. | reverse complement strand
GGCAGCATACAGGACGTCGTTGGCGTCGATATAGATGCCGCTCAGCCGTCCGAACTGGTACCACTCGTCGATGAAAGTTCCGTCCTGTTCGAAGATCTGGATGCGGACATTGCCGCGGTCGGCGACGAACAGCCTGCCCTGGGAATCCATCGCCAGGCCGTGGGGGGCGTCGAACTGGCCTGGGCCGGAGCCGGGCTCGCCCCATTCCATCAGGTAGTTGCCGTTGGCGTCGAACTTGACGATGCGTCCGTTGCTGTCGCCGCCATGACCGTCGGCGACGAAGATATCGCCATTGGGCGCCACATGAACATCGGACGGCATGTTGAAATGGGACTCGTCGTCGCCGGTAACGCCAGGTGTGCCGAGGGTCATCAGCCGATCGCCTTCGGGGCTGAACTTGACCACGATGTGGCCCTTGCCTTCGATGCCGGGAGGCAACGTGAACGGAGCGTCGGTTACCCAGATATTGCCGTCGGGGTCGACATGGAAACCGTGCGGAACGGCGAAAATGCCACCGCCGAAGCTCCTCACCATGTCTCCGTCGGAATTGAACTTCAGCACTACCGGCAGGTCGGATTCGGCACAGCCCCTGATCGGGAACGCGGGGCGGATGGAGTCCGAGCCGCAACGCTCGCCGATCCAGATCGACTTGCCGTCGAGGTCGACGTCGATGGCGCTGGTGGCGCCCCATTCGCGGCCGGCGGGCATCTTGGCCCAGCCGGTATAGATCTGGTACGGATTGGGCAGGTCATTGACCGGCTCCATGTCGGCCTGGGCCAGGGCGGCGCCCGCGAATACGGCAAATACGACTGCCAATATCGAACTGACTATGGTTCTCATGGGGTTGTTCCTCTGAAATTCGGGTTCTTCATGTGATCAGTCGCGTCCGGCGGCTTCGAGGCCGAGCCGCAAGGCGTTGGCCGCGCCCGAGGACAGGCCGCCATCGGCGCCGACGGTCACGAAGCGGAAGCCCTGTTCGATGCGCTCCTGGACTGAGCCCGCGCCGGTGGTTATTGCGCATGGCACGTCATGTTCGAGGCAGGCGCCGAGCACGGTCTGGATCGCCGCTTCCACTTCCGGCGCCGCGGGGCTGGCATAGCCCATGGAAGTGCTCAGGTCCGACGGGCCGATGAATATGCCGCCCAGGCCGGGCACGGTGACGATCTCCTCAATGTTCTCCACGCCCTGGGGCGACTCGATGAACATGACCGCGAGCAATTCGCCTTGCGGGTCGAGGGGCCAGACATCGGCTTTCGCCATGTAATCGGGAATGCCCCAATACCAGACGGCGTTGGAGGGATTGCGCCCGCGCAATCCGGAGGGCTCCATGTCCGGCGAACCGTTCACCTGCGGATAACGCATGGCGCGCACGGCAAGTTCCGCCTGTTCCCGATTGTGGACGGCCGGAAACATGATGCCGTAGACCCCGACATCGAGAACCTGCTTCGCCTGGGCGATCAGTTCCCCGGCGCCGCCCGCGGCGGGAATGCGCACAAAGGGCACTACATCCGGCTGCAGATTGCCTTTTACCATGATTGAACGCTTGTTCGTCATGCCGAGCAGGAACAGGCGCAGGCGTTCGACGTCGAACGGCGCATGCTCCATATCGATCATGATGAAGTCGAGCCCCGAGCTTGCCAGCGAGCGCGCGTTGTTGAGCGAATAATCGAAAGACAGCAGCCCGAACGCGGGCTGATCGTTCTCGAACAACTCGATCAGCTTGTTGACCCGGGCTTCGGACTGCGCTGCCGCGCCGGTGGAGAAGAAAGAAACGCCGAGCGCCAGAACCAGCGTCGGCACCATGGGAAATGTGCGCCTGGGGCGAATCATTCGTAAGGTTACAACTGGACGATGGCGTCGGTGAAGGCCGCCATGACTTCGCCCATGCGAGGCACCCAGCGCATCACCACGAGCAAATCGTTCTCCTGGTCGATCCAGATGTAGTTGCCGCCTGCGCCGCTGGCGTAGAAAGCGCTTTCCGGCGCGTTTTCGACCGCTTCATGATCGGTATTCAGCCACCACATGTAGCCGTAGCGCTTGTAGGGGAGCGAGGGCTGCTGCACCGCATCCACCCATTCCCTGGAAACGAGTTGCCTGCCGTCCCAGTTGCCGTCGCGCAGGAACAGGTAACCGAAACGGGCATGGTCGAGCGTGCTGATGAAGAAGCCGCCGCCCCAATGGGCGCCGCCGGAAGGCGATTGCATCCGCCGGCCGTCGATCTCCACCCAGGAATTTTCATAGCCGTGCCATTCCCATTCCTCGCTGGCGCCGATCGGATCCATGACCTTCTCCCTGAGCACCCCGTCGAGAGGTTCGCGCCAGACGTTGAGCAGCGAGTAGGCGAGCATGTTCACGCGCACGTCGTTGTACTTGTAGAAAGTGCCCGGCTCATGCATTTCACGATTGATCGCTTCCGCCGGATCGTAGTCGTGGGGACGGTCGGCCCAGTCGGGCTTGCCCCAGAGCGTCCCGGCCCAATCCGACGACTGGTTCAGGAAATGCTCCCAGGTGATGGGCGCGTTATGCGGATCGTCGAAACTCTCGTGGGGGAAATATGCCTTCACCGGATCGGTCACGTCTTCGATCAGACCCTCGTCGAGCGCCAGGCCGGCCATGGTCGAGAGATAGCTCTTGGCGACGCTGAATGTCATGTCTTCGCGCTCGATGTCGCCCCATTCGGCGACGATGTAACCGTTGCGCACCACCAGTCCGGAGCCTTCCTCCCGGCGCTTGACCGGGCCGAGAATGCTGAAGTGCGGCTCGCGGCCGAAGCTGCGTTCGATGAACTGGGCCATGTCGTGGGGCTCGACCACGGTACTGTCCTTGGCCAATTCCACCGCCGCCGCCAGTTTCGCGCTGTCCATGCCCGCTTCTTCAGGCGCGCGCCGCTCCCATTCCCCGGGCGGCGGATAGTAGAAGTCCTGGGCGAAGCCGATCTGGGCCGCAACAGGAAAGAGTACAAGAAGTACGACTTGAATCGAAAATCGGACAGGCCTGCGGAACGTGTGCATCGGCGACTCCAAACTTATTCGGTGACATTCACCGTAATGTAACCGTCGTGGTACAAGCCGCCGTCATCGGCCCTGCCCCATAATACATAGGTGCCGGGCTCGTCGAAGGTGGCGGTTACCGTGTAGATGCCGTCTTCCGGAATCGGCGGCGGCAGGAACAATGCGCCCCAGGGCGAGTTCGCGCTGGTGCGGGTGTCTTCCCAGACCTTGACCTGGGGCGGATCGAAGCTGACATTGCCGGGACCGCGATACTTGTTCCACGAGTAATACAGGCCGTTGACCTTGTCCACGGTCACTTTCGTGGGCGGACTCGTCATGCGCCGCTCCATGATCAGTTCAGGGGTAATGAAAGCGGATGCCAGCGGTCCACCGGCGAACTCGGCGAAACGGCGCGCTTCTTCCACCGGGTCGGTGGGCTCGGGCAGGCCGTCGTCGGTTACCAGGGTATCGAGCACCAGCGGTTCGCCGACCGCGACGGTGCGAATGTCGTCGCCCTGTATCTCGACTATGGGCGGAACGTTGGCGCGGGATTCCGGACTGCTCGTGCCGGCGCCGAGGGAACCGGTCTCGGAAGCGATGACCATGTTGTCGACAAGATAGTCTTCACGCAAGGTGGCGTAGGCTTTCTTCTCGACACCGTTCACTTGCAGCGTCCAGACGAGTTCCCTGTCGCCCCAGTCGGCGGGCACGGCGACTTCGAAAGTGAAGCGATTGCGGCGCGGCAGGAAATGCGCCGGCTGGCCGCGATCCGGTTCGCCCGGTTCGAAGTAATTGTGCTCGCCGACGGGAACGTCGGGAGACTCCTCCCAATTCTCGTTCATGTAGCCGAACATCATGTTGAAGCCGCCTTCGTCGTTGGGTCTCCAGCCTTCGAAAGCCGGCTCCACGTGCTGGCCGCTGAGATAGGTTTGTGCACTGGCGCCGCCGGCGCAGAAAGACGCCAGCAGCAATATGCCAAGAATTTTTCGGGACGCGCCCGAACTACCTGTAACAAGCATTTTCACTCGATTCCTCTTATATCAGTCTGATTCAGTCCGAAGATTCCGGCGTGGACGCGGCCATTGGTGAGAGCGTTTGTGAAAGCGTTCCCGAGACCAGCGGCGCGGCACACAGCGGGCAGCCGATGACATGGTCGTTCGGCCCGAGGTTGAGCACCTGCCGGCGCTCTTCCATCGCTTCCGCGAACTGCTCGTCGGTAAGCTTCACCCGCATGCCCAGGTCGATGAACATATTGGTCACCGAACGGTTGCCGGAGCCCTGCCAGTTGCGTGGGTCGGGCACGTTCGGATTGGTCTCGGTATTGTTCATGTAACCGACGATATGCAGGATCGTGCCCTTCGGCAGCAGTGGCTGGGCGTGATCGGCATAGGCATAGCCGCGCACCCAGTTGTGGTCGTAACCGACGCAGGAAAGCGTCTCCACGGTATAGCCCCAGATCGCCTCCAGGCACATGCGTTCGCCCGGGGCATGCAGGTGCGGTTCGAAGGTGACGATCTTGATGTGGTCCTCAAGGACCCTGTAGGCGTGCAGTTCCTGGTTGTTCCGGTTGCCGGCGATGCTGATGTCGACGCCGTTGCCGAGTCCGAGCCGGACGCGCTCGTACTTGGGCTCGTAACCCACCGGGTGGAAGCGGAAACCGATTTCCAGATGGCCGGTGGTGTCCTGGCCGTTGGAATGCAGGTGCACCGAATCGGAAACGACATAGGTGCCCGGGCGCAGCAGCCTGCCGGCGTCCTCGTCGAAGATGTCCGGATTGCGGCCTACCTCGTGCACCGGCCAGGATGTAACGGTATCGTCGATGCGCTGGCCGTTTTCGTCGATCTCGGCTGTACTCCAGATCATGTGATGGAAAATGTAGCGTCCGCCGACGGTCTCGCGGCCGGTGCCGGTCTGGAAGTTGACGTCGTTGACTTCGACGATTTCAACCGACCTGACGTAGCGTTCCTCGTCCAGCGGTATGGGAATGCGGTCGATCTCGCCCCACCAGTCCGGCGTGCCGGCAAGCTTGGTGACCGGATTGGTCCTGACGATCAGGTCGGGTTCGCCGGCGGTCCACTTGATGCTGTCGTCGAATACCAGCGGCTCGGGGGCGTCGGCGGGATCGCCCTTCGGCGTTCCCGACCGGGCCCAGACGGAAATCGCCTCGATTTCCGTATCGTTCAGCGAAGGATCGTTCTTGTAATCCTGGATGCCGATGTTCTTTTCCATGTACCACGGCGGCATGGCGCCGGCGCGGTTGCGGATGCCGGTCTTGTATTCGATCAGGCCGGCAAAGGGAGCGACCTGCTCGTACGTGACCAGCGGCATGGGGCCAACGCCGCCGACTCGATGGCAATTCTGGCAACTCCTTTGCAAGATCGGTTCGATGTCCCTGTGGAAGGTAATCTCGTCCTGCTGGCCGAAACCCGCGGTTGGCGCCAGCAAGGCAAGCAGCGCAAACGGTGTAAGGGCCGGATTGAGCCGGAATCGATGCGACATTTTCAGATCCTCTTGCTTGTTCGAGCTCGACGGAAAATCACGATGACTCCCGATTCTATATGATTCTCCGCCGATCATGAACCCGCTGTGCAATCACGCTGTGAAGGTCTCTTTTTCCTCTTCGGTTACTTCTTTCATGCTCAACTTGATGCGGCCGCGGGCGTCGAGGTCGAGTACCTTGACCAGCACTTCCTGTCCTTCCTCCAGATAGTCGCCGACGTTCTCGACCCGATTCCTGGAAATCTGGGAGATATGCACCAGGCCGTCCTTGCCGGGAAGAATATTGATGAAGGCGCCGAAATCTACGATGCGTGCGACGGTGCCGTTGTATAGCTTGCCGACTTCCGCCTCGGCGGTTATCTCGTTGATCCGGTCGAGGGCCGCGTCGCGGGAGTTGACGTCCTCGCCGTAAATGCGCACGACGCCGTCGTCGTCGATATCGATCGCCGCGCCGGTCTCCTCGGTGATGGAACGGATCACCGCGCCGCCCTTGCCGATAACATCGCGGATCTTGTCCTGATCGATGCGAAGGGTGGCCATGCTCGGCGCGTTCTCGTTCACGGTCGGGCGGGCTTCGGATATCACCTTGCCCATTTCGCCGAGAATATGCTGCCGGGCCTCATGAGCCTGGGCCAGGGCGGTTTCCATGATTTCCTCGGTGATACCCTGGATCTTGATGTCCATCTGCAAGGCGGTCACGCCCTTGGCGGTGCCCGCGACCTTGAAGTCCATGTCACCGAGATGATCCTCGTCGCCAAGGATGTCGGTGAGTACGGCGAAACGCTCGTCTTCCTTGATCAGGCCCATGGCGATGCCGGCTATCGGCGCGCGCAGGGGCACGCCGGCGTCCATCATGGACAGGCTGGCCCCGCAGACCGAGGCCATGGAACTCGAGCCGTTGGATTCGGTGATTTCCGAAACCACGCGGATCGCGTAGGGAAATTCCTCTTCGGCGGGCATCAGGGCGGCAACGCCGCGCTTGGCGAGCCGGCCGTGGCCGATTTCCCGGCGTTTGGGCCCGCTCATGAAACCCGTCTCTCCGACCGAGTACGGCGGAAAGTTGTAATGCAGCATGAATCCTTCCTTGTGCGAGCCCGCCAGTCCTTCGATCAACTGCGAATCGCGCACGGCGCCCAGGGTGGTGACTACCAGTGCCTGGGTTTCGCCGCGGGTGAACAGCGCCGAGCCGTGGGCCTTCGGCAATATGCCGACTTCCACTTCGATCGGGCGCACAGTTCGGGTATCGCGGCCGTCGATGCGCGGTTCGCCGTCGATAATCCGATTTCGGACAGTGCTTTTCTCCAGCGCCGAGAAAGCCTTGCGGATGTCCGCCTCGCTGACATCGTCGTCTGAGTTCCCAAGCGCCTCGACTGCCTCGGATTGCAGCGCGCCAAGAGCGTCATAGCGTTCCATCTTGCCGGAAATCTGGTAAGCCTCCGTGATACGACCGGCGAATTGCTGCGCCAGCGCCTCGGTCAACTTCTCATTTTCCCCGGCCGGCTCCCATATCCAGGCCGGCTTGCCGACTTCGTCCTTGAGTTCCTGGATAGTGTTTATGACTACCTGCATTTCTTGCTGGGCAAACAGGACCGCGCCCAACATTTGATCTTCGGTAAGTTCGTTCGCTTCGGATTCCACCATAAGCACTGCTGAGCGGGTGCCGGCCACCACCATGTCCAGCGCCGACTCCTGAAGCCGGTCGAACGATGGATTGAGGATATAGCCGGTGTTCAGGTCGAGGCCGACGCGCGCGGCGGCGATCGGTTCGGCGAAAGGTATGCCGGAAATCGCCAGGGCGGCGGAGGCGCCGATCATGGCGGCGATGTCGGGATCGTGGTCCTTGTCCGCGGAGATCACCGTGCAGATGACCTGCACCTCGTTGAGAAATCCTTTCGGAAACAATGGCCTGATCGGCCGGTCGATGAGTCGCGAGGTCAGGGTCTCCTTTTCGGTGGGACGCCCTTCGCGCTTGAAGAATCCGCCGGGAATTCTCCCCGCGGCATAGGTTTTTTCCTGATAGTTGACGGTCAGCGGGAAAAAGTCGGCGGTTGGCGACGCCTCTCTCCGGCCGACCACGGTAGCCAGCACCTTGGAGTTGCCCATGGTGACGGTAACCGCGCCGGTTGCCTGGCGCGCAATCTTTCCTGTTTCAATGGTGACCGTCTGGTCGCCGTATTGAAACGTCTTCGTTGTGATATTGAACATAAGTAATTCCTGTTGGCCGTATCGATCGAAACGGCCGTGATGTATTTTTCCGGCGCCTAGCGGCGCAGTCCGAGCCGCTTGATCAATGCGGAATAGCGATCCACGTCCTTTCGCTTCAGATAGTCGAGCAGTTTCTTTCTGCTGTTGACCATCCGGATCAGGCCGCGGCGTGAATGGTGATCGTGAATATGCTGCTTGAAGTGAGCCTGCAGATCGTTGATGTTGGCGGTCAGCAAGGCTACCTGCACTTCCGGGGAGCCCGTGTCTCCCTCGCCCGTGGCGTATTCCTTGATGATCGTCTGTTTCTCTTCTGTCGATAAAGCCATTTATATCTCCAAATTCAATTTGCCGCCGCGAGGCAAGGGCCGATCAGCCGGCGGGTTCCGCGATCAGGCGCTTCGGCGCGACCCTGCCATCGTCGTCGATGGCGCCGATGCCGATGAAGCGTTCCTGATCGCATGTCTTGCGATACATCCTGACCATTCCCTCGGCAGGCAGGTGCCGTACGAGCACCGCCTGGCCGCTGCGCACCTGGTTCGCCGCGATATCCGGCAACATGACCGCGGGCAAATCGGCCAGCGGCTTGTCGATCGGCGCCAGGTAGCGGTCGATTCCCTCCAGGCCCTTGCTTTCCTTTTCCTGTTCGAGGAATCCGGCGGTAACGCAGTCCTCTTCGCCGAATCCTCCGGCCTGCAAACGCCGCAGGGCGATTATATGGGCCCCGCAGCCCAGCATCTGTCCCAATTCGTCGGCGATCGTGCGAATGTACGTGCCCTTGCTGCAGGCCAGTTCAATCTCGATCTCCGGCGGCGCGAATTCCGTCAGCGCGATCGCATAAATCGTCACCTTGCGCGGCTCCCGCTCGACGACCCGGCCGCTGCGGGCCAGCTTGTAGAGCGGCGTGCCTTGCACTTTCACCGCCGAATGCATCGGCGGCACCTGTTCGATTTCGCCGCGAAAACTTTCCAGCGCCAGCTCCACCTGCTCCCTGGTCACCGAAAATTCCTCGCAGACCGCGATTTCCCTGCCTTCGCTGTCGCCACTGTCCGTGCGCACGCCGAGTTTCATGCGCGTGCGATACCTCTTGTCCGAATCCAGCAGGAATCGGGACACCTTGGTCGCCTCGCCGAGGCAAAGCGGCAAGACGCCGGTCGCCAACGGGTCGAGACTGCCGCCATGACCCGCCTTGCTCGCCTGGAAAATCCGTTTCACCTGCTGCAAGGCCGAGTTGGACGAAAGCCCCGGCGCCTTGTCCAGCACGATCAGTCCACTGACATCCCTGCCCCTGTTACGCCGGCCACGCATTCAATATTCCTTCCACAATCCGGACGCGGTCACGAATGCCGTTCCCGGTCCGAGGCCAGCGCGCTGTCGATCAGTTCGTCCAGTTGGCGGCCTCGCTCCACGCTGGCGTCGTAATGAAAGCTCAACTTCGGCACCGTGCGCAGTTGCAGGCGCCGGGCCAACAGGCCCCGCAGATAACCCGCGGCGCCGTTCAGGGCCGCCGTACTCTCGCGGCCGGCCGCATCCGAAGGCTGCCGCGCGACGTCTCCACCGCCGAGCGAAGTTACGAAAACTTTCGCATGGGCCAGATCCTGAGTGACTTCCACTCCGGTAACCGAGACCATTCCGATGCGCGGATCGTCGATTTCGAACTGGATCAGCGAGGCAAGATCGCGCTGAATCTGGTCCGCCACCCTCTGGGCGCGGGAATTGTTCTCCATCATGGCATGCGCTCCGGCCCGGCCGGGCCCGACTCACCATCGCAAAGCTCTACAGGCTGCGAGTCACTTCGGTGGTCTCGTATACCTCGATCTTGTCGCCAATCTGCACATCCTTGTAGTTGCGCACGCCGATTCCGCATTCCATGCCATGACGGACTTCGTTGATGTCGTCCTTGAACCGGCGCAGGGATTCCAGTTCCCCTTCGTAAATCACTACATTGTCTCGCAGCACGCGAATCGGCTTGCTGCGGTAAACCGTCCCCTCTAGCACCATGCTGCCCGCGATCTGGCCGAATTTGGGCGAGTTGAAGACATCGCGCACTTCGGCCACGCCGACGATTTCCTCGCGGAGTTCCGGCGCCAGCATGCCGCTCATGACAACCTTTGCGTCGTCGATCACTTCGTAAATCACGTTGTAATATCGCAATTGCAAGTGTTCGTTTTCGATGATGTCCCGCGCCGCCTTGTTGGCGCGCACGTTGAAGCCGATGATCATGGCGTTCGAAGTAGCTGCCAGATGGGCGTCGGTTTCGGTGATGCCGCCGACGCCGGAAGCGACAAGGTCCACCTTGACCTCTTCGGTGTTCAGTCCGGCCAGTGCGCCGGCGATGGCTTCGAGCGAGCCGCGCACATCGGTCTTGAGCACGACCTTGAACAGCTTGACGCTGTCCTTGCCCATATCGACCAGCATGCTTTCCACGCTGGCCTGCTGCCGCGCCTGCTGACTTTCCTTGTGGCGGTCGCGGCGGAACTCTGCCACCTCGCGCGCCTTGCGCTCGTCGCTGACGACGACGAACTCGTCGCCCGCCTCGGGTACGCCGTTCAGGCCGAGGATTTCGGCCGGAATCGAAGGACCCGCGGATTTCACGTTGCGGCCCATCTCGTCCACGAGCGCGCGCACCTTGCCGTATTCATG
>CAZUSL010000125.1:0-7404 GCA_964622925.1 uncultured Pseudohongiella sp. | reverse complement strand
CGGGACGGTCCGGAAAAAGCGGCCGAAGTGCCGAGCAGGATTTCATCGTCCGATACGCCTTCAAAAGATGCTTGCGGCGTCACGGCCAATGCCTGGCCGAAAGCCACACCCTGGCCAAGCCAGGGGGAAGCCAGACCGCCGAGCAGGGTCGTCTGAAGGAATTTGCGCCTGGTGAATGCGCTCATGGTCGGTTAGCCTACCAAAAGTTAACGGCCATGTCGCACCAGGTTTGCTTTTGATATCGGCGAAAGGTAGCTTATGTGTTTCTCAACCATACCGGATCGCCAGTCCGCAGCCACTATTTACAAGGGCTCGGCGGGTGTTCGGTCGATCCTGCGGAGGAAACCTGCGGTGGATATCCGGCTTTCCCGAAGACGATTCATCAAGGGAGTCATTTTCTCGAGCGCCGCGGCGGCCTCCGGCGTCTACATCGCAGGCGCCCAGCAATTGCGCCCCGGCGCGGTCATGGATCGGCTGCTGACCCTGCACATCAACGGCAGGCCGCGACCGGTTGAGGTGGGGCCGTCCGAGACCCTGGCGTTCACCTTGCGCACCAGGCTCGGCTTGACCGGAACCAAGGTCGCCTGCAATCGCGGCGAATGCGGCGCCTGCACGGTCCTGCTCGACGACGTCGCCTGCTATAGCTGCTCGCTGCTTACTCACACCGTCAAGCAACGCGCCATCACCACGGTGGAAGGACTGCGCCTGCCCGACGGCAGTCTCAGCGCGGTGCAAAGGGGTTTCATCGAGGAACTCGCGCCCCAGTGCGGTTTCTGCACGCCGGGGCAGGTGATGTCGGCGGAGGGGCTGCTGCGGGCCAATCCCTCGCCTACCCGGGAGCAGGCAAGACAGGCGCTGGCCGGCAATCTGTGCCGCTGCGGCGCATACGACCACTATCTGAACGGCGTCATGCGCGCCGCGGAGTTGCTGTCATGACTTTCAAGCATATTGGCCAGGATTTCACTCCTCCCGATGTCGAAGGCAAGGTGACCGGCGCCGCACGATACGTGGAAGACTTCCAGCCCGAAGGCCTGGTTTACGCCAGGCTCTATACGAGCCCCATGCCAAGCGGCCGGGTGGTCAATATAGACGCGGGCGAGGCCTTGCGCATGGATGGCGTGCTCGGCGTCATTACCGCCGCCGACCTGCCGCCTTCCAATGCGCCGGACAACCCGATGCTGGCTTCCGAAGACGTTACCTACATCGGCCAGCCGATCCTGGCGGTAGCCGCGACGACCGACGCCATCGCGGAAGAGGCCCTGGGCAGAATCCGGGTGGATTTCGAGCGCCGCCCCTTCGTCACCGACCCGCTGGAATCGCTTGCCGAAGGCGGCCCGGACGCCTACCCGGACGGCAATGTGCTGCGGCAGGCGGCACCGCTGGCGGATGAGAACGCAACCATCCGCGGCGGCATTTCCCGCATCAAGTGGCCCGCGGCAGAAGTGGAGAAGTTTCGCCGCGGCGAGGAACCCGAGGGCGTGGAGTTCGCCGACGGCTGGACCTATGGGGAAATCGACGCCGGATTCGCCGAAAGCGCGGTCATCGTCGAGGAATCCTTCGTCACCGCAGGCACGCCGCATCACTGTCTCGAGCCGCGCAGCAGCATGGCGTACTGGGAAAACGGCAAGTGCTATTTCTACGGCAGCCTGCAAAGCCAGAGCGCGGTCAACGAAGGCCTGGCGGAAATGCTCGGCATCGAGCCGGAAAACCTTTGCGTCATCGCCGAGAACGCCGGCGGCGGCTTCGGCTCCAAGGCCCGGGCCTATCCCACGATGGGCGTTTGCGGCCATTTCGCCCGCATGCTCAACCGGCCGGTGCAATTGCGCATTACCCGCGAGGAAGAATTCTATGTCGGCGTCGGCCGGCCGGGCATGCAAGGCTGGATCAAGGCCGGATTGCGCGCCGACGGCGCCGTCGCCGCCATGGACGTGATCATCATCAGCGATGGAGGTCCCACCGGCCGCAACAGCGCTTCGGCCTCGGCCCAGCATCTGTCGGTGGTATACACCCCCACCGCCATGCGCTTGCGCAATATTCCCGTTTTCACCAACACCGCGCCGCGAGGCGCGCAACGCGGTCCCGGCCAGAACGAAATGTCGGCGGCGATCGCGCCGATCATGGACAAGGCCGCGCGCGACCTCGGCATAGACCGCGTCGCCATGCGGAGAATCAATGCGCCCCATAGTGAATCGCCGGTATACGAGAATCGGGGGCCGGTAACGAGCGCCTTCCTCGGCGAGGCGCTGGACATGGCCGCCGAAATGTTCGACTGGGAAGACCGCCAATCCCGCTCGGGGCAGCGCAACGGCAGCAAGGTGCGCGGCGTCGGCGTCGGGCTCGGCTATCATTCCGCGGGCAGCAACGGCTATGACGGCCTGGTCCGGATTGCCCCCGATGGCAGGGTCTACCTGCATAGCGGCGTGGGCAATCTGGGCACGTACTCCTATGCGGCCACAACGCGCGCCGCGGCGGAAGTGCTCCAGGTTCCCTGGGAGAATTGCGAGGTCGTATGCGGAAATACCGACCTGCATCTGCCGAACAGCTCGGTCCAGGGCGGCAGCAATACGATATTCACCCATACCCGCGCCAACTGGGTCGCGGCGGAAGACGCGGTAAGCAAACTGAAGGAAATCGCCGCCATGCAATTCGGCGGAGAAGCCGCGGATTACGAAATCGACGGTGCGAGAGTGTTCCGGGCGGACAATTCCGACCAGGGATTGACCTACGGCGACGCAGCCGCGCTGGCCATTGAAGCAGGCGGGAAATACAGCGGCGAAGAATCTCCGGAAGACATTCATCCGATCACCCGGCGCGCCTTGCAGGGGCTTGCGGGCAGCGGTCTGATCGGCGTCGCCCGGGACAATTTGCCCAAACGGGGCATCGCGCCGGGATTATGCGTCGGCATGGTCGAGATCGACGTGGACCTGGAAACCGGCAAGATCGATCTGCTTGATTTCGCCGCGGTGGCCGATTGCGGCACGATCGTGCATCCGAAGGGATTGTCGCAGCAGATCAATGGCGGCGCCGTCTGGGGATTCGGCATGGCCGCCAGCGAACGCCATGTCTACGATCCGCAAAACGCGCTGCCGGCCGGAGTCGGCTTCTACCAGGCCAAGCTGCCGACGATCCTCGATGTGCCCGCGATAATGCATAACGCCGCGGTTGACATCCCCGATCCTTACAATCCGGCAGGCGCCAGGGGCGTCGGCGAACCCTCCCAGGGATGCGCGGTGGCCGCGGTCGCCAGCGCGATCTCCGACGCACTTGGCGGCCACCTGTTCAATCGCGTGCCGGTCACTCCCGACATGATCGTCAATCACGCAAACGGCAGGGAGCAGGAAGCGCGCCAACTGGCGCTGAACACGTTCTGAGCAAATGGCCGGCGCGGTCTTGTCGCGCCGGTCCATTCGCCCGATAATGCCCCCTGTCACAAAGGAGCATTGACATGCCCTACTGGCTCTGGATGTCCGCCGGCGTCGCGCTGATGACGGTCGAGATCTTCATCGGCAGCTTTTTCGTATTCTGGTTCGGTCTCGCGGCGGTGCTGGTCGGCTTCATCGTATTGCTCGTTCCTCAACTCGCGGTCGCCGCGCAGATCACGATCTGGGCATTGTTGTCCGGCGTGCTGGCGCTGAGCTGGTTCAGGTACATCAAGCCGCTCTCAAGGGACAGGACCAAGGCAGGCCTGTCGCGCGAAGCCCTGATCGGGCAAGTCGGCCAGGTATTGAAGCCGCCCACCGGCGCGGGCCGCGGCACGATCCGCTTTCCGGCGCCGGTGCTCGGTTCGGACGAATGGCAGATCCTGTCCGAAGACCCCCTCGCCATCGGCGATCGGGCGCATGTCACCGACCTGTCGGGCAATGCGCTCATCGTAAGGAAAATGTAGGAGATTCAGCACGTGAACATTTCACCGGGATTGATTCTTTCGGTAGTCGTACTCTTATTCCTGCTGGTTACGCTGGCCCAGGGCGTGCGGCAGGTGCCCCAGGGCTACAAATGGGTCGTGCAGCGGCTCGGCAAGTATCACAGTTCGCTCATGCCGGGCCTGAATTTCATCATTCCGTATATCGACGCCGTCGCTTTCCGGGTCACCACCAAGGACATCGTGCTCGACATTCCCTCCCAGGAAGTCATCACCAAGGACAATGCGGTGCTCATTACCAACGCCGTGGCGTACATAAACATCGTCAATCCCGAAAAGGCCGTCTACGGCGTCGAAAACTACGAAATCGCCATCCAGACCCTGGTGCAGACATCGCTGCGTTCGATCATCGGCGAAATGAGCCTCGACGACGCCCTGTCGTCGCGCGATCACATCAAGGCAAAACTCAAGGCGGCGATATCCGACGACATCTCCGACTGGGGCATCACGCTCAAGACCGTCGAGATCCAGGACATCAACCCCTCCCCGACCATGCAGCAGGCCATGGAAGAACAGGCCGCGGCCGAACGCGCACGGCGCGCCACGGTAACCCGCGCCGACGGTGAAAAGCAGGCGGCGATCCTGAAAGCCGAAGGCGAACTCGAAGCGTCCAAGCGCGAGGCGGAAGCCCAGGTGATCCTCGCGGAAGCGAGCAAGAAAGCGATTACGCTGGTTACCGAGGCCATCGGCGACAAGGAAATGCCCGTGGTCTACCTGCTCGGCGAACGTTATATCAATTCGCTGCAGCAACTTTCCGGATCCGAGAACGCCAAGTTCCTCGTCTTTCCGGCGGATGTTCCGAACGCCTTGCGCGGCCTGATGGGAAGCGGCAAGCAAGGCGGAGCCTGATCCTGGCACAGGCAGGCGTAGAGGAAAGAAGCTTCGTCTCCCGGCTGCTGGCCGGGGAATACGGTCTCGCGGTCACCTATTGGGCCTTGTATTTTCTCGGCGCGGGACTATTCTTCGTGTTCGGCAGCCGCGCCGTGGATCGGGACGAGTGGCTATTCTATTTCATCGAATTGTTTGCCCAACTGGGTTATACCGCCGTGCTCATCGTGGCGATCCGCGCGGCGTACAAGGGTCCGCAATTGTGGAAGGTAGTTTCGCGCACCTCGTCGGTGTTCATGATCATCAACATCCTGGTCGGCATTTGCACCCTGGGATTCATCTACTGAACAATCCCGCTATCGCACGGCTTCCGATACGGAGGGAGTTTTGACCACACGTTACGCGCTGGTAGTCAAGAAGGACTGCCCCACCTGCGCCCTGATCGAACCGCTCATTCCGCTGCTTGCGGAACAGGTCGACGGCGGGTTGTCGGTTTACGTCCAGGATGACCCTGCATTTCCGCGCAACTTCGACGCGATCGATGACCGCGAGCTGGAATTCTCCTGGCGAAACGGGATCGAGATCGTCCCGACCCTGCTGCGCGGCGAAGGCGGCGATGGCGCCAATTGTGAACGCGTCGTCGGCTGGGACCGGGCGGAATGGCGCGAATTTTCCGGCATCGGCGACCTCGGCGAAGAATTGGCGCCTTTCCGGCCTGGCTGCGGTTCGCGCACACTCGACCCCGGCATGCCGGAGAAGCTGGCGGCCCGGCACGCGGGCTTCGGCGCGCGCAAGGTCGAACTCGCAGCAGTCGAAGACGAGTTGGAAACCTGCTTCGAACGCGGCTGGACCGACGGTCTTCCCGTGGTGCCGCCCACTCCGGAACGCGTCCTGCGCATGCTTGGCGGCACAGATCGAGAAGCCGGCGAAATCATCGGCGAAGTGCCGCCGGACCGGGTTCCCTGCACGATCGAGAAACTCGCGATCAATGCAGTCATGGCGGGATGCAAGCCGGAATACTTCCCGCTCGTCATCGCTGCCGTGGAAGCCGCTCTCGACGACCGTTTCTGCATGCATGGACTACTTTGCACAACCTATTTTTCGTCGCCCGTGGTCATTGTCAACGGGCCGGCGGCGACTCAATCCAACATGAATTCCGGCGTCAACGCCCTCGGCCAGGGCAATCGCGCCAACGCCACCATCGGCCGGGCGCTGCAATTGATCGTCCGCAATGTCGGCGGCGGCCTTCCCGGCGGCATCGACCGCGCGGCAATGGGCAATCCCGGGAAGTACACCTATTGTTTCGCCGAAGACGAATCCGATCCGGACTGGCCGAGCCTGGCCATGGACAGGGGCTTCGCCCGCGAGGACTCGGTCGTCACCCTGTTCGCCGGCGAAGGCTTGCAGGGGATCGTCGACCAGCAGTCGCGCACGCCCGAATCGCTCGCCGGCAGCTTTGCCGCTAGTCTGCGAACGGTGGGGCACTACAAGTTGTTCGGCATGGCGGACGCGATCCTTGTGATCAGCCCGGAACATCGCCGGGTGTTACGCGAAGGCGGCTGGTCCAAGGCCGATCTGCGCGAAGCGCTATACGACCGGCTGCGCGTTCCCGGGCAACAGATTCTGCGCGGCGCCGACGGTGTCGCCGAAGGTATGCCCGAGCGCTTGCGCAACAAACTTCTGCACAAGTTTCGCGACGACGGCTTGCATATCGTCAGCCTCGGCGGCACGGCAGGCATGTTTTCGGCCATAATCGGCGGCTGGGTAGCCGCCGGCGAAAGAGGGAGCCAACTGGTCTCCCAAAGAATAGAATGACAACTCCCTGAATCGGAGAGGCGATCATGACAACAACGACATTGCTCGATCCCACGGCTGAATTGCAGCCGGCGGAGCGCCGATTGACGCCGAGGCTGGCAAGCCTGTCAGGCGCCACCGTGGGACTGCTCGATATTTCCAAGCCGCGGGGCAAGGAATTTCTCGACGAAGTAGAATCCCTGCTCAATGAACAGGGGGCCAAGGTTAGACGTTACAGCAAGCCTACTTTCACCCGGGTCGCGCCAACCGCCCTGCTGCAGCAGATCGGCGCCGAATGCGACGCGGTAGTCGAAGCGCTGGCCGACTGAGGCTCCTGCACGTCGTGCAGTTTGCATGACATGCTAGACCTCGAAAGCCGGGGCCTGCCGGCCGGATTCGTCGCATCCTGCGAATTCGAAGACGCCGCCGCGGCCCAGGGCAGATCGCTCGGCATCGCGCCGAAAAGCGTATTCGTGCCGCATCCGATCCAGGATCGGACCGATGCGGAAATGGCCGATCTCGCCCGCGAAGCGATCGACAACATCAAGGCGCTGATCGCCGATTCCTAGAGAACGGGGCTCAGGCATAAATTTCATTCAATCACAATCCAGACGGAGCAAGGCATGACAACCGAGGCAGTAATCGTATCCACCGCCAGAACCCCCATCGGCAAGGCCTACCGGGGCGCATTCAACGACACCGACGGACCTTCCATGGCCGCCCACGCCATCGCATCGGCGGTGGAACGGGCCGGAATCGAACCCGGCGAGGTGGATGACGTGATCATGGGCTGCGCCATGCAGCAGGGATCCACCGGACAGAACATCGGCCGCACGGCGGGAGTGGCCGCCGGTCTGCCT
>CAZUSL010000124.1:0-2987 GCA_964622925.1 uncultured Pseudohongiella sp. | reverse complement strand
AGACGACGCCGCCCATCTGCGCGGCCTGTTAGACGATTCCCGCGTGCTGGTGGGCGAACTCGACGGCGAAGCGGAATGCGTCACGATTTCCACTCCCGCTTCAATGCGCTATCTGAACGGGGAGATTCCGCTTGGAATCGTCGCGGCGGTAACCACGAGCCCGCGCGGCCGCCGCGCCGGCCTCGCTTCGCGCGCCACCGCGGGCCTGGTGCGACAGGACGCGGAGGCGGGAATGATGGTCTCGGCGCTGGGCATGTTCGAGCAAGGTTTCTACACCCGCCTCGGTTTCGGCAACGGGCCCTGCGAACTGAACTGGAGCTTCGATCCTTCGAACCTGGGCGTCGATGCCAGAGCGGGTATTCCGGTTCGAATCACTATCGATGACAGCGAGGATGTGCATCGGGCCATGTGCAAGCGCGCGCTGCGGCATGGCGGCGTCTGCATTAAGAGCCATGCCCACGTGCGGGCCGACATGGGCTGGACCGAGAACCCTCTCGGCCTGGGATATCGCGACGCCAGCGGCGAACTGACCCACTTCGTCTGGGGAGAAATGAAAGACGAGAACGGCCCTTTCGTGTTGACCAAGATCGCCTGGCGCGAACCGGAACAATTGCAGGAACTGCTCGCCCTGCTGAAAGGATTCGGCGACCAGGCGCACCTGGTGAAAATGATCGAGCCGGCCGGCCTGCAATTGCAGGACTTCATCGCCCGCCCCTTGCGCGAAGCCAACACCCCGAAAGAGGGCGAATGGCGCAAGGGCGCCGAAGCCGAAGCCTGGTGGCAGGCGCGCATCAACGACCTGGCGGGATGCCTGCAACGCACTTCGCTGCCGCAATCCGGCGCAGCGCTCGCGTTCAATTTGCATCTCGACGATCCGATCGGCAGATTCCTGCCGTCAAAAGGCGGCTGGAAAGGTGTGGGCGGCGACTACGTCGTGCAACTGGGCACTGAGAGCAGCGCCGAACCCGGCAGCCGGCAAGGCCTGCCAAGCCTGCACGCCGGAATCGGCGGCTTCACCCGCTTATGGCTCGGCTGCGCCGAAGCGAACGCTATCGCCGCTACCGGACAGATCGAAGCGTCAAGCCAATTGCTCGGCGACCTCGAAGCGACCTTGCGCCTGCCGGCCCCGAGAACCGGCTGCGAGTTCTGAGCCGAATTCGAAGCTTTCCCTGCTAACGACTTGCCGACAGTCGCGCGGCTATCGCTTCGCGGTCGATTTCGCGTCCTGCGAGAAACACCCGCTCGATATTGCGCGTGTTGCGGATGTCGTCCAGCGGGTTGGCGGAAAGGATTACCAAGCTTGCGCTGTAACCGGGCGCCAGCAGGCCGAGATCGTCCAGACCGAGGTGCAGCCCGGCGGCACTCGCTGCGGCGACCAGAGCCTGCGTCGGCGTCATGCCGAGCCTGACATAGATTTCGAGTTCCCGATGTCCGCTATAGCCGAAAGGGTGTCCCGGCAATGGACCGGCGTCGGTGCCGAGCACGATATCGACGCCGGCGTCGAGCAGCCGCGCGAGGCTTGCGCTCAGACTCGCTTCCCGGCTTGCGTCGCGCGTCACGCTTGACTGCCGTCCGCTGTCCGGGCCGGCCAGCGAATTTGCCGCCTCGGCCGGCATTACCGCCCGCAGAAAAGGATCGTCGCCGATCGCCTCGCGCCGCAATTCCCCAAGGCCAAGGTTAGGAATGACGAAGGCGCCGGCCGCGGCGGTTTGTCGCGCAATCTCGTCCGTAAACGCATCGCCGAGCCTGCCATGCAGAAAACCGGCGGCGCCGGCCTCCAGCAGATTGGGCATATCCTCGGGAAATTGCTGGTGCACGAATACCTTCACACCCTGCCTTTCGCTTTCCGCCATCAGGGGCCGGTACAACTGGGGCGCAAGTTTCGCCTGGCTGCCGCCGCGGTCGTCGACCCAGATCTTGATGAAGGAAATACCCCTGTCCGCGACTTCGCGCGCTTGCATCGCGGCCTGTTCCGGGCCGGTCAGGCCGCGCAGGATGGTTTGACCGGTGCGTTCCTCGACCTCGACGACTTCCACCAGAAAGGTGTCGTTCGGTCCCTGCCCGTCGGGACCCATACCCGCGGCGAACAGCAACCGTGCGGCATGGGGATATGCCTCGCCCTGGGTACGCTGAAACTCCTGCGCCATTTCATCGGGGTCCGAACCCGCCGAAAAGGCGGCAGCGAAACCGTACCAGGCGTATTGTTCGAGATTGTCGCGCAAGGTTTCGGACGTGTAGTTATGGCCGCCCCAATCGTGCGCGCCCTGGTATCCGAGATGCGCGTGGCCGTCGATCAGGGCTGGAATGACGGTCTTGCCGCTGCCGTCTATCATGCGGACGCCGTTCGGCGCATCGATCGAACCATCACCCACCACCGATATCATGCCGTTCTCGACCAGCAGTGATCCACTCTCGACTACCGAGCCATTGCCGATCACAAGCCGCGCATTGCTGATCAGCACCGATTCCTGGGCCGATACGGAACCGGAAATCAACAGCAGGCTCGCGGCCAGTCCAATCAGTTTCTTACGCACAGGTATTCTCCCCATTTCACTCATCCCGAAAGGTGAATACAAACAGCAGGAATACGACCAGGGCGAAGCCGGCCGGCAACAGCCAGAAATCCTGCCAGCGCGCCAGCGTCAATACCGTTTCGTCTCCCAGGAACGCGTTGAACAGCGCGCCGGCTATCTGCGCGCCGATGAACATGCCGACTCCGTAGGTCACCAGCACGAGAAATCCCTGGGCCTGGCCGCGCACGGCCGGCGTCGATTTCTTGTCGACGTAAATCTGCCCGGTAACGAAGAAGAAGTCGTAGCAGATTCCGTGCAGCAGAATGCCCGTGACCACCATCCAGAAAACGGCGTCCGGCGCGCCGAGCGCGAACAGCAGGTAGCGCAGAATCCACGCCGCCATGCCGATGGCCAGCATCCATTTCACGCCGAAGCGCAGGAAGAGCAGCGGCATCAGCAGCATGAAGGCGGTCT
>CAZUSL010000123.1:0-46912 GCA_964622925.1 uncultured Pseudohongiella sp. | reverse complement strand
AGCGACACCCTGGAGCGGGTGGGCCTGGAAGTGGGCCTCACCAGGGAACGAACGCGGCAGGTTCAACTCGAAGCCCTGAGAAAACTCAAGCGCATCGTCGCCCGGGACGGTCTCGCGGTCGACGTATTGCAGGAGTACGTCTGATGCGCGATCGTGTACACTAGCGCCTCAATTTTCTCCGGCCAATCCCGATACTTCCATGGAAAGCGATTCCGGCGGCGCGCTCGAAGGAAAGCTGGTCATCGACTTGTCGCGTGTGCTCGGCGGGCCGTATTGCACGCAGATTCTCGCCGACCACGGCGCCAGGATCGTCAAGATCGAACCTCCCCGCGGCGATGAAACGAGGGACTGGGGCCCACCGTTTCACGAAGGCGACGCCGCCTATTTTCTCGGACTGAATCGCAACAAGCGCTCGATCGGGCTCGACCTCTCCGATCAGCGGGGCAGGGAGGTGCTGCTGACGTTGTTGCAGGAGGCCGATGTGCTGGTGGAGAACTTCAAGCCCGGCAGCATGGAACGCTGGGGCCTCGGCTATGAAGATCATCTGCGGGACCGGTTTCCCCGCCTCGTTCACTGCCGCATCAGCGGATTCGGCGCCGATGGCCCCTGGGGCGGCTTTCCCGGCTATGACGCGATCATCCAGGCCATGGCCGGCTGGTTCAGCATCAATGGCGAAAACGAGGAGAGCAATCCGACCAGGCTCGGCCTGGCGATGGTCGATATGGGCACCGGCCTGTATTGCGCCATCGCGATCCTCATGGCCCTGCTTGAGCGCGAACAGTCCGGCCGCGGCCAATATCTCGACATGACGCTATACGATTGCGCGGTATCGCTGATGCATCCGCATATCGTCAACTACAATCTGTCGGGCGTGATCCCGCGCCCGACGGGCAACGCGCATCCGAACATCAGTCCCTACGACACCTTCCGCACCCGCACCGTGGACATCTTCATCGGGGCCGGCAACAATCGCGCTTTCGCCAAGCTGTGCCGGGAACTCGGCTGCCCCCAACTCGCGGAGGACGAGCGTTTCCGAGACAACATCGACCGTGTCAACAACCGGGACGAGTTGAAGGTGGAACTGGAATCCCGCCTGATCCGCATGGACGGCGACGAGGTCGGGGACCGGCTGGCCCAGGCGGGTCTCGCGGCCGGGCCGATCCACGACACGGCCCAGGTGGTCGACCATCCGCATACCCTGCATCGGGGAATGACGGTGGAAAAGGGCTGGTACAAGATGACGGGCACGCCAATCAAATTCTCGCGCACGCCGGGCTCCTTGCGCAGTCTGCCGCCACGCTACGGCGAACACGGCCGCGAGATCCTGCGCGAGTTCGGATTCGACGAAGCCGCCATCGCCGAACTCATCGAACAGGAAGTCGTACTCGTCAAGCGCAGCAGCTGACTAATTCGCGGGCCCGGGGACGTCGTCGTCCACCGTGAGAGGGTTGAGGTAGTCGCCGTCGGTGATGCCGGCCTTGCGCATGGCGATCCCGGTGAGGCATTCCTGCACGACGCGGCTGGAATTCATGACCGTGGTGTAGCCGGGGTCGACAAGCGGATTGAGTTCGACGAGTTCGAAGCCGACAAGATTGTTCTCGGTGCATAGCGCGCGCACGAGCGGAAAGACTTCGCGCGGCGTCAGGCCCGCGGGTTCCGGCGTCCCGGTGCCGGGGGTATACGCCGGATCGAGCACGTCGATATCGAAGGACACATACAGATACTCGGGACCGTCATTGGCCTCGGCGAGGATGCGTTCCATCACGGCGGGCCAGCCGTCGCGCTCGATCTCCACCATCGTGTGATAGCGCATGTTGTTCTCGCGCATCCATTCGAACCCTTCCGGCCCCGGCCAGTACCCGCGCAGGCCCACCTGGATGTAATTTTGCCCGAGGACATGACCTTCCTCGATCAGCCGGGCGATCGGCTGGGCGTGGGAGATCAGGTGGCCGCCATAGCCGCTTGTGGCCGCGTCGTAATGCGCGTCGAAATGGATCACGCCGACGTTTTCCTTGCCGTAGACATCGGCGACGCCCGCCACATCGGGATACTCCAGCGAATGATCGCCGCCGATGATGACCGGGATCGCGCCCGTCTGTGCGATCTCGCGCACCATCGCGCGCACATAGGGCATGCTGCGTTCGACGCTGAACCGGTCAACGGGGGCATTGCCGTAATCGACAGCGGTCAATTCCTCCTGCCAGGCGACTCCCGTGTGCATATGGGGCCGGTCGCCGACATCGAACATGCCATGGCTGTAGCGCATCGCGTCGGGCCCCTGGCCCGCGCCGCGAAAACCGACCCCCATGTCGATCGTCGCGCCCATGACCGCCACATCGACCTCGCCGGCGACCAGGTCTTCCGGGGTGATGGCGATCGGCAACTGGAAGAATGTCTGCACGCCGAAGGCGTACATCCGGCCCGGATAAAAAGGCCCCGGTTCCCGTTCGGGATCGCCGCTCGTGTCGCGCAACTGGCTCCAGAGGTCGAAGCTGGGATCCTCGGTATTCATTGGGATCGTATCCCGCGGCATCGACCCGTCTTCGCGCTCGAACACGCTGGGCGTGAAATCCTGGGCGACGACGAAGATCACCGGTAGCGCCAGGAAGCACGCGAATACGATCTTTTCCAGGCTCGATCTGGACAGTTTTGCCATTGAAACGCTCCAGGCGCCGGCCTCCGCCGACGCCATTGGCTATACCTGAACCCTGTTACAGGCGATACGTCCCTCCCAGGAAGATCATGCGTCCACGCGGCGTGGCCGGAAAGGCGTTTTCCGAGATGAACGGGTTCGTCTGGGTGACGTTGTTGATGCCGCCGTACACGGTCAATTCGTCGTTAACCACGTAGCGGGCGTTCAGGTCGTGTATCCAGACTTCGTCCTGCAGCAACGTAGGGCCGAACAGGGTTTCGTAGGTTTCAATTTGTGCCCTGACCACGCCCAGCAGCATCTCGCCCAGATATTGGGACTGCCAGCCGACGCTGAGATCGCCCCAGGTCCAGCCGAGATAGACGTTGCCCGTGTTTTCGGGGCGGGAGATTTCGCCGAGTGCCGGATTGACCTCAGTCAGGTCGAGCGGATTGGTGTAGAAGTCCAGTTTCCCCATCTCCGTGGCGGTCAGCGAAGCTCTGAATCCGTGCTCGCCGATGTCGAAGTTGTAGGCCGCCGAGAGGTCGATGCCGTCAGCTTCAATTTGCGCGAAGTTGATGTCGGTCTGGCGGAATCCATTGAAGCCTCCCGCCTGGGCGGAATTCACATCCATGTTTCTGCTAATCAGACTGCAGAAAGCCTGGTTCAGTGAGGCGCCCTGGTAACAGCCGTCTGCGATATCCTGAACGGTTACCGCGGAGATACCATTGTCAATCGAAATATCCCAGTAGTCCACGGTCAGGCTGAAGCCGGGCAGGAACGAGGGCGAGAACACGAAACCGTAGGTTAGCGTATCGGCTGTTTCCTCCGTCAGATCGCGGTTACCGCTGCGTACGCCGGAAAACCGCGCTGAAAGCGGATCGGTCCAGACGTAATTGCCGTCGGCATCGTAAGGATCGAGGCCAAAGCTCTGGAAATCCGCCACGCAGTTGGCCAGCGAATTCGCGCCCTTCGTCGGGTCGGCTTCTGTCAGCGCGTTGATGTTCACGATATCGCAAGGGTCGGCGGGCCGCGCCGTGGCGCCGACTTCAGGGCCGAACAACTCGGTGATGTTCGGCGCCCGCACCGCCTGAGACAGGCTGCCTCGGAAGGCAATATCCTGGATCGGCGCCCACACGAGATTGAGTTTCCAGGATTCGGTGTTGCCGACGGTGGAATAATCCGACGCGCGGCCGGCGACGTCGAGCGTCAGTTCCTGAAATCCCGGCTGGTTCGCCAGAATCGGCAGGGAAACCTCAAGAAAGACATCGGTTGCGTCGTATTCGCCATATTCGTTCTTGATGATAATCGACGGATCGAAGCCAAGCGAGCCGTTGTTCGAGACATCGCTGATCAAGGTGCCTGCGGGATGGGGCGAACCGGCGGGGATGACGCCGCGTTGCCATGGATCGAACCTGGCGTCGGACGATTCTTCCCGGTATTCGACGCCCGCGGCGAAGCCGACCGGGCCGCCGGGTAACTCGAACCAGTCCGAGCTGTCGCCGACAACGGAACCGGAAAACACCAGTTGATCGAGCGTGAGTTCCGACAGGGAAGTGAACGACACCCAGTCTATCGCCTCCTGGCTCGCTCCCGGCCTGCCTCCCCAGAGATTGAGCGGTACGCAGTTGCCGCTGCCCGGCGTATAGGAGAAGTAACCGTCGTCCCAACTCGGGATGCCGAACGGCGTATTGAGCGAGGGCGCCGTGGGATCCACATCGGCGCGGCAGGCGGGTTGACCCGTCGCCGGGTCGGTAACCGCGTCGATCGCCGCGAAAAAGCGGTCGAGGATGATCTCGCCGGTCGTTGTCGTCTCCGAATCGTAGCGGCCGTAGTTGGCGCTGATTTCGTATGTCCAGCCGTTTTCAAACTCGCCTTCGAGGCCGGCGACGAAGCGGACGGTGTCCCGGGCCGTTACGGTCGTCGAATCGAAATGTAGCGGGTCGACCGTCAGGCCAACGCCGCCGGTCTGTTCCGCCACGGGGCGGATGAACTCAGGCAGGAAGGGATTGTCCGGAGCGCCCCATAGCAAATCCCAGAAAGACGTTGGACGGCTGTGGGATGGAGCCTCCTGGGTGACGTATTTCACTTCGGCGAAAACCGTATCGGTATCGGTCAGATCGTAGTGTGTGAAAAGATTCAGCGAGATCTTCTCGTCCGCCGAGACGATGTCTTCCTCGTCCGGCGTGTAAACGTTGAAGGAATCGCCGCCGAAGCCGTTGAAACTGCTGGCGATGATGCCATCGTTTATCGGCCTGATCGTGCCGTCTTCCTGGATGTTCCAGCAGCCGCCCGCGGCGCCGAAGGAGGCGCGGCCGAAGACTGAGTTGTAGCCGGTGAACGAGTCGAGGCAATCGGGCGTACCGTTGCCGTCGAGATCGATCGGAGTATCCGGATCGAAACCCGAAAACGTGAATGCGTTACCGGGAATGATGAAGCCATAACCCGAAGTGATCGTGAAGTTTGACCCCAATCTGGCGCCTCTCGCCGGCGCGTTGGCCGCGCGGTTAATCAGCGCGGTCTCGGCGGCGGTCAGGCTCGGCGCCACGCCGAACTCGCTGGTGTAGTCGGCGATAAAATCTTCGGCGCTCTTGGGAATACCCAGGCCGTAATGATATAGCCCGGTAGTGTTGTAATCGTAGTAGGTCGCGAAGTTGGGCGTGTTCGGACCGATGTCGCCTTTCTGGAAGCGCAGGTCGGGGTTGGCCCAGTCGCCGGCCGAGTCGTTCAGGTAGCCGTCGGCGCGCTCGCCCATCTTCAGCCCGGCGTCCTCGCGCACGTCGGCGGAAAAGGTGATATTGCCGCGACCGTCGGCGAAATTCTCGCCGTAAACCAGGGAGAAAACGGCTTGTTGCGCGTCTCCGTATTCGGATGAAGCGTAACGCGCGTCGATTTCCAGGCCTTCGTAATCGTCCCGCAGGATGAAGTTCACCACCCCGGTGACCGCGTCGGCGCCATAGACGGCAGACGCGCCGCCGGTCAGCACTTCCACCCGTTCGACGAGGGCCTGCGGAATCGAGCCGATGTCCACCGACGAAGATCCTTGCAGACCGCCGACATGGCGGCGGCCGTCAACCAGGGTCAGGGTGCGGTTTTGCCCCAATGCGCGCAGGTTCAGCCGTTGACTGCCGGCATTGGATTGTTCCGCCGTCAGCGACGACAGCAGCGCCGGAATGTCGTTGACGATGTCGCCAAGGGAAAACTCGCCGGAAGCGGCGATGTCATCCGCGGTGAGCGACTGCACCGGCAAGGCGCCGACAAGGTTGGCGTCGCGCGCGATGCGCGAACCGGTGACGATCACCTCTTCGATGGTGTCTTCCTGGGCGAATGCCTGTTGATAAAACGGGACCATGGCGGCGGCCAGCAGAACTACTCCGGGCCGGCGATTAAACGGAATTCGGGTTTTCATTAGCTTCCCCTCCAGCAGCTAAAAGATTTTGTGGGTTTTTATTCTTGTTAACGGGTCGATTATAGGCCCTTCCCGCCGGACTGCAAACGAAGTGTTGCACTTTCGCAATTATTTCGATTGCAAAAATGTTTGAAAAAAGTGTTGGCAGGTTGCTGATATGGTGTTATGGTTATGTAAAACACTAAATCAGAAGCCGGAGGCATTGCCTTGCAGGAAAACTGGAACAGCAGGGAACCCATCTATCGCCAACTGCGCGACCGCGTCGCCGAACGCATCATCGACGGGGTCTGGGCGGAAGGCGAGGCGGTGCCCTCGGTGCGCAGGATTTCCCATGAACTGCGCATCAATCCGATCACGGTTTCGCGCGCCTACCAGATCCTCGTCGACGAGCAATTGCTCGAAATGCGGCGCGGGCTCGGCATGTATGTCGCCGCGGGAGCGCGGGAGCGTCTGCGCGAACTGGAACGAAACCGGTTTCTGGAAAAGGAGTGGCCGGCGGTCGTCGAGCGGATCGACCGCCTCGGATTGAAACTGGACGAATTGCCCGGCGCCGCCGGCAAGTCGTCCCCGACTGGAAAAAGGTAGGAATTCATGGAAAACGTTGTTGCAGCCCGCGCGCTGGAAAAGACGTACGGCAGCCTCAAGGCGCTCGACGGGGTCGATCTCGCCATTTCCGCGGGTTCGATCAGCGGTCTGATCGGCCCCAACGGCGCCGGCAAGACCACGACGCTGAAGGCCCTGCTCGGATTGATCGACGTGCGCGGCGAGCTTGAAGTCGCCGGCATGGACCCGCGCGCGGCCAGGCACAGCCTCATGCAGGAGGTCTGTTTCATCGCCGACGTCGGCATCCTGCCCGGCTGGATGACGACCCGGCGACTGCTCGATTACGTCGAGGCGGTGCATCCCCGCTTTGACCGGACGCGCGCCGAACGACTGCTCGCCGACACGGACATTCCCGCGGACAAACGCATCCGGGCGCTGTCGAAAGGCATGATCACGCAATTGCACCTGTCCGTGGTCATGGCCATCGACGCCAGCTTGCTCGTGCTCGACGAGCCGACCATCGGGCTAGACATCATGTACCACAAGACTTTCTACGACCGCCTGCTGAACGATTATTACGACGGCAGCCGCACGATCGTCATCAGCACGCACCAGGTCGAGGAAATCGAACATTTGCTGACGCATCTGCTTTTCATAGACAAGGGCAGGATCGTGCTCGACATGTCGGTGCCGGAAATGGCCGAGCATTACATCGAAGTTGCGGTCGAGCCCGCCCAGCGCGATCGGGCGCTGAGTCTCGACCCGATGCACAAGCGGGAACTGCTCGGCCAACTCGTCTGCATCTACGCGGGCGTCGCGCGCCGGCACCTGGAAGGTCTGGGTGAACTGCGCACGCCGGCGGTTGCCGACCTGTTCGTGGCGAAACTCAAGCGGGAGGGTAATCATGAGAACTGAACTGCGGCGCTTCGGCGCCTTGTTGCGGAAGGAGTTCATCGAGCATCGCAACCTGTTTGTAGTCACGCCGGCGGTATTCAGCCTGTTGATGTTGTTGGTCGGGTACTTGGTGGTACTGGCGCTGCCGGAATCCGGCGAACGCGAACTGCTGGGGCAGGCTTCCAGCCTGTTGCTCGATTTGCCGCTACGCTCGGCGGCGATCTTCCCGGTGCTGTTGTCGGCGCCGTTCGCGCCGGCGCTGTTTCTGACCTCGATCATCTATCTGACGGTCTGCCTGTACCAGGACCGCAAGGATCGCAGCTTCCTTTTCTGGCAATCGATGCCGGTTTCCGACTGGCAGGCCGTGCTGGCGCGCGTCGTCACCACGGTGTTCGTCATTCCCGCCATCGCGGCCGCCTTCCTGTTGATCTGCCTGCTGGCGCTTGCATTCTGGCTGCAATTCGCGGCATCGCGCTTCGATCTGCCTTTCGCATTAGGCAAGACACTGTTGCTCGCGCTCGATGGGACCGTGCTGTTCTATTGCTTCGCCTGGCTGCATGGGCTGCTGTTCCTGCCGATCATCGGCTGGTTCCTGCTGTTCTCGGCCTGGTCCCGGCGCGTGCCTTTCCTGTGGGCCGTCGGCGTTCTGTGCGCATTGGCGCTGCTCGAAGTCTGGCTGCTCGACAGCATCTACTTCGTTTACTGGATGAACTGGTCGGCGCGGGAACTTGTCCTTGGCTATCCCGACATCTTCTCGACGCTGTTCAGCTACGACATGCTGATCGCCCTGGCGCTCGGCGGGGTGCTGCTCTGGGGCGCGGCCTTGATGCGCCGGTTCAACGATTGAAAGTGAGTAAAACGAAATGAGAAAGTACCTTCTGCGTAATCGGCACACGCTGCTGCTTGGCGTTATCGCGGCGTTTTCGGCCCTGATGCTGCTAGAAGCCGGCCTGAGCGGGCGGCAACCGTTCGAAATCGAGATCGACAACAGTTTTCTGCAACTCCGGGTGGGAGACGAGGTATTCCTCGAAGAACTGGAATTTCTCGACGACCTTGGCATCGACATCGATTTCTGATCCTGCGGCGTTGCCGGTAAGACCGGTTGGGCTGTGCTAGTATCGCCCTGCCTCGTAAACCGGACCCGAAGGATCAGAATTTCCATGACGATGAATACGCGCATCGTCCTCGCGCGCAGGCCCGAGGGCGAACCGACCGACGACTGCTTCCTCGTCGAATCCACCGAATTGCCCGAACTCGAAGAAAACCAGATCCTGATCAAGGTCTGCTGGCTCTCGCTCGACCCCTACATGCGCCCGCGCATGAACGACATGAAGTCCTACGCCAAACCGCTGCAGATCGGCGACGTCATGACAGGCGAGTCCACGGGAGTCGTGCTCGAATCGAAATCGGACAAGTACCGGCCGGGAGACCACGTCGCCGCGCATCTCGGCTGGCAGTCTCATATCGTTGCCGATGCCGACCATCCGGCGGTCATGCCGGTGGATCTTGCCAACGGCACTTTGTCGGCGCATCTCGGCGTCGTCGGCATGCCCGGCAGAACCGCGTATTTCGGGCTCCGGGAAGTCGGCAAGCCGAAGGCGGGCGAAACCCTGGTCGTGGCAGCCGCTTCCGGCGCGGTAGGTTCCGTGGTCGGTCAGATGGCGAAGATTCTCGGCCTGCGCGCGGTGGGGGTTGCAGGCGGGCCGGAGAAGTGCCGCTATGTGACCGAGGAACTGGGCTTCGACGCCTGCATCGACTACAAGGCGGACGACTTTGCCGAAAAACTCGCGGCCGCCTGCCCCGACGGCATCGACGTCTATTTCGAGAACGTCGGCGGCGAGGTGACGAAGGCGGTAGCCGGACTGCTCAACCCCGGCGCGCGGGTTCCGATCTGCGGTTACATCTCGAATTACAACGACGCCGATCTCGAACGGTCCGAAACGCCTTTCCATATCCTCAAGCGGCTCGAAAACGTGCCCGAACATCGCTTCTTTCTCGTGACCGAATGGCAGGAGCGCTGGCTCGAAGCCACCCGGCAACTCGGCCAGTGGATCGGGGAAGGGAAGCTCAAGTACCGCGAGAGCGTCGGCGAAGGCCTGGAAAACGCGCCGGAATATTTCCGCGGCATGCTCAAGGGCCGCAATTTCGGCAAGCAACTGGTCAAGGTGGCGGACTGACAAGCATGGCCGACGCATCGCCGCGGGACTTCTCGGCCGCCGGTCTGTTCGACCTGCGCGGCAGAACCGCGCTCGTCACCGGCGGCAGCAGCGGCATCGGCCTGGAAATGGCGAAAGGCCTGCTGCAGAACGGGGCGCGGGTCATCATCGCATCGCGTTCGCGAAAGAAACTCGATGAAGCGCTGGCTGAACTCGCGGACTATCCGGAAGCGGCGGCGGTCGAATTCGATATTACCGAAGCTGAAGACCGGCTGCGGCTCGCAGCCGAGGTGCAACGGCGCTTCGGTTCGCTATATCTGCTGATCAACAACGCGGGCACGAACTGGGGCGCGAAGCTGGAAGACTACCCCGACGCCGGCTTCGCCAAGGTCATGGACACTAATGTCAACGCCCAGTTCGCACTGACGCGCGATCTCGCGCCGCTGCTGGCCGCGGCAGGCAGCGCCGGAATGCCCGCCCGAATCATCAACATCGGCTCGATGGACGGCCTCCACGTGCCGATCGTGCAGCGGACGCCCACCTTCGCGTATTCTGCGAGCAAGGCGGCGCTGCATCATCTCACCCGCGCATTGGCGGTGGAACTCGGGCCGAGAAACATTACCGTGAATGCCGTAGCGCCCGGATTCTTCGCCTCGCGCATGACACGCTTCGTATTCGAGCGCTATCTCGCCGATATCGAAGCGGATTGCCCGCTCGGCCGCATCGGCGAGCCCGAGGAAATCGTCGGCATCGTCACCTATCTGGCGTCCCGGGCGGGCTCCTACACCACGGGCGCGGTAATTCCGGTCGATGGCGGCACTTCCATTTCCAAGGGCAGCAGAGACTGGATGCAACAGAATTGAACGGCAACTGATACGAGAGAAATTCATGAGCCTATTTGACCTGACAGACAAGGTGGCGCTGATTACCGGTTCGAGCCGGGGCATCGGCAAGGCCATCGCCTTGCGCTATGCCGAACATGGCGCGAAAGTCGTGGTTTCCAGCCGCAACCTGGACGCCTGCGAAGAAGTCGCCGCGGAGATATGCGAGGCAGGCGGCGAGGCCGTGGCCATCGCCTGCAACATCAATCACAAGGAGCAATTGCAGGCGCTCGCCGATGGCGCGCGGGAACGTTTCGGCAAGATCGACATCCTCGTCTGCAACGCCGCGCTGAATCCGCATTTCGGTCCTTCCCAGGAAATACCCGACGAGGCCTTCGACAAGGTCATGCACGCCAATATCGGCAGCATCCACCGGCTGTGCCGGATGGTGCTTCCCGGCATGGCGGAAATCGGCGGCGGTTCGGTGATCATCGTGTCCTCGATCGCCGGTTTGCGGGGAACCGACGCACTCGGCGCCTACGCGATTTCCAAGGCCGCCGACATGCAGATCGCGCGCAATCTCGCGATTGAATGGGGACCGCAGAACATTCGCGTGAACTGCATCGCTCCGGGGCTCGTGCGCACCGAATTCGCCCGCGCGCTGTGGGAAAATCCCGACATCTACAAGGCCACGGTGAAGCGTTATCCCTTGCAGCGCATCGGCGAGCCCGACGAGATCGCCGGCGCGGCGGTCTATTTCGCTTCCAGCGCGGGCAATTTCACGACCGGGCAGACCCTCGTCGTCGACGGCGGCGGCACGGCCTGAAGCTGAACCGGATCAGGAGAGAAATTCACATGAACCTGGGCTTACCCGAACATCTGATCGAAGTACGAGAAAAAATCCGCAATTTTGTCGGCGAGAAGGTCGAACCGGTCGAACAGGAGTACCTGTCCGAGATCGATGTGGGCGACCGCTGGTCTCATACGCCGCGGCAGGACGAAATCCTTAGCGGCCTGAAGCAGGAGGCGCGCGCCCGGGGCCTGTGGAATTTCTTCCTGCCCGAAAGCCAGGGCGGAGCGGGCATCAGCAACCTGGAATACGCGCACCTGGCGGAAATCATGGGACGCAGCAGGCTGGCCTCGGAATCGATGAATTGCAGCGCACCCGATACCGGCAACATGGAAGTGCTCGAACGCTTCGGTTCGGAAGAGCAGAAAAAGGAATGGCTCGAACCGCTGCTCGCGGGCGAGATTCGCTCGGCCTTCGCCATGACCGAGCCCGACGTCGCGTCCTCCGACGCAACCAATATTTCCACCCGCGCCGTGCTCGACGGCGGCGAATGGGTGATCAACGGCGAGAAGTTCTATATCTCGGGCGCCGGCGACGCGCGCTGCAAGATCATGATCGTCATGGTCGTGACCGACCCCGACGCGCCGCGGCATAACCGCCAATCCCAGATTCTCGTGCCGAAGGACACGCCGGGCGTGGAGATCGTGCGGCCCATGTGCGTTTTCGGTCACGACGACGCGCCTCACGGCCACATGCATATCAGGTTCCACAACGTGCGCGTTCCCGAAAGCAATATCATCCTCGGCCGCGGCAGGGGCTTCGAGATTTCCCAGGGGCGCCTCGGTCCGGGCCGCATCCATCATTGCATGCGCTCGATCGGCGCGGCGGAGAAGGCGCTCGACCTGATGTGCAAGCGCGCGGTAAGCCGCGAGGCGTTCGGCAAGCCGCTGGCGGAACTCGGCGGTAACTACGACGTCATCGCAGACAGCCGCATCGAGATCGAGATGTGCCGCCTGCTCGTGCTGCGTGCGGCCTGGCTGATGGACGAGATCGGCAACAGGGCGGCCCGGGACGCGATTTCGCAGATCAAGGTGGCGGTGCCGAACATGTCCTTGCGGGTAATCGACCGCGCGATGCAGATTCATGGCGCGGCGGGGGTGTCCCAGGACTTTCCGCTCGCCTCGCTGTGGACGGCCCAGCGCACCTTGCGCCTGGCCGACGGCCCGGACGAAGTTCATCGGCGCGTGATCGCCAGGAAGGAACTGGCGAAATATAGCTAGATTCGTGAAATGAGCAGCCCGGGCCGTCCGCCGACGCCATCCGTCGGCGTGGTCATACCGACGTTCAATCGTGCGCATACGCTGGGCCGGGCGCTTGATTCGGTGTTTTCCCAGACATTGCTGCCGCAGCAGGTTATCGTAGTTGATGACGGCTCCACTGATTCCACGGCCGATCTGGTGGCGGGCTATTCCGGGGTCAGGTATCTGCGGCAGGAAAATCGGGGGGTCAGTGCGGCGCGGAATCTTGGGATTCGTCATTGCGGGTGCGACTGGGTTGCGTTTCTTGACTCGGACGATGAGTGGCTGCCGGAGAAGCTTGAGGTTCAGTTCGGGGCGCTGGCGGAAAATCCCGGTCATCGCCTGATTCATTGTGACGAGATCTGGATTCGCAATGGGCGCAGGGTCAATGCGGCGGACCGGCATCGCAAGCGGGGTGGGTGGATATTCGAGCATTGTTTGCCGCTGTGCGTCATTTCTCCTTCGGCGGCGGTGATCGAGAAGGGCCTGCTTGAAGAGGCCGGCGGTTTCAATGAGGGACTTCCGGCTTGCGAGGATTATGATCTGTGGCTGCGCGTCTGCAGCCGTTATCCGGTGCTTTATGTCGATCGGCCGCTGTTGCGCAAGTATGGCGGCCACGACGATCAGCTTTCGCGCAAGCATTGGGGCATGGACCGGTTTCGGGTGCAGGCATTGCGCGATTTACTTGCGGGGGACAGATTGTCCGAATCCGACGGGCAGGCGGCTCTCGCGAGCTTGCGCGAGAAATGCCGGATTCTCGTAAATGGCGCGCGCAAGCGCGGCAATGCGGAAGTCGAGGCGGAATACGAAGCTTTGCTGGCGCAATTCGAAGGTCCGGGCGCATGAACGGCGAAGTCAATCTGGTTGTGGCGCATCCATTGGAGGCGAAGGCGCTGATCGAGTGGTTCGGTCTTGGGGAAGTCGAGCCGCGCGGGGAATTTCGTTGTTTTGAAAATACGCAAGGAATTGCTTTGGTAATTTCCGGCTTGGGCGCGCGGAATGCCGCAAATGCCGTTGGCTGGCTGCACGGGCGGCAATCTCCGGGGTTTCGCGCCTGGCTCAATGTCGGTATCGCGGGACATCCATTTGCGGCGGTGGGGCAGGGGTTTCTGGCCAATCGGATCGAGCATCGCCGGTCCGGTGAATGTTTCTGGCCGCCGATTCCGAATCTGAGTCTGCCGGGCTGCGGGCTGGTGACGGTCGATGAGCCGGAAACTACCTACGGCCAAGACGCTGCCTTTGACATGGAAGCGGCGGGATTCTTCGCGGCAGCGGCGGGTCTGAGCACAACGGACCTTGTTTATGTTTTCAAGGTCGTTTCCGACAATCGCGAAAACCCGGTGAACGAATTAGATCCGAAGCGGGTTCCGGAACTGTTCCGGGAACAGGAATCCGCCATCCGCATGCTGGCCGATAATCTGCGCGAGCGCAGCGCGGCTTTCGCCGACTGGTACGGCATGCCCGCGGAATTCGAGTCGCTCTTGCGCGGGTATCGTTTCAGCGCCACGCGCAAGGCCGCCCTGGCGCAATATTGCCGCCGTTTCCGCGCTCTCGGCAGGCAGGATCGTTTGAGTGAAATTGCCCGCGGTCGCTTTCGCGATACGGTGTCGCTCATGACCGCCATGCGGCTGGAACTGGCGAAGGCGGCCGAGTCCGGCGAAATCCCTCGCCAAGAGGCGGAGTGACATGTTTTCCGCGGTCTATGTCGAATCCGAAGTGCGCGATCATCCGCGTACGCGAACGATCCTGGAGCGCTATCGCGATTTGCCTCATATCGAATGCGAACGCTTCGGGCAGATCTTCAATCGCAAGGCCCAGAACTTCCGCATGCAAAAGCAATATCCCGCCCTGATCCTGGCGCGCAAACACGGCCGCAAGGTTTTGCCGGCGCCCGCGGGATACGGCTTCGAGGCCGAGCAAAGCCATTACTTCTCCCACATGCTCAACTGCATCTACGACTGCCGCTATTGCTTCCTTCAAGGCATGTACCGTTCCGCCCATTGCGTGCTGTTCGTGAACTTCGAGGACTTCGCAGATTCGATCCGGCAAAGCATGGCCGCCGGCTCAGGCACGCAGGTGTTTTACAGCGGTTACGATTGCGACAGCCTGGCGCTCGAACCCGTCAGCAATTTCGCGGAATACTTCGTTCCCTTTTTTGCGCAACACCCCCGGGCCGTACTCGAACTGCGCACCAAGAGCACCCAGATTTCCAGCCTGCTGCAAATGGCGCCGGCGCCGAATTGCATCGTCGCCATGAGTTTCACCACCGAAGCCTGCGCGAAGCAATGGGAGCGCGATGTCCCTTCAATCGAAAAACGCCTGAAGGCTCTCGCGCGCCTGCAGGAAGCCGGCTGGCCCGTGGCGATACGCTTCGAACCGCTCTTGCCTGAAGCGGATCAGAAAGCATACGCATCGCTGTTCGAACTGGTATTCAGCCGCCTCGACGCCGGCCGCCTGCATTCGACAAGCACCGGCCTGTTCCGCATGCCTGCCGACTATTTCCGCAACACCCTCAAACTCTATCCCGACGAACCCCTGTTCGCCCGCGAAACCCGGACCGAGAACGGCGTCGTCTCCCTCGAACAGCCGGACCGGGAAGCCTGGCTTGCGGAACTGGAGGAGATGCTGTTTCGCCACATCGACCCGGCAAGTTACTATCGCTGCGCAAACTGAAAGGCAAGTGTATGAGCGTTGAAGAAAAACCACTGATCGTGATTTCCGGATCGAGTTCCGGCATCGGCCTCGCCATGGCCCGTGAGATGCTCGATCGGCGCTATGCCGTGCTGGGCCTTGTACAAGATGCGGCGAAAGACCCCTTGCAGCATCCCGATTACCGCCAGGAACAGGTCGACATGTCCGATCCGGACAGCCTGCAAATCCGCATCACGGAGATCCTGCGCGGCCTTGACGGTCCCGTCCGCGCTCTCGTCAACAACGCCGGCGTCGGCCGCATGGGCTTTCTCGAACAACTGTCGGTCAGCGACCTGCAAGTGGTCATGAATACAAATTTCCTGTCTCACGCCATCGTCACAAGGGCTTTCCTGCCGTTGCTCAAGCGCCAGGGCTACGGCGACATCGTCTTCACCGGTTCCGAATCCGCGCTAAGCGGAACCCGGCAAGGCAGCGTTTATTGCGCAAGCAAGTTCGCCATTCGCGGGTTCGCCCAGGCGTTGCGCGAGGAATGCGGCAAAGCGAATGTGCGCGTCTGCCTGATCAATCCGGGCGCCGTGCGCACGCCCTTCTTCGACGATCTGCACTTCGAACCGGGAGAGGGCGAAGACGAAGCCATCGCGCCTGAAGACGTCGCAGCGGTGCTCGCCATGGCGCTCGAAGCGAGGCCCGGCACCGTGCTCGAGGAAATCAACCTCTCGCCACAAAATAAAGTCTGGCGCAGAAAATAACTTCGATGCGACAATATGACGCAGAGCAAGTCGGGGCTGATTCGCGGACTTGTCTGCGATAATCAAGGCTTGAAGTAGCAGCGGGCAGAGCCTCGCTCACGAGGGTCTGAACATGAAGTCCAAGTCTTTTCTATGTTTCCCGGCTGTGCTTGCCGCCCTGATCGTCTCACTGGCGGCTTTTGCCCATACTCCGCTGAAAACATCCTCGCCCGCCGCCGACTCCACCGTGGCGCAGGTCAGCGCCATCGAAGTCGAGTTCAACGATTCCGTGCGGCTCGTGCGTTTGCAGGTCATGCACGGGGAAGTGGAAGTTCCGACCGGATTTGCCGTGAATCCGGAACCGGTCGCCGCTTACCGAATCGAGGCGCCGAACCTTCCCGCCGGAAAGATTACCGTCGAATGGGCGGCGATAGGCGCCGATGGACACACCTTGACCGACACGTTCAGTTTCACGGTCGACCCGAACGCTGCGGCAACCGCCGGAAACTGATTCCCGGTCCAGACAAGTCATGGGCCTCACGCCCGCAACAGGCTGGGAACTCGCGATTCAACTGGCGAAGCTGCTGCAGTATCTCGGCATAGCCAGCCTGGCCGGCGGCACGATCTGCCTGCTGTTCTATCGGGACGAGCGTCGCCAAACCATTGTTTTGTTCACGGCCTATATCGGGCTGAGTTGTTTGCTTGGATTCAACGGCGCCCTGTTCAGTTTCCTGTTCCAGGTGGGAATGACGAGCGGCGGGGGTCTTGCCGGCATGTTCGATCCCGATATGGCGCGCCTGCTGCTCGGCTTCGAGATAGGCAGCGCCACGCTGTTGCGCCTGGCTGGATTTCTCGCGCCCGTGGTGGCCTGCGCCGTTTTTGCCAATCGTCTCGGCAGCCGTCCCCCGACCCGCACGCAATATCATGCGCTCGGCGCCGTGCATGCATTCTCGCTGTTGCTCTTGCTGGCGAGCTTTACGGTCGCAGGCCACATCGCCGTATTGGAAACGGTCGCCAAGGTATCCATCGTCCTGCATATTCTGGCCGTCAGCATCTGGATCGGGGCTTTTCTCCCCTTGCTGTTTCTCTGTATGAGCAGCACCGGGGAAACGCTCGCGGCCACCATGAAGGGATTCGGGGACATGGCCGGATATTGCCTGCTGTTGCTGTTCGCAGCCGGCCTGATCCTCGTATTCGAGTTGTTCCATACGCCCGGCGAACTGATCTCCACGCCTTATGGCGTAACCTTGCTGGTCAAGCTGGGACTGGTGGGAATATTGTTGCTCGTGGCTGCCGGCAATCGTTTCGTGCTCGTGCCGCGCATGCTGGCAGGCGCCGGATCCGGCAGCCTGGCCGGGGCGATCAGGGTCGAAATAGTCGTCGCGGCGGCGATTCTCGCGGTTACCAGCTATCTCGCCACCACGGTCGGACCGCCGGCCATGCCGATGTAGGCAATCAGGTCAGGTCGATTTCCGCCGGAAGCGGCTGCTCCACGCCCTCCGGCTCTTCCACCAGCCTGGTTACGGTCCAGGTATTCAGGTCGAATTGCATCAACTGTGCAGACCTGGCGCCGCCATAAACCGCTTCGGCAGTTATGGCGCCTTGCCGTGCGAACAGCAATGCATCTCCCGCCGGTGACCAGACGAGGTTCGAAAGTGGCAGACTGCTTTCATACACCGCGACAGGTTCCGCACCGCCGCTCAAGTCCCCGAGCCAGATCGTCGAACCGGACGCGTCGTGTCGAATAAAGGCAAAGCGGTCCCCATCGGCCGACAACACAGGCGCTTCATGCCGGGGCCCCGCGAGCCCGCCGGAACTGCTTACCGGCACAAACTCCTGGCCGAATTCCGCCAGGGCAATTTCGGATTGGTAGGGCACAGCCGGATCGGCGCCTCTTTCCGTCAGCCAGCCTCCAGCCACGATCGCCATGGCGAGCACGGGAAGCGCGAATGCCGGCCAGGGCAGGGTGCGCCGCCGGACTCCGGTATTCGCCGCTTGCTCCACGACGAGCCGATAGCCTTTCTTCGGCACGGTTTCGATCTTCACCGGATCGCCGTCCGCGACGCAGAGACGCTTGCGCAACTCGGAAACCGCCCGCGTCAGCGAATTCTCGGTGACGATCACGCATGGCCACAATTCGGCGACCAGATCGTCCCGACTCAAGGTCCGGCCCGGATTGGCCGCGAGAAAACACAACAAATGCATCAGCCGCGGCTCAAGCTTGCGCTCGACTCCGCCGCCGCAATGAAAAATCCGATCGCAACCCGGCTCAACCCGCCAGCCCCCGATGACGAAATCCTCGCGCCGCGGCCCGGAATGTCGCCTCTCCAACATGCGTTGCTCCGATGTTTCACTCATCAGTCATTATAGACGTTCAAAACCGGGAATTGGTTCCATCTGGACCTTTTCTTCACATTTTCATCCGGTAAATCGTCCCCTGCGCCCCTATTCTGATGCCCTGAACCGCCGCGAATCGGCGGAGTTTGCATTCGGTTTGACAGAGAAGTGAGGAGTAAATCGATGATCGAGCGAACTGCATCAATACGAAGGCCCGTTCCTTTCGCCTGGGGATTCGGCTTGGCCGCATTACTGGTTCTGGCGCTGGCCGGCCAGTCACGGGCCGTCAGTCAGGAGGCCTCTGCGCGCGGCATTCCGACTCTGGCGCCCATGCTCGAGGGAATCAGCGGCGCCGTGGTCGAAATCGTCACGGCAAGAGAAGTTCCCGCCCAGCGGCAGTTTTCCTTCCGCGGCAACGAATTGCCCGAAGGACTGCGGCGCTATTTCGAGAACTTCCCCGAGTTCAATTTTCCCGAAGGCCCGCGACCGTTTCGCCGCGGCGCCGGTTCCGGTGTCATCGTCGATGCCGGCGAGGGCTTCGTCGTTACCAATCATCACGTAATCGACCGGGCTACCTCGATTACCGTGCGTTTGAGCGACGGCCGCAGCGCCGAGGCCGAACTGCTCGGCAGCGATGCCTCTACTGATCTCGCACTGCTGCGGATCGAACTCGACGATCTGGTCGAGATCGCATTCGCCGACATGGAAACCGTCCGGGTCGGCGATTTTGTCGTCGCCCTCGGCAACCCATTCGGCATCGGTCAGACAGCCACATCCGGCATCGTCAGCGCGCTCGGCAGGTCCGGCCTGAACAACAACAATTACGAGGATTTCATCCAGACCGACGCGGCTATCAATGTCGGTAATTCCGGCGGCGCTCTCGTCGACCTGGAAGGCAACCTGGTCGGCATCAATACCGCAATCATCAGCGGCAGTGGCGGCGGCAACAACGGCATCGGTTTCGCCGTGCCCGTGGACATGGTGCAGTCGGTCATGGAGCATCTTGAGCGCGACGGCGAGGTCAGACGCGGCCTGCTCGGTGTTTCCATCGCCGATGTCACGCCCGAACTTGCCGAGGCGCTTGCCCTTGAAACCGATTCCGGCGCCGTGGTGATGGCCGTATCTCCAGATAGCGGCGCCGAAGCCGCCGGCGTCGAGGTTTCCGACGTGATCGTCGAACTCGACGGCGAAATCGTCGGCAACTCGCGGGAATTGCGCAACAAGGTCGGACTGATGCTCCAGGGCGATGAGGTCGAAATCGCCTTGCTGCGGGACGGCCGCCGCGTCGAACTCGATGCCGTGATCGGCGCCGCCGATGGCAGGGCCGTGGCCGGAATCGAACGCGAACCGCAAAACGCCGGCTTTCGCGGAGCGCTGTTGCGCGACGCGGACAGTAACCTTTCCGGCGCATCGGGCGTTGAAGTAACAGCAGTGCAGGAAGGCAGCAGAGCATGGTCCGCCGGTTTGCGCGCCGGAGATGTCATCGTCGCCGTCAATCGGCAAGCGGTGGAATCTCTGGCCGGTTTCAATCAAGCGATTGAGGAAGCCGGCGATCTTGTTGGGATCATTGTCCTGCGGGAAGGAAGGGAGATGCTTCTCCTGATGCGATAGCCCGGTCTACCCGATCCACCGGCGTCGCGAAACTTCCCTGGTGTGTGGCGACAGGCGTCCGGATCTTCCCTGATCCATCCCCTCCCTGTCCTGAACGCCACCGGCAGTGTCCCATTTTAGGGTCGGCCTGTTCAACAGGCCGGCCCTCTTTTTGTCCTCAAACCTTATAACGTGTAAATTGCGCACTCCCCGGGAAGGAGAGGAAACCAGTCATGAACTCGGTCGTCGAGTTATTGAAGTCGCATCGCTCCATACGCAAGTTCACCGAGCGGCCGATCGAACCGGAATTGTTCGCCGAACTCGTTCGCGCCGGCCAGGGCGCGGCGACTTCGAGTTTTCTGCAAGGCGCCACCATCGTTCGCGTAACGGACCGCGCCAAGCGCGAGAAGATCGCGCAACTCGCGGGAAACCAGCCCTGGGTCGCAAGCGCGGCGGCTTTCATGATCTTCTGCGCCGATCTGAAGCGCGCCGGCAACTGGTGCCGGGAGTACGGCAAGTCGTTCGAAGGCGATTTCACCGAACATTTCATTATCGCCACGGTCGACGTGGCGCTGATGGCCCAGAGCATGGTTTGCGCCGCCGAGTCGGTTGGCCTGGGCATTTGCTATATCGGAGGCATTCGCAACAATCCCGGGCCGGTCAGCGAATTGCTGGAATTGCCCAGGGGAGTGTACCCGGTCTTCGGGCTGTGCCTGGGCTACCCGGCCCAGGATCCGGAAATCAAGCCGCGCCTGCCGCTTTCGGTAATACTCAAGGAGGATCGCTATAGCGAGGAAGGCGATCGCGAAGCGATCGAGTCCTACGACGCGCAAGTGCGCGATTACTATGCCACCCGCACCGGAGGCGGTCATGGCATAAGCTGGTCAGAGCAGGTCTCGGTGCTGTTGTCGGAGAAATCGCGCCCGCACATGCGCGGCTTTCTGGCGGAGCAGGGTTTTACTTTCAGGTAAGCGGACTATTGATCGATGCCGATGCGGTAGGCGCCGGTATCGGGCAGTACCTCTTCGAGTTCGCTCACCAGCGCGTCGATGAATTCCGAAGGCGGGATCGCGCCGTTGCCGAAAGCGAACTTGAATTCACCGTTAAGCAGGCGCGCCCGCTGGTCATCGGTAACCGACCAGCGGGCGATGTAGTAGTCGGCCGGCGGCAGTTCGAAAGGGATTGGGTAAACGAAACTTTGCCCAATTCGATCCGGGTCGTAGATGAAGCCGATGTCGACCCATTCCTCGTCGGAAGTGTAGAGCGCCAGTTTCAGCAGGCGCACGTCGACCCGGAAACTCATCGTGATCATGCGCGGGGGATCGGACAGGACCGAGTCGTCCGGCGGAAAGGTCACGCCCGGCGAAAGCACGCCATGGCTGTGCTGGGCCAGAACCTGGCCGGCTGTACAGGCGAGCAGCAGACTGAACGAGAATACGCGAAGCATGCCCCAATTTTAGCGGAAACTCGCTATTTCGTCTTAGGTTGGAAGTAGACCATCGTCTGCCGGGAGAGCGCGGCGGGCCTGCCGTCTTCGCTGAAAATCGTGCCGGTTTGCTGGGTATAGCCGTCCGCGGCCCATTCGATGTCGAACTTCAACAGGAACCAGCGCGTTTCGATCCGTTCCGGCGGCGTGACGAGTTCCAGCGACCAGGACAGCGAACTCGACGGCACCCGGATGTCGGTGTAGCGATTGAGCAGCACCGGCGGCGGGATGTCGGAAATGGCGACGACCGCCTCGTCGCGGAATTCGCTCAGGTCGGTGCGATGGGCGGCCCAGATCCGGATCGTGTCTTTCGCATCTCCGGAATAAGGCGTTCCGCCATCCATCCAGCGCCCTTCATAAAACTTCAGAAAGCCGGGCATGCGCTTCGGGTCCTGCTCGCGCAGCGGCGTGTCCGGCTCGGGCCGGTCCGCCTTGAAGCCGTGATCGACGGCGATCGCGAGTCCTTCGCGCGGCTTGCCGTACGCCGCCAGCGCCTGCAGGCAGACCTGGCCGTCCTGGACGATCTCCGCGCTCGTCTGGGTGACGTTGCCGCCCTCGCGGAGCAAGCGGGTGCGCACCGCCGATTCGCCGGGGAGCAGGGGGCCGACAAAGGAGACCATCAGCGAACGCAGCGAACGATCGGCGGCCACTTCCTTGCGCATCGCCGTTACCGCCAGCGCGGCGGCGACTCCGCCAAAGACCGAGCGGCCCTGGGACCAGTGTTCCGATACGTCCGCCAGATTGCCGGGATGGTCCCGCAAAGCGCCCAGAATATCAGCGAGATCGCTTTTCATGATGCTTCGTTTTTCCTTTGTCAAAGTGTAATGCTATGCTTTTGCCGGCTCGGCGAAGGGCTCTTCGCGTTTGATTCAACTGTTTCCAAAGCCTTGTCATGACGATTTCCGGTCTGCGTAGCAACATTCGCGCCAGCCTGACCAGCGCGCTGCTTTTGCTGGCGGCAAGCGCCGCATGTGCACAGGTCAACCCGGTTTCCTGGCCGCCGCGCGACGAAGGCGGACTCGCCGCCAACGCCACCACTACGCCCGCGGACGACGCCGTACTCGACATTGCCCCTCGAGAGTTGAGCCTGGTGTTCCCCGATGACGTGCGCCTCGTCAAGCTCACCTTGCGCGACGAAACCCGCGCCTGGGTCGAAATCAATTTCCGCTACAACCCCAGGCCCCGGCGCAATTTCGTCTGGGAATTGCCCGAGCTGCCTTCAGCGATGTACTACACCGCAGACTGGGCGATCCTTTCGGCGCGCGAGCAATTGATTCGCGGCAGTTTCAGCTTCGCATTCGGAGCCGGCGCCCAGCCGCCGTCGCTGATCCGGGAAGCGGAGGAATTGTTCCTGCAGCAGCGCGCGGGGACCGACCCCGATACGCGCTACGTGGCGCCGCCCCCCACGCGCATCATCATCGACCGGGATCCGCCCCGGTTCGATCCGCCATTCACCATAGACCTCGACACCGAGGAGCCCTGTTAGCCCCGGCTGCCATGGTGTGGAACGCTATTCCGTGACGTTTACGGTGATGTACTGGTCGTGGTACAGGCCGCCATCGTCCGCCCGCACCCAAAGCACCCAGGTTCCAGGCTTGTCGAAAGTCGCGGTTACTTCGTAGACGCCGTCTTCGGGAATCGGCGGCGGTAGCCAGAGCGGCCCCCAGGGGGAGTTGGCCGATGTGCGCGTGTCTTCCCAGGGCTTCGGCAAGGGCGGATCGAATGTCACCGCGCCGTCTTCCGGTCCGCGATACTTGTTCCAGGACAGGAACAGGCCGTTCACCTTGCCGACGGTAACGCGGCTGGGTGGATCCAGCATTCGCTCAAGCGCTTCCTCGGTGGTTACCGTCGAGTCGCGCCTGCGAACGGGCAGACCGTCGTCGGTCACGAGCGTACTCAATTCGATGGCCTCGCCGACGCGTGTCTGACGAATGGAGTCGCCCAGCACTTCGACCACCGGCGGCACGTTGGCGCGCGACTCCGGGCTGCTCGTGCCCGCGCCGAGCGAGCCGGTTTCCGAAGCGATCACCATGTTGTCGACCAGGTAGTCCTGGCGCAGGGTGGCGTAGGCGCTGCGGGTTTCCCCGTTATGCGTAAGGGTCCAGACGAGTTCGCGGTCGCCCCAGTCCGCGGGGACGACGACTTCGAAATGCCAGCGGTTGCGCCGCGGCAGAAAATGCGTCGGCTGGCCGCGGTCGGATTCGCCGGGTTCGAAAAAATTGTTCTCGCCGACGGGAATATCGGGTGTCTCGGCCCAGTTTTCGTTCATGTAACCGAACATGAAGCTGAAAGTGCCGTCCTCGTTGGGACGCCAGCCTTCGTATGCGGGCTCGATATGCCGCCCGAACTGGTAGCCGGGTTGCGCCTGGCCGGCGGCGCCGGCTGAAATCATCAGAAAAACGGCCAGGCAGAACCAACTGCCTGGCCGTGCAACGGATTGTAATTTCATGGTTCTCCCAATCAGAGAGCTGCTACTTCGTCTCCGGCTTCTTCATCGCTGATTGGTGCGACCAGAGGCGCCAGGCACAGCGGGCAGCCGATCACGTGGTCGTTGGGACCGAGATCGAGCACTTCGCGGCGCTCCGCCATGGCTTCATGGAACTGCTCGTCGGTCATCGTCACCCGGATGCCGAGATCGATGAACATATTGGTCACCGAGCGGTTGCCCGAACCCTGCCAGTTGCGCGGGTCGGGAACGTTCGGATTGGTTTCGGTGTTGTTCATGTAACCGACGATATGCAGGATGGTGCCCTTGGGCAGCAATGGCGCCGCGTGGTCCGCGTAGGGATAGCCGCGCACCCAGTTGTGGTCGTAGCCGACGCAGGACAGGGTCTCGACGGTATAGCCCCAGATCGCTTCCAGGCACATGCGCTCGCCCGGGGCGTGCAGGTGCGGTTCGAAAGTGATGATCTTGGTGTGCTGGTCGAGCACCGTATAGGCATGCAGTTCCTGATCCTTCTCGTTGCCCGCGATGCTGATGTCCACGCCGTTGCCCAGACCGATGAAAGTGTTCTGATACCTGGGCTGATAGTCCCTGTCGTGGAAGCGGAAGCCGATTTCCAGGTGGCCGGTGGTGTCGCGGCCGTTGGAATGCAGATGGACCGAGTCGGAAACGACCCAGGATCCCGCCTGCAACAGTCTGCCGGCGTCTTCGTCGAAGATGTCGGCGTTGCGGCCGACCTCATGCACCGGCCAGGGGATCGTCGGTCCGGGCAAGCGCTCGCCGTTTTCGTCCAACTTCGCGGTGCCCCAGATCATGTGATGAAAAATGTAGCGTCCGCCGACTGTTTCGCGGCCGGTGCCGACCTGGTTGTTGACGTCGTTGACTTCAACGATTTCCACCGACTTGACGTAACGGTCCTCGGTCAGCCCGGTAGGCGCCGATTCGATCTCGCCCCACCAGTCCGGGGTGCCGGCCAGCTTGGTGACATCGGCCATGCGTACGACCAGGTCGGGCTCGCCCGCACGCCATTTGACGCTGTCGTCGAACTCCAGCGGCGCGGGCGCGTCCGCGGGATCGCCCTGTTGGGCGCCGCTGCGGGCCCAGGCGGAAATGGCCGCGATTTCCTCGTCGCTCAAGGAGGGATCGTCCTTGAACTCCTGGATGCCGATGTTCTTCTCGACATACCAGGGAGGCATGGCGCCGGCGCGGTCGCGCAGGCTGGTCTTGTATTCGATCAGTCCCGCGAACGGCGCCACCTGCTCATACGTAACCAGCGGCATGGGGCCGGCGCCGCCGCTGCGATGGCAATTCTGGCAACTGCGTTGCAGGATGGGTTCGATATCCCTGTGAAAGGTAACTTCGTCCGATTGCGCCGACACGCCGGTCGCCGCGACGGCGAAAGCGGCCAGGGCCAAGGCTTTTCCTAGCAATAATCGCATGGGATCGGTCTCCTCGATTCGCGAGTGTTCTGGTTGCGTCCATACGGGGATGGATCAAGCGGCAAGATTAGCATGAAACCCTCGTCAATTTGAATCCCGCAGCAGGGACCAGAGATTGGAACTCGCCAGCAGGCTGATCACCAGCACCGCGAAGGCCGCGGCGAACCATTGCAGGGCATAAGAGAGATTCTGGGTATAGCCTGCGATGTCGGCGCTTACCGCCGGCCAATGCCGCACGAAGACGCCGGGCTGCTCTTCGGTCAGCCTGACCGTGAACGGGAACAGTTCCTCGCCAAAGACACCGGCAAGCACGTCGAGTTCCAGGCCGCGCACGCGCAAGGGCCAGTTTCGCGGGTCTATCTCGCTGGGCAGCACCCTGGCGTCGTCCGGCGGCACGTAAATCTGGGCGCTCGTGCTCAAGGGGCCTTCCACGGGACGCAGGTTCAGGTTTTCGGCATCGACGCCGATGCCGCTGATCCAGCCGCGCTCGACCAGGACGAGTTCGCCGGTGGCGGCGAGTCGAAACGGGGTGACCACGCCATAGCCGATCTGGCCGTCGAAGAATTCGGCGAGCACGAGAACGCCGCGATCGTTTTCATATTCCCCGGTCAAGGTTACGTGTCGGTTCGGCAATTCCGGATTGGCGGGATGCAGATGCCCCCGCGGAATCTCCTCGACAGGCGGCGCCGTCAGCGACAGTTGCGCTTCCAGTTCGCGCTGGGCGTCGACCTTTTCGCCGGCGCGCTCGAGTTGCCACCAGCTCAGGCGCAGAAATCCGGCGATGCTCATGAGCACTGCAGCGAGGATGATCCAGTTGACGCGAATCCGGAATGCGCCGACGGAGTATTCGCGAGTCAGTCGCATGAGGCCAGGGCGACGACCAGAGTCTGCGCCAGCACGATGTACGGGGCGAGCGGCTCGAACTGATGCACTTCGGGGTCGCGCACCACGAGACTCAGGCTGGAATGCCGCGCCAGCGGATCGGTTTGACTGTTGCTGATGGCCAGCACCGGCACGCCGCGTTCACGGGCTTCCGGAACCGTGTCCAGCACCGCCCGGGAGAAGTCCGACAGGCCGATCGCGACGAGCAGGTCGTCCGACGTCAGATTGGCGATATGATGCGGCAACATGCCCGCTCCCGAATCGAGCAACTGGCAGCGGCGGCCGAGTTTGAGCAATCCAAGCGACAGACAGGCGGCTACCGCAAAGGCCTGGCGTTGCCCCAGCACGCAAATGAACCGGGCTTTTTCCAGCATTTGCACTGCCTGCCGCAACTTGTCCGCTTCCAGGTCTTGCCTGAGCCGATCGATGGCCAGCACGGAAGCGTCGGAAAGCGCATTCAGAATCGTGTCCGGATTGTTGCCGTCCGCTTCCTGCAAGACGGTGCGGTATTCGCCGACCTGGTGGCGAAAGCTGTCCGCGGCTTCGGTCAGCCGTACACGAAAAACCTTTTGCAGTTCGGAAAATCCCGAATAGTCGAACAGTTTGGCGAAGCGGACCAGGGTAGAAGGCTGGACCTCGATCGCCGCGGCGGTTACGGCAACGGTCTGCAAGGCGAAGCGGTTCGGGTCGGCCAATGCATATTCCGCGATGCGTTTCAGGTGCGGACTGAGCGTATCGAACCGGCGCTGAATTTCTCCCCGGAGCCAGTCGAAATCCTTGATCGTTTTATCGTGTTTCATGGCGCCGAAAAGTATCAGCAATAGTGGCGTAGGAGCGGCAGGATGTTGACAGTATTGCCGTCAAATTTCAATTGGCGCAAAGAATGGAAAATATATTTCCTAATTTCATGATGATTTGAAAATCTGTTAAATTGTGCGCCTATTCACTGGAAGTCTCGGATCAGGAACCAGGACCGAATGGACTCTCCGCCAACAGATCGCATCAAGTTTGCCCGAACCGAAGCGGGAGAGAAAGTTTCCGACATTCTCGACGCGATTTCGCAAGCTTCCGCGAGAACGATCAGCGGTCTGAAGGCGACGCTCAAGCCACAATCCCTGCATCGTGCGGTCGGATTGCTGGATCGCGCCGGCGAAACCTGCATCGTCGGTGGCTGCGATGCGTTTCCGATAGCCGTGCTGCTTGCCAATGGACTGAACGAACGCGGTCGCGTCTGCAATATCTGCGGACCTTACGGCGGCGTCACGGAACATGAGATTTCGTCGCTGGGGCCGGGTGACCTTGTCGTACTGATCGAATTGCCCGGAGACGAGTTGTCCGAAAACATTCTGGCGGACGCATACGCACGCAAGGTTCCGATCCTGGTGATCGCGGAGGCTGCCGCTTACGCGAAAGCGGGCTATTGTCATGTGCGCCTGCCAGTGCCGAAGACCAGGACCTTCGGAATGCCTGCGCTGGCCGGCCACATGGCCGTGGTCCAGTTGTTGCTGATAGCCCTGGATCGATATCGCTGCGCTACCGATTGACTGTGCTAGAATTTTCCCGCCTTCAAATCAGCTCGGGAGATTCGCATGATCTTTGCCCGCCCGCATCTCGAAATTTGCCGGATCGGCTTCCTGACCGGATGTCTGGCCGTTGCCGGTACCCTCAAGGCCGCGGAAAACGAAGACATACCTCGTACCGCCGACGGCCGGCCGGATTTCAACGGCATCTGGCAGGCGATCGGCTCGGCGCATTACGATATCGAACCCCATGCGGCGGACTTCGGCCCGCTGCCGGAGACCGGCGCGATCGGCGCCATTCCGGCGGGGCTCGGCATCGTGGTGGGCGGCGAGATCCCCTACACGCCGGAGGCGCGCGACCGACAGCAGGCCAACAAGGCGGATTGGCTGGCGCTCGACCCGGTCGTCAAATGTTATATGCCGGGCATTCCCAGGTCGAACTACCTGCCGTTTCCGTTCCAGATCATCCAGTCCCCCGACCACGTGGTTTTCGCCTACGAGTTTGCCAGCGCCAGCCGTATCGGCTATGTCGACCAGCCCGATTTCGAAGCGCCGATCTACACCTGGATGGGGCATAACCTCGTCACTTTCGAAGGCGACACCATGGTCGTCGAAGTCACCGACCAGGTGCCCGACACCTGGTTCGACCACGCCGGAAACCATCATACGGAAGGGCTGCGCGTGACGGAGCGTTGGTCGCATATGAGCCGCGACGTGCTGCTGTACGAGGCCACCATGGAAGACCCGGCGGTCTATACCGAGCCCTGGACAATCCGCATGCCGCTTTATCGCCGCCTGGACGAAAACATGCAATTGCTCGAATTCAAGTGCGTCGAGTTCACCGAAGAACTGCTCTACGGCCACCTGCGCCGGCAGCCGGAAGAAGAAGCGAACTGAGCTTTTTCCGGCGGCTACCGCTCAGGTAAAAGCGGAGCGGTGACGCCTTCTATGCCGGCCAGGGCGAGGATTGTCAGCAGGACGGTTTGGGGGCCTAGGTGGGATTCCTCGGGGGCGAACCACTCGCCGGGAGAGTGGGCGCCTCCGCCGTCGCCTCCGCCGGCGAGGGTGATGGCGGGAATGCCCAGGGACATGGGCACATTCGAATCGGTGCTTGAAATCCCGAGTTCCTGCAAGGGAATGTCATTGGCTTCGAAAGCCAGCGCCGCCGTCTGCACTATCGGGCTGGCCACCGGCGTCAGCCCGGTCGGGCGGTCGCCGATCAATACGAATTCCACGCTGATTTCGCCGTTGTCCCAGCGCGCGTTTTCCTCCGCTACCGCGGCCAGGGCGGCTTCTTTCGCCTGGGTTTCGAGCTGGACGAGTTCCTCGGGGCTGTTCGAGCGCATGTCGATGGCGAAGACCGCGTCCGCGGCGATGGAATTCACGGAAGTGCCGCCGTCGACGGTGCCGACGGTGAATGTGGTCTTGGGATAGCTGGGGGTGCGCAATTCGGCGATGCGGGCAATGGCCCGCCCCATGGCGTGAACGGCGCTGGCGATGCCGAAGGACCCGAAGGAATGGCCGCCTGGGCCGCTGAACCGGAATTCGAAACGGCGCGAGCCGGTGCCGCCGATGGTGATGCGCGTCATGCGTACGCCGTCGACGGAAATGAAACCGTCGATTTCCGGATGGTCGCGGAAGATCGCTTTCACGCCGCGCAGGTCGCCGCGTCCTTCCTCGCCGACATTGCCCGCGAACATGATGTCGGCGCCGGTTTCGATACCGCTTTCTTCAAGCGCCTCGATCACCGCGAGCAGTACCGCCAGACCGCGGGAATCGTCGCCGATGCCCGGTGCGTAATATCTGCCGTCCCGGAACTCAACGGTGGTGTCCACCTCGGGCGGAAACACCGTATCGAGATGGGCGCTGATCAGCAACACGGGTCCGTCGCCGCTTCCCCGGCGAACGCCGATGGCGTTTCCTTCGCTGTCGATATAGGCGTCGTCCAGGCCCCGCGACCGAAGCTGTTCGAGGTAGTACGACGCGCGTTCGTCTTCCATGAAAGGAGGCGCGGGGATTTCGGTGATGCGAATCTGTTCTTCGATATTCGCCGGTTCGCGCAGGCGAAGCTGTTCGAGGGCTTCGATCACCCGCATGTCAGCGCGCACGGCTTCGAAAGCCTCACGCAACGCGGGATCGATGGGTACCAGAGTCTGCCCGACCTGGGCCTGGACCTGGACCATGCCCGTGCATAGCAGCAGTCCCGTTACGGCAAGGCAGTTCAGTCGAAACAAGTTGGTCTCCGGAATGCGCCTGGGGGGCAGCTATTGTAACTGATTCGCCGAACAATTCCGTATCAGGACGCGCGCGGGGCGAAAGCGCGGTCGATGATGGAAGCGATCGTGCTCAGCACGAGCAGCCAGCAGAGCAGGGCCGCGCCCCCGTAAAGCAGATCCCGGAAGACGCCGGGGTCAAATAGTCGCCCGGCGGCGATCAGCACCGGCGGAACGAAATAGAGAATTCCGTTCCAGCGGCCGAGAAAGCTCATGCGCAGGGACTTGCGCCGGTGCAGGTAGCGCGAATCGAGCACGTATTGCAGGAAAGCCCCGGCGACCAGCGGCGGCAGCAGCCAGGTGGCCAGCCCGGCTAGGGCCGCGCCCGTCAGGCAGGCGGTCACGAACAGGCAGTCGGTGGCATGATCGAATAATTGTCCGTACGCAGACACGGTGCCGCGCGCGCGGGCGATCCTGCCGTCCAGGTAGTCGCTGGCGATGGCCGCCAGCATAATGCCTGCCAGGGCAAGCGGCGGCAGCAGGATTTCCGCGGCGAATGCCGCGGCTGCCGGGATCGCCAGCAGCAGCCGCAGGCTCGTCAGCAGATTGGCCATGTTCAGTCGAACAGGTCGTGTTGCGCCTTGCGCCAGAACAGCAGGCCGATAATGGCGTTGAACAGGATGAAGAAATTGTGTTGCACGAGTCCGAACGCCGCCATCTGTCCTTCGTTTTCGGGGAAGAGGATGACCCAGAAAGTGATGGCCGCGGCGCGCATGGGCGTCGGCACCGTCGCCGCGAAAAAGATCACCGGCAGATAGGGCAGCAGCATCAGGAAGGAAGCGTCGACGCCGAACAAGTTCAGCGCGACGGTATAGACCACCACCGCGGCCAGCAAGGCGGGTGAGCGCAGCAGGAAGAAGTACAGGTAATGCCGGGCGCCCGCGAGTTTGAAGGCGTGCAGGATGCGGCGCTCGCGCAATTGCAGTCCGGGCAGCAGCCTGCCGCTGAAATATGCTAGCCAGACGAGCCAGAACACCCCGCCACCGATGGCGATGTACGGGATCAGGCTGAAAACGTCGGGCAGTCCCTCGCTGCCGAAGCCGTAGCCGATCGCGGCCCAGATCAGCAGGTAGAACATTTCGCAAAACATGATGAAAAGCATCACCGAGCCGACTTCCCAGCCCGGCACCTGGTGGCGCCGGTACAGGTAGTAGGCCATGGCGCCCTTGCCGACCTGTTCGTTGAAGATCGAGATGATGTAGGCGCTGGCGCGCACCGGGAGGATGTCGCGATAGCGGATCTTGCCGGTAAACCAGTTCAGCGCGCGGGAAACCACGAGGGTGTCGATGCCGAAATAGAACAGCGAATACCCCATCATCAGCAACAGCCAATAGCCCCAGCTTACATTGGCGAAAACGTCGCTCATGTATTCCACTATCGACTGTCCTTCCCTGGCGGCGGCGCCGTCGATGCGGAAATACAGGTAAGTGAAACAGCCGATGGTGATGAGCAGGAAGACGATGCGTCCGATGCGGCCGCCCTTGTTCGGTTTACTGTTTTCCGTCATGACGGCCGGGTCTCCTGGAGTTTTGCAAGAGTTTCGCGCAAAGGCGTCAATTCTACGCCGAGAGCCGTATCGGCATTGGTCTTCACTTCCTCGTCCGCCGTGATGACATCGATTACGGCCGGAGTGATGCCTCCGCCGCGCAGCCGGCTGCCTGCCGCAGCGCCGAGCCGGGCGAGCCAGACCGGCACGGAGCGGAATCGTATCGGCCGGCCGAGCAATTCGGCGGTTTGCCGCACGAGATCGCGGTAGGCGACCCGTTCAGGCCCGGCCAGTTCATAGATTCCGGCTTCGGGCCTGCGGCAGGCGGCAACTATCGCCGCGCACAAATCGTCGACGTCGAGCGGCTGCAGGACGTATTTGCCGCCGCCGAGCAGGCTGGCCTTGCCTCGTTTCACGCTCGCAAGCAGGGCGGCCGAACCTGCGCTGCCCGGGCCGAGCAGGATGGGGGTGCGAATGACGACTCCCGCCGGCGCCGAACCGGCCGTGATTTCTTCGGCCTCGCCCTTGGAGCGGAAATAGGGATTGGCGCTGCCGGGCGAAGCGCCGAGCACGCTGATGAAAACGAGCGATTGCAGTCCGCAGCGCCGGGCTGCGTCCGCCACGCTCGCGGTGGCGTCGACATTGGCTTCCTGGTAACTCGTATGCTTTCCCGGAATCAGGATTCCGGCCAGGTGAACGACGCTGCCGCAATCGTCCAGCAAGGCGTCGAGGCTGTCCGGCTCACGGTAGGAGATGATCCGGGGCGAGATCAGATCGTGTGAGGGCAGGGAGCGCAAGGCGCTTTCCGAACGCACGCCGGCATTGACGGCAATCCCGGCGTCGGCCGCATGCGCCAGCAGTCGCAGTCCGACGCTGCTGTTTGCTCCAGTGACGGCGATTCTCATGTCCGTATCATGCTACGGCGTCCAGGCTCTTGGCGCGCTGCTTGCGGCCCGCGGGGTCGAGGGTAACGGCTTGCAGTTCGGGCGCCGCATAGGCTCGTTGCGCCTGTTCGGGTCGCGTGTCTCCATACAAGGTCGTGCGCATGCGGGGTACGCGGCCGATTCCCCGAATGGCCGCTTCGATAGCCGCCGCCGGCCATTCCTGTCCATGTTCGGCGCCGGCAGCGCGGGTAATGCTTTCGTTCATCAGGGTACCGCCGATATCGTTGGCGCCGGCGGCAAGGGCGAGCAATACGCCATCGCGGCCCAACTTGACCCAGGACGCCTGGATGTTCGCGATCCGGCCATTGAAGACCAGGCGCGGAACCGCGTGCATGAGCAGGGCTTCGCGGAAACTCGGCCCGGCGCGGGAGCGGCCCTTGAGATACATCGGCGCTTCCCGGGCGACATAGGGCAGGGGCACGAACTCGGTGAAGCCGCCGGTGCGCTGTTGGAGTTCGCGAACCGCCAGCAGATGCGCGGCCCAATGTTCGGGCGCATCGACGTGCCCGAACATGATGGTGGCGGTGCTGCGCAGGCCGACTTCATGGGCCGTGGCCATCACTTCCAGCCATTGCGCGGTGTTGATCTTGTCGGCGCAGATGATTTGCCTGACATCGTCGTGCAGGATTTCCGCGGCGGTGCCGGGCAAGGTGCCGAGCCCCGCCGACTTGAGTTCCCGCAGAAACTCTTTCAGGCCGATGCCGAGCGTTTCGGCGCCTTGCCAGACCTCGAGCGGCGAAAAGGCATGGATATGGATGTGAGACGCGGCGGCGCGGACGGTTGTCAGGATATCGAGGTAGGTCTCTCCGGTGTAATCCGGATGAATGCCGCCTTGCATGCAGACTTCGCTCGCGCCCCGCAGCCAGGCTTCCCGTGCGCGCCGCGCCAGTTCCTGCGCCGAAATGTCATAAGGCCGCCCGCGCAGGTTTTCGCTCATCTTGCCCTTGGAAAAGGCGCAGAACTGGCAGCGGAAATAGCACACGTTGGTGTAATTGATGTTGCGGTTCACGACATAGCTGACCGTGCCGCCGGCAATCTCCTCCCGCAATCGGTCGGCGGCCTGCACGACATGGGAGAAGTCGGGGCCGCGCGCGCGAAACAGTCGAGCAACCTGCTCATTTGTCGGTTCCCGGCCTTCGAGGCAATGGTCGACGAATTTGCGGATGTCCGCCGAGATAGCATCGCGCCCTGGCCGCTCGCGCAACAGGGCCGGCTCCAGCCTGGGCAAGTTGCCGGGATGGCCTGAAGACCAGGAGTCGCGCCTGGCGTAGCCTTCCGCATCGGCATGTCTGAGCACCGCGGGCCTGACTTTATCGTCGAGCCAGAGTTCGGGACTGCGCACGTATTCCGGGTAGATCGTCAGACGCTGTTCGAGAAAACTTCCGGCGCTCCGGGTCTGGGCGGCGAGTTCGTCGAGATGTGGCCAGGGCGCCTCGGGATTGACATGATCGGGGGTAAGGGGCGAAACGCCGCCCCAGTCGTTGATGCCCGCCGCGACGAGTTGTTCGAGCGCGCCCGGGCTGAGATTCGGCGGCGCCTGAATGTTCATTTCGGGACCGAAGATCAGCCGCGCCACGGCGATGGTCCAGACGAGCTCTTCTAAATCGGGTTCGGGCGCCTGCGCCATTTTCGTATCGGGCTTGGCGCGGAAATTCTGGACGATGACTTCCTGGATATGCCCGTGGCGCTCATGCACGGACCTGATCGCGAGCAGCGATTCGACGCGTTCGCGTCGGGTCTCGCCGATGCCGATCAGAATTCCCGTGGTAAACGGCACCGCCGCCTGCCCGGCGAGATCCATGGTTTCGAGGCGTAGCGCTGGGACCTTGTCGGGGGAACCGTAATGGGGCATGCCGGGCTCGCACAGGCGCGGCGAGGCGGACTCGAGCATGATGCCCATGGACGCGCTGACGGGCCGCAACATGGCGATTTCTTCCGCGGTCATGTTGCCGGCGTTGATATGGGGCAGCAGGCCGGTTTCCTCGAGTACGATCCGGGCGGCTTCGGCCAAGTAGCGCAAGGTGCTTTCGAAGCCCATTTCGGCAAGGGCTTCGCGCGCTGCCTTGTAACGCAATTCGGGTTTCTCTCCCAGCGTGAACAGGGCTTCCTGGCAGCCGCGTTCGGCGCCCTGCCGGCAGATTTCGAGCACTTTTTCGATGCTGAGATAGGGGGCCTGCACCTTGCGCGGCACGGTGGCGAAGGTGCAATAGTGGCAGACGTCGCGGCAGAGATGGGTCAGCGGGATGAAGACCTTGCGCGAATAGGTGACGATCCCGGCATGGCGCCGGTCGCGAATCTCGCGCGCGTCGGCGGCCAGTGCGGCGGTGTCGCGGTTGTCGGCGAGTTGCAGCGCTTCTGCTTCGGAAATGATCACGTGCCGCAGTTTACGGGATAAGGCGAGCGGGCAACAACTGTCAGTTATCGCTGCTGTTGTTGTCCTGGCCGACGATGGGGGCTAAGACGAAGGGTTCGCCGCGGTTGTGGGCTTCCTGTTTGGCGGGGCTGTCGGGGAGGATGTCGTCGAGGCGGTCGAGTCGGTTGGGTTCGACGTACCAGGCTTCGGGGAAGTCGGCGGCGCGGGGGCCGCCTTGCATACGCCTTACGCTGCCGTTGGCCCGGCGTTGGGAGTAAGGAATCACGTTGCGTTGCCGGTTGTCGGCGAGGCCGTCGTAGAGCGCCTGCCGCAGTTCGATCTTGTCTTCGAGATATGCGGGATCGTCGATGAGGTTGCGCATTTCATTCGGGTCGTCGGCGAGGTCGTACAATTCTTCGATATCGTAGATACCGTAGTACTGGATGTATTTCAGGTTGCCGCGGGTGATCGAGAAGGTGCCGGGGGTCATCGGAAAGGTCCATTCCCAGTAGTACTCGTAGATGAAATCGTCGGGATTCCACTGCGTCTCGGGCGTTTCGCCGTTGATCAGGCGCCAGGCGCTATGGCCTTCGAAGTGTTCCGGTTGCTCGGCGCCGGCGAGGTCGAGAAAGGTCGGCGCCAAGTCGAGGTTGCGGATCCGGCCGCGATTCACGGTTCCCGCCGGAATCGTGCCGGGCTGGTAAGCGATGAAAGGCACGAGTACCGAGGGCTGGTAGGCGTTGCGCTTGTCGATCAGGCCGTGGTCGCCGAACAGGAAGCCGTTGTCCGAAGTAAATATGACGAGGGTGTCCTCTTCGAGCCCGTTCTCGCGCAGCCAGGCGAGAATCCGGCCAAGGCTGTCGTCTACCGCGGACAGGGTCGAAAAGTAGAAGCGCAGATATTCGGTCATCGGCATGTCGGAATTGTAGAAGAAGTCGATTCCGTGCCAGGTGTTGCGCTGGTTGTAGACCCACATCGGCTTGCCGGCGCGGTTTTCGGGCGTATCCGCCGCGCTCGCCGGGATGTCGAAAATGACATCGTCGTATTGTCCCTCGTGCCGCGCCGCGGGTAGCGGGTCTGAGTGCACGGCCTTGTGGCTGAGATAAAGAAAAAACGGCTTGTCGCGCTCGCGGCCCGCTTCCAGCCAGTCCAGCGCGTAGTCGGTCAACTCGTCGGTGATATAGCCCTGCTGTTCGACGGACTCGCCGTCAACGTTGAGCAGGGAAGGCCGGCCGCGCCGCCCGGACCACGGGTAGTAATTGCCCTGGCCGGCAAAGCTGACCCATTTGTCGAAGCCGGGACGCGGAGCATCCGTGGCAGCGCCCATGTGCCACTTGCCGAAATAGCCTGTCTGGTAACCCGCCTGTTGCAGGTAGGCGGGGAAAAACGTGAGGTCTTCCTCGCTCGAATCGTTGTTGTCCACGATGCCGTGATTGCGCGTCGTCATGCCGGTGAGGATAGTTGCGCGGCTCGGGCTGCAAAGCGACGTGGTGACAACGGTGTTGGGGAAATACGCGCCGCCGCGGGCCAGCGCGTCGATATTGGGCGTGTCGAGCTTGTCGTTGAGGAAGCCCATGCCGTCGAAGCGCAGATCGTCGAGCAGGATGAAGACGACGTTTGGCTGCGGATTCGGCGTTTCGCCTCCTTCGTCCTGGTAAGCCAGGCCCTTGACGGCAACGGCGCCGACGCACAGGAAAAGCGCTGTCGCCTTAATTCGCATTCGGCAATGTGTCGTATACGAGACGGAAGCCCACGTTGCTTGTGCCGAGGCCGGGGTCGCTGCCCTGACGGGCGGCGGGGCGGTAGCGCATGCAATAGTTGGGGGCGCAAAGGAAGCTTCCGCCTTTCATTACGCGGCTCGGCAGTCCCGGGTTGAGCGGGTCGTAGGCGTCGTTTTCGCTCGGGCCGGTGGGGTTGTGACTATCGCGGGGGTCGTGGCCGGGTCGATAGAAGTCGGCAGTGACTTCCCAGGCGTTGCCGACCATGTCGTACAGGCCGAAAGCGTTGGGCGCGAAGCAGCCGGCGGGGGCGATACCCCGGAATCCGTCTTCGGCGGCGTTCCGCACGGGAAATTCCCCCTGCCAGGTGTTTGCCGCCCCGGGAACCGGCTGGGCGATCCCCGCGCGCTCGCCGGCGTCGGCGGCGTATTCCCATTCGGCTTCGGTGGGCAGGCGGCCGCCTTTCCACTGGGCGTAGGCGATCATGTCGTCCCAGCCGAGATGGACTACGGGATGTTCGGGCCGCGCGTCGGGTCCGTCGGGACCGTGAGGCTTTTTCCAGTTGGCGCCGGGCAGATATGCCCACCAGTTGTTGAAATTGCGCGTTGGCGCTTCGGGCGGCGTGAAAACCGCCGAGCCGGGCAACAGCAATTCAGGCGGAATCCGCTCGACGGGAACGCCGAAAAGCGCCGGGTCGATCGGCTGTTCGGCAATGGTGACATGTCCGGTGGCTGCGACGAACTCGGCGAACTGGCGATTGGTGACCTCGTGAGGATCGATCCAGAAGCCGTCGACCGTGGTCTCGCGCACCGGTCCCTCTTCGGCGTACACGCGATCGTCGCCCATGAGAAAAGTGCCGCCCGCAATTCTCACCGGCGCATCCGGCGGGGCAGGGCACGTTTCGGCGGCCTCGACCGTTTCGCTTGCACTGGCGCCACCGGCGATCACTACTGCGCTTATCGCGCAGTTGAATAATGTCAGGCGGTGCTTGTTCATGCGCATTCGCTCAATGTCCTGTCAATCGAACTGCGGGCCGAGCGGCGCGCCTTCGGGCGCGCCGAGCGATTCGGGAGAAGTCGCCATCGGGTCGGTTACCGCTTCCATTTCCCTGGCAAGCCCCATCAGCCGCTCGAACACTTCGGGGTGGCGATTGCCGACGTCATAGCTCTCGGTCGGATCGTTTGCGAGATCGAACAGTTTCGGCCCGGCGAAGCGGCGGAAGGCGATGGGACCGTTGCGGTAGTAGGTCTTGAGCACGAGCTTGTAGCGGCCGTCGCGGACCGCGGCGAGATCGTTGGAGTCGAAGAAATAAAGCACGTCGTGGGGACTTTCCGCGCCGTGGGTCCACATGTCCGAGATATCCCTGCCGTCGATCGCGCGATCCGCGGGAACCTCTCCGCCTGCGAGCCGGGCGAAAGTCGGCAGCAGGTCGATCGCCATCGCCATCTCGTCATTGACGAGACCCGCGGGAATCTGCGCGGGCCAGCGCGCCAGAAAAGGCACGCGATAGCCGCCTTCATAGGTTTCCCCCTTGCGGGCGCGCAGCGGTCCTTCGCTGCCCTGGAACCAGGGGCCGTTGTCGCTCGTGAAAAGGATGAGCGTGTTATCGGCGATTCCCTGCTCGTCGAGCGTATCGAGGATCTGGCCGACCGACTCGTCGATCGTTACCACGGTATCGCCGTAATCGCCGGCCCGGCTGCGGCCGATATTGCGCTGGGCCGGAACGGCGGGATAGTGAGGATGGCTGTGCGCATAGTAGAGGAAGAAGGGCTGCCCGGCGTTTTCGCTGATGAAACGCACGGCTTCGGCGGTGAATTTATCGGTCAGTCTCGATTGGTCGATGTCCTCCTCGACCATCTCGGTGCCACGATAGAGGTCGAAGGGCGCCATGTCGTTCGAATAGGCGACGCCGAGAAAACTGTCGAAGCCCTGGCTGGTGGGCCAGAATTCCAGCAGGTGGCCCAGGTGCCATTTGCCGATCATGCCGGTGGCGTAGCCGGTATCCCCGAGCATTTCGGCAATTGTGATCTCTTCAGGCGGCATGCCCCATGCCGAATGCGGCCGGGTGACGAATTGTGTGCCCGAGCGCGGCGCATAGCGGCCCGTCAACAGGCCCGCGCGGCTCGGCGTACACACGTTGGACGCCGCATACCAGTTGGTCATGATTACGCCTTCTTCGCCGAGCCGGTCGATATTGGGCGTATCGATCGCCGTGGCGCCGAAAGCCGACAGGTCGCCGTAACCGAGGTCGTCGACGAAGACGACGATGATGTTCGGGCGCGGCGGCGACGCGTCCTGGGCGAATGCGGTAAGCGGCAGGCAAAGCGCAAGTGCGGCAATCATGGCGATCGAGCGGCGAAACGAATCTTGCAGCGGATTGTTCTTCATCCTTCGACTCTCTTGACCTGGCTCTCGGTGAAGCCGTAGCGGACGGCCTTGGCTTCAAGCGTCCGGCCCGGCCGGAGTTCCACCGGGCCTGTGTACAGTTGCCACGGACCTTCGTCTATACGATATCCGATCGAGGCGCCCGGTGTCGCAGAGTACAAAGCGACACGGCCATCGGCAAGCTCGGCTTCGGGGGCGGTGGTCTCGGGGCGCTCCAGGCCCGGCCACATGCGCTCGACCATCGCCAGTTCGCCGTCGGCCGACCAATCGGGCGTTCGGGCATCGAAACGGGCCATCGCCGCGCGCATCCGGTCGAGTTGCGCCGCACGGTTCGCGTCGCCGGCGAGATTGTCGAGTTCGTACGGGTCCGCGCGAAGATCGTACAGTTCTTCTTCCGGCCGGCTCCCGGCGAAATATTGCGCGATGTGCGGCGGCAGCTCCCCCGCCGCCTCCAGCCGCCAGAGTTCCTGCATCGAGCGCAGCATGTCCCGATATGCGAGATGGCGGAAGAAGGGCTGGTCGTTCCGGTAGTTGCGAATGTACTTCCAGCGCTGGTTCCGCACCGCGCGCATGTAATCCGGAACCTCGTCGTGCCGGTCCATGGCGGCATGGATATAGCCTCGTTCCGGGCTCGCACGTTCGCCGAGAAAGACGCGGCCGGTCATCCATTCGGGAACCTCGACGCCGGCGAGATCGAGCACCGTCGGCGCGATATCGACGAAACTCACGAGTTCGCCGTTGCGCGTTCCCGCGCCGCGGCCGTCGGGCCAGCGCACCATGAAGGGTACATGCAGTCCACTGTCGTAGAGCGAGCGCTTGGCGCGCGGCAGCCCATCGCCGTGATCGGAAGTGACGATGACGATGGTGTTGCCGGCCAGTCCGTCTTCCTCAAGCTCCGCAAGCAGGCGCGCCAGGATCTGCTCGGTGTGGAAAATGTTGTCGAGCATCTGGGCGTACTCGGCGCGCACCTGCGCGGTGTCGGGCAGGTAGGGCGGCAATTCGAGTACGGCGGGGTCGTGCACCGACTCGCGTCCGGCGCGTTCCCGCCGCAAATTTTCCAGCGTTGCGGGCGTGATCGGGTGACTGTCGGGATCGAGGTCGAGCGGGAAGTTTCGGCTTTCATGGGTTTGAACGAGATTGACCATGGCGAAGAAGGGCCGATCGTCATCCCGCCCGCGCCAGGGATGCCCGGCGTTCGTCTCGTCCCAGATCGTGAACGGACCGCCCGTAATGCTCAGATCGAGCTGGTAATCGGTCTTTCCGTTATTGCTCGTGTAATAGCCCGCCGCGCGCAGCAATTCGGGATAGGCCTTCATATGGGGAGGCGGCACCGCGGTGTAGGGAACCCTGGAGCCGTCGGGAAGCGTCACGCCTTGTTGCGCGCGCATCTGCTGGGCGCCGATCGATTGCTGGTGCACGCCCATGAGCAGCGCCGCGCGGCTCGGACTGCATACTCCAGCCGTGGTGAAGACTTGTTCGTAAAGTACTGATTGCGCGGCAAAATCGTCGAGCACCGGCGTGCGTGCCCGGGCGTCTCCGTAGGCGCCGATATGCGGGCTCATGTCCTCGAAAACGACGAGCAGAAAATTAGGCCGGCCGTCGTTTTCAGCGCCCATGCCTGCCTTGACTACGATCGCGAGCGCGAACGAAAGCGCGCAGAATTTCCAGAATTTTCTCAGCATCGGCTCTCCGGGTTCGACGTGCCGGCTTCCGGTTCGGCGAGTTTATTCCATATTCCGCCCGCCTTGCCAAAAAACAATTCACAGGCATGTATTTGCATTGCGATTCTGGTAGTTTCGCGTGACATCGAAACGAGTATCGAGCAGATACGAAGGACATCCCGAATGAGCAAGCCGGCGGGCGGATTCGAACCCAAACCCATGAAAATCAGCGTACTCACTGCCGCGCTGCAGGAACTGACGCCGCGCGAATTGCGCGATGCGGATCCGGATCTGGCGGTCGAGGAATGGCTGGCGTTTTCACGCGACATCGGTTCGCCCTACATCCAGTTGTCGGCGGCCCTGCATCCGAGCGTCAGCGACGTGCCGGCCGAAGCGATGCTCGATCCGGTCGCAAATACGCTCGACCTGCGCGAGCCGTTTAACGAAAAGCGCGCCGAACGCGTCAAGGCCGCGATGAAGGATACGGGCGTGGGGCTTTCGGACCTGGCCTATTTCGACAACATGCTCGTTGCCGACAATGCGGCCCGCCGCGCCAAGCACGAATTCATGCTGCGCGTTTTCGACGCGGCGGTTTTGCTGGAAACCGACGCGGTATGCGGCTTCGTCGGGCGTAACTACGATCTCGAAATGGATCCCAATCTCGAGATGTTCGAGCGCGAATTCGTCCCGCTGCTGAAAGAGGCGAAAGCGCGGGGGCTCACGTTTCGCGTCGAGCAATGCCCCATGCCCGGCTGGACGCCGCTCGATCGCTGGCACAACAACATCGCCTATGCGCCTGGGCCCTGGATCGCCTTGCATCGCATTTGCGAAAAGCACGGCGTCGGCGACCAGTTCCGGGTTCACTACGATCCCTCGCACTCGGTCCTGATGGGCCAGGACACGCGCTCGATGTTCCAGTATCTCAAGGACGAGGGCTATGGCTTCCTGATCGACGGTTTTCACGTCAAGGGGCAGGTGATCGATTCGGTCGGCGTCTCGGCCTGGGGTTACGGCGGCCAGACCGTGGAGCGCGGCGACTGGGACGGCAATGCGCCGTCCGGCAATCCTGCCGATCAGGTCAATGCCTGGAAGAAGCAGGTCGCCATCTGCGAGCACGAATTGCCGGGCACGGCCAAACACGACCCCCTGGCCTATCTGCAAAACCGGACCGTCGACTGGCTTGACCACCAGCTTGCGGCGCGCGAACTGCTCGACATCGACCCGGCGGAAATCTACCTCGTCGTCGAGCATGAATATCCGCCGGCGCGTATCCAGGACAAGGACAAGCTTGCGCCGATCCTCGCCGGCTCGGTCGCCTTCACCCGGGCCATCGACGAAGCCGCGGCGGCGATGTACGCGTTGCAGCACGAAGTCATGGCCGCCCAGGGGATTCCCGTGCAAGGCGTCGGCCGGGAGGCCTATCGTTCATGAGAAAGCTCAGGGCGGGTATCGTCGGCGGCGGGCAGGGCGCCTTCATCGGCGCCGTGCATCGAATCGCCGCGGAACTAGACAACGAGGCGCGGGTAGTCGCCGGCGCCATGTCTTCCGATCCGGCGAAAGCGCAGGCGAGCGCCGAGGCATGGCATCTCGACCGGTCCTACGATTCCTACGAGACGATGGCCGCCGAGGAAGCGGAGCGCGAAGACGGCATCGACTTCGTCATCGTCGCAACGCCGAACAATCTTCATCTCCCGGTCGCGCGGGCGTTCCTCGAGGCCGGCATTCACGTCGTCTGCGACAAGCCGCTGGCGTCGAGCCTCGCCGACGCGCAGGAGTTGGGAGAAATCGTGGCGGGAAGCGGCAGGCTGTTTGCGCTGACACATACCTACAGCGGCTACCCGATGGTCCGCGAAGCCCGGGATTTCGTCACGAGCGGCCGGCTGGGCAAACTGCGCAAGGTCCAGGTCGAGTACAACCAGGACTGGCTCATGGAACCGCTGGAACGCCAGGGAAACAAGCAGGCCGAATGGCGCACCGATCCTGCGCGTTCCGGGATCAGTTGCTGCGTGGGCGATATCGGTACACACGCCAAGCATCTCGTCGAATTCGTGACGGGCCGGAAAGTGCAGTCGGTATGCGCGGAATTGACGAGTTTCGTCGAAGGCCGGCGGCTCGACGACGACGCCAGCATGCTGTTGCGCTTGGAAGGCGGCGCCAGGGGCACGCTCGTGTGCTCGCAGATCGCCTGCGGCGAAGAGAACGGGCTCAACATTCGCCTTTACGGCAGCAAGGCGGGAATCGAGTGGCATCAGATGGAGCCGAACACCTTGCTGGTCAAGCCGGCCGGCAAGAGCTGGGAGCGGTTCCGGACCGGCGCCGGATACCTGGGCGAAGCGGCCGCGCGGGCGGCAAGGACGCCGGCAGGCCATCCCGAGGGCTACCTCGAAGCGTTTGCGAACATCTACCGCGACTTCATGGCCGATGTGCGGCGCGTCGCCGCGGGCGAGGCGGCGCTATGCGATTATCCCGGGATCGAGGACGGTATCCGCGGCATGCGCTTCGTGCAAGCGGTCGTCGAGAGTTCCGGTAATGGAGCAAGCTGGGTGAAAATATGAGCGGAATGGCGGGTTGGAGGAGGGAGGAATGATGTTTCGGACAGTTTTCCTGATCTTGTGCCTTTTTTTCGCCATTCCGTCATTCGGCGCGGAAGGTCCCGGCCGGGTGCTTTTCACTTACGGCGGCTGGGAAGGCCACGAGCCCGGATCCTATCGCGACCTGCTCGTGCCCTGGTTACAGAGTGAAGGATTCGAGGTGATCGTTTCGGATTCGCTCGAACCCTACGCCGACGCCGAACTGATGCGGAGCATCGACCTCGTCGTGCAGATCTGGACCATGGGCACGATCACCGGGGACCAGCTCAACGGTCTGCTTACGGCGGTCGAGAACGGCATGGGCATCGCAGGCTGGCATGGCGGCCTCGGCGATTCGTTCCGGCTGGCGCAGCGCTACGAATACATGATCGGCGGCCAATGGGTGGAACACCCCGGCAACGACGGCATTCCCTACCGGGTCAACATCACCGATCACGAAGACCCGATCACGCGAGGTCTGGCCGATTTCGACGTCGTGTCGGAGCAGTACTACATGCACGTCGATCCGAACAACAAGGTGCTCGCGACGACGACCTTCAACGGCGACCATGACTATTGGGTCAGGGACGCTGTCATACCCGTCGTCTGGAAAAGGAAATACGGCGAGGGCCGCGTCTTCTACACCTCGCTGGGCCACAAACCCCATGTATACGAGATTCCTGAAGCTCTGACGATCCTGCAGCGCGGCATTTTATGGGCCAGCCGCAGCAAGTACGAAGAAACGCCGAATCTCATTTCACCGCTATACCCATCGCGCTAGCTGCGGTTTGCAGGATGGTGGGGCGCGGATGACGCAACGCGCCTCAGGCGTGGTCGGCCCAGATCTTCTCGCCGGGCGCGTGGGAAGCGCAGGGATCGAATCGGCCGGGGGTCTCCACATAGCGCATGGCTTGCATATAGCCGATTTCCGATGTGAAGTAGCCGAGCAGCGCCAGTTCCTTCATCATGCGGAAAAAGTGAGCCGGCTCCTCGGGCGACTTATCCCGCATGTACTCGTATTGCTCGGCATCCAGCGCCTCCAGCAATGCCTGCCGGTCTGCAGCGGTTGCCACGGCAAAGCCTGTGCCTGAGGTCTCGCGGCTGGCCGAATCGATCGCTGCCAGCCCTGCGCGAAAGATTGCCTGATCCCGTTCGTAATAGGTATCCAAGACCATCAAGGCCATGAAGGCGCCGACGCCGGCCGCCCTGGCGCCCGGTGTATCCGTTTCGGGCAGGATCGTTTCGGCGATTTCATCAAGCAGCGTGATTTCGCTGCTGCTGAACAGAACGTTCTCAGCATCTTGCGGGGCGGCGCAGGACGCGAGCATGGCCGATTGCCCCACCAGCGCGGCGCCACCGAACAGCGTGCTCACGCGGCGTATCGCCTCGCGGCGCGTCAGCGCCTGGGGAAATCCTGATTCGGTTTTCATCGTCGAAGGCTCCGTCAGAGATTGCCGCGATTGAGTTCGTTCACCGCATGATCCGCCGCCCTCGCCGTCAGGGCCATATAGGTCAGCGAGGGATTCACGCAACTGGCGGAAGTCATGCAGGAACCGTCCGTGACGAAAACGTTCGGCGCGTCCCAGATCTGGTTCCAGCGGTTCAGCACCGACGTTGCCGGATCGTTGCCCATGCGCGCCGTGCCCATTTCGTGGATTCCCATGCCGGGAGCGTATTCGTTGTCGAAGGGAGTGACGCCGGTGGCGCCGGCGGCTTCGAACATTTCCGCCGCGTCGTTCGCCATGTCGATCCGCATTTGCGTTTCGTTTTCGCCGATCTCGCAGTCGATCTCGAGTACGGGCAGGCCCCATTTGTCGGTTCGCGTTTCGTCGATCCCGACCCTGTTGCGATGGAGCGGCAGCATTTCGCCGAATGCGGTGGCGCCGATGCGCCATTCACCCGGTTCGGACATGCGGTCCTTGAACTGCGCGCCGATTCCGAGTTCGGCCACGGCTCTTTGCCAGCCGAGACGGCTCGCGCCGCCCTGGTAACCGAATCCGCGCAGGTAGCCGCGCCGGTCACCGAACAGGTTTCTGAAGCGCGGGATGTAGAAACCGGTCGGCCGGCGGCCGAAATAGTACTTGTCGTCCAGCGAGGCATCCGGAATGACGCCTTCGGCGCCCACGCGAAAATGGTGGTCCATCAGGTTGTGGCCAAGTTCGCCGCTGCTGCTGCCGAGGCCGTCCGGCCAGACGTCGGTCGCCGAGCGCATGAGCAACCAGGTCGAATTCAGCGTCGATGCGCAGAGGAAGACGACCTTCGCATTGAACTCGGTCGTCTTGTCGGTGAGCGCGTCCATGACCCGCACGCCCGTTGCCCGCCGGCGGTCGCGGTCGTAGACGATTTCGGTAACGATGGTATCGGGCATCAGCGTCAGCCGGCCCGTCGCCATTGCCGCGGGCAGGGTCGAGGACTGGGTGCTGAAATAGGCGCCATACGGACAACCGAGCCAGCAGGCGTTGCGGTACTGGCACGGCGCGCGCCCGGGCAATGCTTGCGTCAGATTGGCAGGACGTCCCGGAATGATCCGGCGGCGGCCGTCGAAAGATTCCCGCAGCCGGCCGGCGACCAGTTCCTCCCCGCAGTTGAGCGGCATCGGCGGCAGAAACTTGCCGTCCGGAAGTTGCGGCAGGTTCTCCAGCGAGCCCGAAATGCCCGCATGGGTTTCGACGTAGTCATACCAGGGCGCAATGTCCCGGTAGCGTATCGGCCAGTCGACGGCGATGCCTTCCCGCGCGTTCGCCTCGAAGTCGAAATCGCTCCAGCGGTAGCTCTGGCGTCCCCACAACAGCGAACGCCCGCCGACCTGGTAGCCCCGATACCAGTCGAAACGTTTGATCTCGGTGTATGGCGAGTCGCGGTCCTGCGCCCACCAGTCCAGGTTCTTTTCGTTAAGCGGGTAGTCGCGCCTGAGGACAGGGTAAGCTTCCTCCATCGCGACCGTCCGCCCGCCGCGATGCGGATACTCCCACGGCGCCTTGCGCGCATTGACGTAATCCCTGATGTGTTCGACATTCTTGCCGCGCTCGAGCAAGAGCACCCGCAAGCCCTTTTCGGTGAGTTCCTTCGCGGCCCAGCCACCGGAGATGCCGGAGCCGACCACAATCGCGTCGTATTCGTTTTCGGCCACTTCATTTCCCTCGTTGCCCGCCTGCGAGTCTAGCGCCTCATAACCGGCATGACCACTATCGATCGACATCGCTATTGCATCGGCGCAGTCGTTGCAGGAAACTCCCCGGGGAGCGAAACCGGCGCCCGTCGCTCCCGCGACGGATGATCGCCATCAAGGGAGCAAGACAATGCAAAGTGCAATCGGTACGCGCCTCAGCGCGATGATGTTTCTGCAATTCTTCATCTGGGGCGCGTGGTACGTGACGATCGGCAACTACATGGCGGCGCAGGGGATGGCGGACCTGACGCATTGGCCGTATACGGTCAATCCCGTGGCGGCGATCATCGCGCCGTTTTTCCTGGGGCTGGTCGCGGACCGGTTTTTCGCCACCGAAAGGGTTCTCGGCGCGCTGCATATCGTCGGTGGCCTGATCATGCTGACGGTGCCCCAGGCGACCGGTTCGCCCCTGCTGTTCATATTGCTGCTCCTGCTCTACAACATTTGCTACATGCCGACGCTGGGGCTGGCCAACTCGCTCGCGTTCCACAACATCAGGAACCAGGAGAAGCAGTTTCCGCTCATTCGCGTGTTCGGCACGATCGGCTGGATCGTCGCCGGGCTGTTCATCGGATTCGTCCTCGGCCAGTTCTCGGGCGACGAATTGCCGGACCGCACTCCGCTGCCCTTGTACACCACGGCGATCGCAAGCCTGAATCTCGGCGCTAACAATTTCACGCAGTCGCATACTCCGCCAACCAGCGCCGGGGAGAAGGTTTGCGTGAGAGGCATCGTC
>CAZUSL010000122.1:0-24961 GCA_964622925.1 uncultured Pseudohongiella sp. | reverse complement strand
GTCGAACGGTACGACGACGGCGGTGCCGGCGATCGCCTGCTCGTAGAGGCTCACCAGCTTCTCGTCGCCCACCTCCAACGGCTTCACCAGGATCTCGCCGAGCGTGAGCGTCGACGTGACCAACTCGTCCCTGCGTTCGATCATGCGCTCCCGCAGCACCGACACTCGTTCGCTCGCCTCACCCTTGTCCTCCAGCAGATAGACGAAGAGGTTGGTGTCCCAGAAGATCCGGCTCACTTCCAACCGGCCCGCAGCCGACGGACATATGCGTCCGCATCTTCGTCCCGCCAGAGTTCCCGGCCCATTCCCCGCAGGGCCAGGATCGGATCTTCGTGCGACTGCACCCTCTCGGAGACGTAGTCGCCGGCGTACCAATCGATCAGATCCCGGTAGTCGAGGGGGATCTCGTCGCGCCGCGGCAGCGACTTGCCGTTGACGCGAAGCGGGTGACACGGATCCCCCGGCCGGAACAGTCGCCGCCGTCCCGTGGCAGTCTCGACCAGCATGCGATAGCGCCCCGGATTGGGCGGCTTGTTGGCTACGCAGTGCAGGTAGACGTGGACCTTGACGCCCGGACGCAGGGGTCTGGTCCCCGTAACGCTCGCCGACTCCGCCTGCGCCACGATCTCTCCGATCGCGAAGTCGGTTCGGTCGGGACGTTCGCGATGCAGCGACGCAGTCGCGATCCAGACTTCATCGGCGACACGGACCCGACGGTTCATGAGCCAAGCTCTTCATCTTTAGCCAAGATAACCAAGATTACCAAAGTAGAGACGACAAAGTCGGCACCGCCTCGAGCGGGTGACGATCACCGGTCGACGGCTTCCCGCGTGTCGAGGTACGACTGCTCCGTGATCGCGTGGTAGTCCCGCACGCTCCGCTGGAACGCCCGGTACGAATCGAGGATCCGCTGCGACAGCTCATCGGTGGCCGCCGTCTCCATGGCAACCGGGAACGCCGCGGCACTCACCGCGTCAAGCCGCTGCACGGCTCTTTGACACCTGGCCCGCGAGCGCCCCGACGATGCCGTTGACATCGCCGGTCGCCGTCGGCAGCTTTCCGTTCACGGGGCCCAATCAATCGGAGTACACCTTATCTCCGCCCTCGGACTGTCCAACGAACCAGGAACATCTCAATCATCATCGGCATCGTCAAGCGGCTTCACTGTGACCCAACCGCACTACCACGGCCATCGTCGCCGCCTACGCCAGCGCTTCCTGCAAGGGGGATTTGATGGATTCGCGGACCATGAGGTTGTCGAGCTCCTGCTCACCTTGACGATTCCCAGGGCCGATGTGAAGCAGCCCGCCAAAGAGCTGCTGCAACGATTCGGCAGCCTCCGAGCAATTCTGGACGCGCCGATGGACGAGGTGCGCACTGTGAGGGGGCTGGGCGAGGTCGCGGCGGTCGCCTTGCGGGTCATTCGCGAGGCCGCCGCGCTCTATCTGCGGCAGGCCAGCGAGGGCATGGAGGTGCGGCAGGATCGGGAGAGCCTAAGCGAATTCTGGCGCATGCGCATAGGCGCCCACCAGAACGAGGTGTTCGAAGTGGCTTATCTGGACTCCGGCTATCGGCTGCTTCCGCGCGGCGTTGAGCGACTGCAGGAAGGCACCATCGACCGGGCAGCGGTGTATCCGCGGCGGGTGGTCGAGACCGCGCTGCGCCGCGGGGCCGCGGCCGTCGTGCTGGCGCACAACCATCCGAACGGCACAGTGGAGCCGAGCGAACAGGACAAGCTGGTCACCCGCGCCATCGTTCTGGCCGCCGAGACGGTCAGCATTCGCGTCCTCGACCATCTGATCGTCACTCGCAATGCTGTGTTCAGTTTCCGCGAGGCGGGACTACTCTAGCCCGGACGGCGCGACTTCGGGCACTTGCCTTCGCATGTGGATTGTCGGATTGCCGTACATCCCGCCGGCTAGCGACTCCGGTCTGAGGTGCTCGATGAGCGGTCCCTCACCCATTTTGCTGCGCCAGCGTCCGGTGGGTGTCTGCAAGGCCGCGTGTTCAAATCTGCCCTCTTTCTCGTATAGCGCGATTCTTTCGAAGCCAGACTCAAGGCCACTGCTGTCGCATGGTTCGTAATCCAGTCCGCCGAATACTCCAACGAGGCTTTCCATGCGTTGTGTGCGCGTGGCGTAATCGGGCCAGTAGCGCCCTCCCGTAGGTTCCCACCACTCGTTAGTATCACCGGCGGCAAATGCAATGCAGTTATATTGCCTTGTGGGTTCCCCTACTATTTCATAGCCCTCTCTGGCCAGCCTTGGGAATGCTGCTGCGAGCGTTTGCCTCCATTCAGGTATATCCATTGGCTTCGCCCCATTCCAGCCATGCGGCGTGGATCGCGGCGATATTGCCCCAGTCGGCCCGTTTCACGGGATTTGCCCCTGTAATGTTCCCCAACGCATAGTCCCAGTGCCCCCTCCCGTCCTGCATCCGTTCCAGTATCAGAGGCACCACCGGCTCGCCCATGCTGATGATTTCCATGTGGTCCGGGTGGGCGGCCGCACGCTCCGAGTTGGACATGAGGCAAGTCTCCATGTACCAGCGGTCGGCGAGTTCCGTGAAACGCTCACGGACGGCAGGATCGACTTCCACTTCGTCGGCGTGTTGCCCGTAGCCCAGGCCGCGCACATGGGGTTCCCGGTGCAGCAGCAGGCGCAGCCGCTTGAGCTCGGCGGCGTCCCAGCCCATGGCCTCGGCCACGGCTTGGTCCCATAGGCGGCGCACTTCGCATTCGCCGTCGCGGAACTGGGGGACAACGGTCTCGACCGTGGCTTCCCAACACTGCGCTAGTTTGTCCACGAGGCCGCTGTTGGAGAGATTGGGCAGGCGGATGTTTTTCAGGCCTGCCGGTCTGTACTGGGGAAACTCCAGTTTCCTTCCGGGATTGCGCAGCAGTTGCAGCCGCCCTGCGGTCGAGTTGAGGAAGACGGCTGCTGCCTTTGCTTGTCGCAGTGTCACGCCCGGTAGGGGCAGCCAGCCCACACCCACGCAGAGCTCCTGTTGCGCCACTGCCGTCAGACGGCCGGTGCCGGTATCCTGGCCGCTAGTCACCAGCAGGTGGGAGGCTTGGGGGAGGATGCGTCGAGCAGTGAGAGGATGCTGACGGCCATCCATTCCGGGCACTTCGACCCACTCATTGCGCGGAACAGGTGTTGTTGGTGCCCTATGCTGATCGGGTACACCGCGAATGGTTTGCTGGACTGCGGCGCTCTTGGAATACAGGACCGGGAAACCTCCCGGCGCATCGGCATCGGCCTGCCCAAACTCGCGCAATTGCGCTCCCCCATCCAGCACGGCGGACGGCACCACTTCCTGGTCCCCCATTCGCAGAAGCGACTCGTGATTGGCGTACTCGTATGCGGCCTCGGCCAAGCCCGGTGAGCGAAATACGCTCGGCGTCCAGTCGCCAGCCTTGATGCGTTCCGCGGGCCAATGGGAAACCTCGCCCCAGCCGTTTGCGATCAAGCCTTGCTCGCAGTCCAGCAGGCAGCGGTGGAAGTCGGCGGCCTCATCGTCGTCCGCTGGCAGCCTGTCAAGATTGATGAAGCGGGTCGGCGGCTTGTCGCCGTCATGGCGCCGCATCACTACGATGCTCTCGTTGATGTTCGTGTGCTGGCTGAGATTGATATTGCCGGGCTGGTGCGAGGTCAGGATCGTGTGGATGTGGAAGCGTTGCCCCAGCGCCAACCTCTCCTGCTGACCGGAGGGCGTGGTCAGAGCAATGGTCGGGTTGATCATCGTCAGGACGCCGTCGGACCGCCCCACGCAGTGGTCGGCGAGACCGACGAAGAGCGGTCTGATGGAGTTCTTGTCGGCAAATTCCAACAGGGCGGGATCAGCCTGGGTGAGCTTTTGCTCCAGCGAGTCGGCGCGGGCGCGCAGCGCCTTCTGCGTTTCCTTTGCGAACTTCTCGCCCATGTTGGCGCGGTTGGTGAACGGCGGGTTCATGATGACGATTCGAGCGTTCTTCACCGCATCCACTGCGTCTTCCAGTTCGGTTTCGTCTGTGGCCTCCCAAGTCGCTTGGGAATCGATAGCGAAATCATCCAAATCCAGCTCGTCCGGTCTTTCAACGACGGCCCGCTGGCCCATTAGCTCAAGCGTACCGGCGTGTACCCTATCCGGGGCATGCTTGTCTGGCCCGTAGGGCATCAGATGCAGCCCCATTCTCCGGTAGCTGACGCGCTGGTTGCCCGCAGTGAGCTGGGACGCGGCGAGCTGCAGCGAAACGGGATTGATGTCCAAGCCCTTGATGACATCCTCGACAGCCAGTTTCTGAAGCTGGTTCAGCGTCTCGGCGTCCGCGCCTTTATCGAGCGCCCTGCGCTTCATGTCGGAAAGCATGGCGGCAAGCAGCGTGCCGCTGCCGCATGCCAAATCCACGGTTTTGTGCCGCCGCCAGACCTCAGGATCGGACCAATCCTGGTCTCCGCAGGCATCGAGCGTCAGCCGTGCGGCGAGCGAAGCGGCGACGGGTCTGGTGAAAAACGCGCCATCGGATGCCTGATTGCCCATGACGCGGTTGAACAGCGGCCCGGCATGGTCCGCGCCCATGTCGGCGTAGGTCTCGGCGATGCGCTCCGCTTCCGCGGCGAGATGATGCAGTGCGCGCTCCAGACCGGCAGTTTTGCCCGTCGTCTCGACCGCGTAGATGGCTTCCAGGGCGGGTTCGAGTACCGGGCGGGAGTCGTGGCGCATGATGCGCTCCCATTCCCGGCTTAGCTTCTGTACGACATCGGCCTGATTCTTGATGCGCGAGAGATCGCTAATGCCAGACAGCCAGCCGCCGTTGCTGATGCGCTGGTGCAGCATGGCGGCGTTCATCATCAACAGCGCGCCAATGGTGCAGCCGTCTGCTTGCTTCTTGCCCGTTTCCTTGAGCTGGTCGAGTCCGAAGTGACTGTTCAGGGCGGCCAGCAATCCATCTGCCCGCATATGGTGCGCTCCCTCAGCGACACTCGATTCCAGAATATTGAGATCGCGTATCACCCGATTGCCGCTCAGCCCGGACTTCGACAGCAGATTCATTCTTATGGCGCTGCCATGGTCTTCGAGCCCGCTCAACTTGAGCATCAGTTGACCCTGTTCCTCGGCTCGTTCTTTGGCGGTCTTTCGGGGTTTGCGCTGCCCGCCCGGCTGTACGCGAATGCCGCCCTCGCCGGCATTTATCATTTTCCGGGCTTTGGCTTTGGTTCGCAGTATGTTCACAACGCCCCGCGCCGCGCCCGCTTTCGGCTTGTCCCGGGCTACCGAGTCCGCGCGAAGTTCGACAGTTCCATCATTGTTCTTCTTTCCAGTGAGAACTTGCGTGATCTCCAGGGCATCGCCAGTGGTGGACACATCGTATTCGCCGGGTTCGTCGCGTATGCGAAATGCCCCGGACTCACCATCATCGGCGGACTTTTCACTCAAGCGCCGTATACCCGCTCTAGCACGGCTCTTGCCTGCCAATGCCTGCTCAACCGCTTCCTGCGCGGCACCGGGAGGCCCTTCGACTTCGCCGTACTGTATGCGCCTGCCTTCCCCCATGGCGACCGCCACCAACGTGCGCTCCACCGGCGGTGGCTTGGGAATATACAGTTGCAAGAGTTCTTCAAGGTTCTCTTCGATTCTTTGGTCGTGGGCGCGCAGCGCAAGCAGTATCTGCCCCAATTCCTGCCACCCTTCCTCGGCAGCGCTGTTGCTCAGCCACTTCTCGGGGTCGGCGGTGGGTGGAATCAGAATGGGGCAAACAATGTAGCCCAGCTCCTTGCCGGGCGCGGTGCGCATCGCCCTTCCGACGGCCTGAACGACATCGACGGGGCTCTTGCGGGCCTCAAGGAAAGCCACAGCGCTCAATGACGGTGAATCGGTGCCCTCTCCGAAAATCCCAACATTGATGATGCCGTGAGGGTGCGCCGCGTCAGCAGTGGCCAACCGTCCCTTCGCGGTTTCGCGCGCCGCGGCGTTGCTCGAAGCGTCGAGGTGTTCGAGACTGTAGTCGGACGCGGCCCTGCCTTTCGCGTTCTCGTCGAGCCATCGCGAGACCCACTTCTTGACATTATCGGTCTGGAGGTCTGCCGCCATGTTCTTGGACTTGTCCACCGTGTTCATGAAAGCGATGCACGACTTGATGTCCACTTCGTCGCCCTGGGTGGCGCCGCCCATCGTCAGTGCGAAAGCCAGGCCCCTGAGGTAATCCGTGGTCGTCAATTGAGCGCGCCCTGTGCTTTTGGTCGCCTTGGCCAGTTCGTTCGCTGTCTCGTATGCTTCGGGGTCGTTGATGCCCATGGCGATGATGCGATAGTCGGACAACCAGCGGTTGCGGACGGCTTCCAGGTAGCTCTTGCGATACAACTCCACCCCGAACGTGGTCTCGTCGTCCATCGAGCGCACTATCCAGTCCGGGTTGCCGGTGGGGGGCTTGCCGCCGTAAATGCGCGGCGTGGCCGTCTGATAAACGCGGTAGGTAACTGGAAATCTGTCGTTGTCATGGCAGACGGTGAAGTCGCGAAGACGCTGCTCTTCTTCGTTCACGGCTGCGGATTTGGAGTTTTTGCGCTTCAGTCCTGCGGTTCTGTGGGCTTCGTCGGCAATTAACGCACACGCCCTGGCGCCCGCGTTCAGCAGGGCTTCCGATACTCTGGCGCTGCTTTGGTAGGTGCCAATGAGAACCTTGATCCCATTGCCGGAAGCACTTTGGCGCATCCAGACCGCTATTTCGCCGGCATCGGTGGTCACCTTGCCTTTCACTTCGGATGCGCTGACATTGCTGTTGTCGACGGTCGGATCGAGCGTGGCGTTGCGGGTTCCTTCTTTTTTGGGGTCGTAGCCCGCCGTGGCGTCCGAGCAAACCGCCAGCACGTCTATCGGAATGGATGCGTATTGCAGGTATTCGCGCCTGATCTGGCCGACGAGCGCAATGGACGGACAAAGCACAATGGAAAGTCCACCCGCTGGCGTTAGTTCTTCGATGACCCGTAGCGATATGCGCGTCTTTCCCGTTCCGCAGGGCAAGATGATTCTGCCTCGGGCCTCGCCCACCGGCAGTCCGCCGCTGTCCGAGCGTTCCTGTTCCCTGAGTATGCGGACGCTGTTGGCGACGGCTTCGTCCTGCATGGCGGATTTGGTTTGCAGACCTTCGTCGCCGTCGGTGCTCGGCTCGCCGCGCCCGCCATCTTCAGCGGAGGCATTGGCCTGCTGTTGTTCATGAAGGTCGTTGGTGATGTTTACCCGCTTGAGAGGTTTGTCGTGGAGCGCCAGGGCATCCTCCGCGCCACTGGAAAGCGGATTGTCGCCATTGGTGACGAGCCAGCGTTCGGCCCAGAATTCCGACGCGGACGACAACCCGAATTTGGCTATCTCGTCATCCTTGATCGAAGCGCCGCGCCCTTCCTCGTCAAGCTTGCGCGACTTGCACTGGATGGCGATAAAGCGCCCATCGCCGCGACGCCTGGCCACAGCGTCTATACCGGCATCCTTCTTGGTGGTTTTCGGAAAGCGCTGTTTTCGCTCGGGCCAATCGTCCCAGTGCCAGCACGCCGCGATGTCCCATTCCTTGATGTATGGGGCGGACTCCACCGTGACGACTTCGAGCCATTCGCCATGAGTCTCTTGCGGATTCATCTCGGCGGTCTTCCGGATCGCCGTTTCGATGATTTCCCGCGCAGTCGAGGTTTCCATCATTCTCCCTATCGGGACATGGTTCTTTCCCGACTGCCATTCATTTTATCAGCAGTTCGCTAAACACCCCTGTTTTTGGCCTATTTCGATTCAGAAGCTCAACCTGAGGTCCAGGTACATGTAGCGGCCGTAGTCCGTGTGGGCGTCCGCGAAATATCCGAAGAAACGGTCGGCGAGCGGCGCGCGCTCATCGGTCAGATTCTTGATTCCCAAGCGCGCTCTGGCGCCTACGTCGGAAACTTCGAAGCGATAGTCGAACGTCGCGTCATACGTCGTCATTGACGGAATCACGTAGCGCATCCCGTCAGACAAGGTCAGCGAGCTCTGGTAGAACGATCCGATCTGGAACATCGCCAGGGAAGCGCCGAAGTCGCCCTGCCGCCAGCTCAAGCGGGCGCTGTGACGCTCGTCCTGATTGCCGTCGCGGCCGATCAGGTCCGCGAATCCGTCGATGGGAACGTCGGCCGGAATTTCGCCGGCCGCCTGGCTGGCCACCAGCAATGCCGCATTGCCCGAGGCTTCCTGCGTGAATACATCGAGGAAGGAGACGTTGTAGCTGAAGCGGAAGCTGCCGATGTCGGTATCGAGATCGTAGTAGACCGCGATATCATGCCCCTCGAGGGTGCGCGTATCCAGGTTGGCGTAGGCGTCGTCGACGCGAAGCGCGGTGCCCGCAGGACAGATTCCCGCCTCGGTGTAAGCGGCGATCTGATCGTCGTCGGGTTCGTCGCGGACAACCGCGCCGTTGAACGCCATCGAGCAATTGCCCGCGCCGGCCTGCAAGCGGTAGTACAGATCGAGAATCATGTGATTCTCTTCACCGAACAGACCGATCGTGTCTTCCTTCTCAAGCGACCACCAGTCCGCAGTGAATGTAAGGCCTTGCACAAATTCGACGAGCGCGAAGCCAATGGACGTATTGACCCCCGTTTCGGGAACGAGCAGTTCGCTGCCCTGGGCGGAACGCTGGGTCGAGTTGGAGCAATCGAGATCGTGCGCTCCACCGGTCGCCTCGTCGGCGTAGACGCAGGCCCAGTCTGTGCGGGTATTGCTGCGCGCCACCAGGCCCTCGTTAACGGTTACGAGGTTCGGCGCCCGGAAGGTCTCCGACCAGGAGCCGCGAAGGAGAATTTCCTCGATCGGCCGATATCCGAATGCGAATTTCCCTACCGTGACATTACTTTCTTCAAGGTCCGAATAGTTCTCGTTGCGAAGCGCCAACTGAACGTCGAGGTTGGCGAGAAGCGGAATCTGCAACTCCGCGAACACAGAAGTCACGTCGCGCTGACCGTTGCTGTCGCCCGTTGGGCTCGAATTGACGACATCGCTCACATAAGGATAGGTGTCGCCCTGGTAATCGGTGAATCGAATCGTGCCGTCCAGGCGCGGGTCGCGATCGTCGTCGTAGGCTTCTTCGCGCCATTCGAAACCGACCAGGCCGGCAACGGGGCCGGCAGGCATCTCGAACAGCGCATCGTTGGAAAGTTTCACGTCGAAGGTCGTGAGTTCGGTCTCCGATTTACGATATACATCGACGAGAAAACGCTCGATATTCGAGCCCTCGTAGGTTGGGTCGAAAGGATTGAACGCGTTCATCGAGGAATCGTTCAGGGCTTCCTGCGCCAGCGAATTCGACTGACGGTTCCGCGTTATGTCGTCCTTGGTGGCCTTCGACCAGGAAACCGCCGTCTCCCAATCCCAGTCTCCCGCCGTGCCGCGCAGACCTTGCAGCAGGCGCCGCATGTCGCCGTCGTTGTCGACGATGCGCGGCGCCTGACCGAAACGGTAATTGTCGATCAGCAGGTTCAGGCCTTCCGCGGGGACGTCGGCCATCGCCGCGTCGAACATCGGCCCCGACAGGCGGCCCGGGCCGCTGCCCAGTGGGTTGTAAGGGTTGTCGGGCCCCATTTCCAGTTTTACCGAACTGAACGGCGCGCCCGGGTGACGGACCATGTTGGTGCTGGACTGGTAATAGGAGAGTTCGGAAAAGCTCTCCACGCCGCTGTCGAATTCGTGCGTGATCAAGGCGAAAACGCTCGACCGATTCAGTTCGGAGGCCAGATCCCGGCCGGCGCCGTTGTTGCCGTTGAGATCGTAACGATGGGTCCCCTGCCCGTCCACGGCGCCGCAGGTGGTCGCGTTGATCGGATACTGGCAGCGCGAGTCGCCGGCCGGATAGGTTTCGAACTCGCCGGCGCTGTCGGTGATTACGCCGCGCAGACTGCGCGGCGCGCTCGCCGGCGTGATATCCATCTGGGGGTAAAGGCCGTTCGCCGAATTGTTCCGGAAGCGGGTGTTGCCGGCCCAGGGAGAATCCGCGGGAATGCGCCTGCGAAAGTCGGAGTCGGCCCAGCGCGGATCGTCGTTGGAGCTGATGCGGTCGCGCTGATAGAAGTTGAAAAAGACGCCGACATTGGTGCGGCCGCCATTGAAGTCCCGGCCCCATTCGCCGGTAACGCTTTGGCGGGTGCCGGGCACGTTGTCGAACTCGGTGTGGCGAAAACGGATGTTGAAGCCTTCGAAATCGTTCTTGAGTACGGTGTTGACGACGCCCGCCACCGCGTCGGCGCCGTATATCGCCGAAGCGCCGTCGCGCAATATCTCGACGCGCTCGATGCCCCACACCGGAAGATGCTGGGAGTTGACCGTATTGACCGGGATGAAGCTGCCGCCGACTTCTTCGGTCTGGTAGGTGGCGGAGTTCACCATCCGGCGCCCGTTGAGCAGCACCAGCGTGTTGCCCGTGCCCAGATTCCGCAGGTTGAACGCGCCAACGTCTCCCCGGCCCGAATTGACGCCCCCGGAGATGTTCTCGGCTTCGTTGAAGAAGTTCTGGCCGTTTTCGGGGATCAGCGCGAGCAGTTCATCGCCCGAGTCGACGCCCATGATCTCGATATCTTCGACGCCGATGACACTGACCGCGAGGGCATCGCTGATCGAGGCGCCCCTGATCTGCGAGCCGACGACGATGACTTCCTCGATTGCCGTTTCGTCCTGCGCCAACGCGGCGCCGGCATACATGGCCACGGCTACGGCCAAAGCGTTCCTGGTGAATTTCTGCATTGCTATCTCTCCCCTATGCTCTTGATCGAGCAGTTATTAATCGCGCGATGTTGGCACATATTCGTTCCGCGGAAAAGTAAAAAATTCATTGACCGGCGTATCTGTTCGGTTCCTAATTGGCAGGACACCGACGGGTTTTGGAATTGTTGAGTTTCGTGGGACACCCATCGGTTTTGGAAGTACTGAGATGAATCGAATTCGTTGTTTTTTATCGATTTTCCTGGCGGCTTCGCTCACCAATGGAGCGCAAGCCGCGGCAGGCCAGGCCGCGATCAGCAGCGCGAGCCCCGAGGCTACCGCGGCGGGCGCCGAAATCCTGCGCCGGGGCGGTAACGCGGCCGATGCGGCGGTCGCCATCGCCTTCACGCTCGGCGTGACCGAACCGGCCATGAGCGGTCTCGGCGGGCAGATCCAGTTTCTCATCCGCCGCGGCGACGGGGAGGTTATCGCCCTGAACGGCAGTTCATTCGCCCCGGCGCTCACCGATCCCACCGCGGTGCGCGGCGACATGAACCCGTACCAGCGCACCACGGTTCCCACCTGGCTGAAATCGCTGGAATTCCTCTGGCGCGAGTACGGCAGCGGCAATATCGGCTGGCGGGAGTTGATCGAACCGGCCCTGGGCCATGCGCGCGATGGATTCGTGCAAGGAGAATTCCGTCAGAAAGTGTTTCTCCGGCACGAGAACGATCTTGCCGGTTTTCTTGCCGCCGGGCACATGCCGACCGACGGCGCCATCGAACAAGGCAGCACGATTCGCCAGCCGCAACTTGCCGCGACCCTGGAGAAGATCGCCGAAGGCGGCAGCGAGGTCTTCTATCGGGGAGAGATCGCCGACCTGATCGAGCGGGACATGATCGCGAATGGCGGCTGGATTCGAAAAACGGACCTAGCGCGGGTTTCCGACCCCGCGCCCGTCGGCCCGGTCAGCGCCGGCTATCGCGATTATCAGGTCTACTCCTTTCCGCCTCCCGCCGGCGGCTGGGTCATGATGCAGACGTTGAAACTGTATGAACGGCAACGCCGGGAAGACTGGACCGCCGAGTCCGAGCGTCAGGCCATGACGCGCTCGATCTTTCTCGCCCAACGTGACCGCCGCGAGCATCCGGTGGAAGATTTCGACGATTACGGCGATTTTCTTGAGCGAAAATTGGGCGAGGATTACGTCTCCGGCTTGCTCGAACAGCCACTTCCCACCGATACCCCCGGCCGGGAAAGCAATGGCGGCGAAACGACGCATTTTTCGCTGATCGACGCCGACGGCTTCGCCATTTCGGCAACGACGAGTATCAACGCCTATTACGGCGTGCGCGTAGCGGCGCCGGAACTTGGCTTCCTGTACAACTCGTACATGGACGATTTCACCTTCGGCGATCCCGCGCATCCCTACGCGATCGCGCCCGGCAAACCCGCCTATTCGTCGATGAGCCCCAGCATCGTCACACGCGGCGGCGAGAGCGTGCTCGTGCTCGGCAGCCCCGGCAGCGCCCGCATCATTTCCGCCGTGGCGCAAGTGATCGCCGCTTACACGGAGAACGCGGAGAGTCTGGACGCCCTGCTGGCCGCACCGCGCATTCACGTCACCGGAGGCGGCAGCCTTTATCTTGAGAACCCGGACTGGCTGCCGATCGTTGAAACGCTCGGACTTGACTACGACATACCGAGTACCGATCTGATGATCGAAGGCCGCAACGCCTATTTCGGCGGCGTACACGCGGTCGGCAGGCTGCGGGGCGAATGGCAGGCCGCGGCCGACCCTCGCCGCGACGGCGCGAGTCTGGTGCTGGCGCCGTGAACGCATGAGCAGGATTGGTTCGACGCACATCTTCCATCGCGATACCGGATTCGACTATCCGGTCGCGGTTTCGGCCGCGGGCGCGCATATCACCGACAGCGAAGGCAAACAGTATCTCGACGCCTCGGGCGGCGCCGCCGTGTCCTGCCTCGGCCATGGCGACCCTGCAATCGTCGAGGCGATCAAGGCGCAAGCGGACAAGTTGCAGTTTGCGCATACTTCTTTCTTCACGTCGGAACCGGCCGAGTCCCTGGCGGAACTGTTGACCGAGCTCGCTCCGGGAGAACTCGACCGGGTCTATATCGTCTCGGGCGGCTCCGAAGCGAACGAGGCAGCCTTGAAGCTCGCCAGACAGTATTTCCTGGAAACCGGGCAGGATTCGCGCCATCGCATCGTTTCGAGAAGACAGAGTTATCACGGCGCCACCCTGGGCACGCTGGCGATTCGCGGCAACCGCTGGAACCGTACGCCTTTCGAACCATTGCTGATGGACGTATCCCATATCTCGCCGTGCTATGCGTACCGAGGGCGCGAAGCGGGAGAATCCGAGTATGACTACGGCCAGCGGGTCGCCAACGAACTCGAACAGGAGATACTCCGGCTCGGGCCTGAAACCGTCATGGCTTTCGTCGCCGAGCCCGTGGCCGGCGCAAGACTCGGCGCGGTCCCTCCGGTAGAAGGGTACTTCAGGCGCATCAGGGAAATCTGCGACCGATACGGCGTATTGCTCATACTCGACGAAGTCATGTGCGGCATGGGCAGAACCGGAACCCTGTTCGCCTGCGAACAGGAAGGCGTAGCGCCCGACATCCTGACGCTCGCCAAGGGCCTCGGCGGCGGCTATCAGCCCATCGGCGCGATGATGTGCGGCAAACGCATCCATGACGCGATCGACCAGGGCTCGCGATCTTTCCAGCACGGCCACACGGCGCTGGGACACCCGATCGCCTGCGCCGCCTCGCTGGCGGTCGTGCGGGCGATTCTCGAACGGAAGTTGCTGGCGCGCGTCCGCTCCACCGGCGCCAGGCTCATGGACACGCTGAACGAACGCTTCGGTGACCGGGAATATATCGGCGACATCCGCGGCCGCGGGCTGTTCATCGGGCTGGAACTGGTGCGGGATCGCGCCGGCAAGCAGCCTTTCGATCCTGCGCTACAGGTACACAAGCGCCTCAAGCAGACGGCGCTGGCCAAGGGACTGCTCTGTTACCCGTGGGGCGGCACGGTGGACGGAAAATCCGGCGACCACATTCTTCTCGCGCCGCCTTTCATTATCGAGGACTCACATATAGAAGAACTGGTGACCAAACTGAATCTCAGTCTGCGTGAGGCACTCGCAATCGGGCCTCAGCCATAAGCCAAACGCAACAGTTCGATCACCGACTGAATCTGGCCGATCCAGTACCAGACAAAGAAGACCGCCACGCCGCCGCAGGCGATCAATGCGGCGAGTTGTTCGTCGACCAGTTTGGCCTTTTCGCGGGCTTCGCCTTGTTCTCGTTCGTTCATCGATTCGCCCTCCCCTAACCGCTGAAACCGATCCAGCGGCCCGTGGCCGCCACGGTAAACCAGACCATGATGGAAACGACCGCCATAAACCTGAGCAGCCAGGGATTGACCTCGCCAGGAGCGCGCTCGACCAGCGGCTGCCGCACGAGGTAATGGAATCCCGCGCCGGCGCCGAGCGCGAGCATCTTGTACCAGTACACCGGCAGATAGTAGATCTTCACCGCCACGCCGCAGGCCATGAAAACCCCGGTGGCGACCAGGGTCGCCATGGCGATGTTGAAAATCACGTTGCAGCGGGAAACGATCAGGCCTTGCTCGACTTCGGTCAGGACGACGCCGAGGATTCGCCCCTCCGCCACCAGTACCGCGCCGCCAAGCAGCGCCAATCCGAGCAAATGAAAGGTCTGAATCGTGGCGAAGGCTGCGCCCCAGGTCTTGCCGACATAGCCGAGCCAGGTCGTTTCCAGCCACTCGAAAAACGGCAGCAGACCGCCGTGAACCTCGCCCCGTGCGCCCGAGAGCGCAAATCCCAGGGTCACCGCAAGCACGGCCGCCACCAGAATCGTTCTTGTGTAAGGTCCGAGAAGGGATGTTGGCATGGTTATTCTCCTGCGCTCGTCTGCTAGAAGCGTGTCTGGCCGTCGACGCAGCCGGCCATTGAGCTCATGAAACCGGAATCCAGGTACAGGCAATCGAACCAGTCATAAGCGATGAAGCGGCCGCACATGACGATGGCCGACCAGCCCGCCAGCGAAAATATCGCGCCGATTCGCAGGTTGCGCGGCGCCCGGGGCTGCGAGTCCCAACCGGTCTCGGCTTCCTTCATGCGACGGTGAAACAGGATTGCGTTGATCAGCAGCCCCACCATCAGCACGAGCTTGACTCGCATCCAGATGCTTTGCGAACTGCGCACCGGTACGGCGTAGAACAGCAGCAGACCGGTGACCACCATGACGGTGAATCCCACGAGCATGGGCAGATTCAGCCGCTCGGCGATGCGGCTCGCGGGCACATCGGGCAAAGCCAGGCCCAGCATGCGCAGGTCGATCAGGAAAAGCATGCCGAGGCTGACCATGAGCGTCAGGACATGGGTGCTTTCGACCCAGTTGTACATGTAATACGACTCATGGAGCATGGTGCTCCAGCGGGTGTCGTCGAGCAACATGGCGATGTTGTAGATGAATTCGTTCAGCACCCGCAGAACCTCCGTTCGGTTGCATCTCCCGGCTGCGGCAAGAGTAACCCCCAACAGGGGCAAAATCCACTATGTGGCTTCGATGCGTCGCCGGTGGCTGGCGCGGAGTTTAGCGGACGCTGTGAATACGTCCCTGTACGCTTCGGCCCCGACATCCATGTCGGGGACGCCCGCTAAACTCCGCGCCAGCCACCGGCGACTCACATAGTGCAGAACCGGTTCGCAATAGTGGGTTTTCTCAAGTACTATCTTGCGCCACCGAAGCTCCCGGAAATTTCAGAGTCCGCAACACATGTCGCCAGCCAGTCGCCCGGTCCTGTTCGCCTGCGCCATATTTGCGCTGCTTGGGTCGGCCATGAACATGGCGGTCGCCGGCGAAGCGCCCTGGCGGCTCCAGGAAGCGCTCGCGCCGCCGGATGGATTCAGCGTCGGGCTCGTGCACATGAGCCGCTTTGAGTCGATCGGCAATAATCCCCGTGCGGGTTCGAGCCCCGACGACAGCATGATCGTCCAGCGGACCATGCTCGACACCCGTTATCGGCGCGGCGGCGTCGAGGCGCAACTCGAACTCTACGACGCGCGCCAGCAACTCGCCGACGACGACGCCTTCGTCACCAATACCGCGTTCAATGCGCTCGAAGTATTGCAGGCAACCTTGTCTTTCGACCTGCCGAACGAAGGCAGCGTCCGGTTCGGCCGGCTTGCCACCGACTGGGGCAGCCGGCGCTTTCTCGCCCGCAATCGTTTTCGCAACGCCATCAACACCTTTGACGGAGTGGAATGGATTCAGCCGCTGGAAAACGGTGGGGTCATGCGCCTCTTCGGCTCCCAGGTAATTCGCCGGCTGCCGGCGAACCGGATTGGACTGTTGGACAACAAACGGATCAGGGATGAATCAAGCAGCGCCCAGCGATTCTATGCCGCCAATTACGAGCTGCCGCCTTCGAGCGCGCCATTCAATACCGATCTGTATTACTTTTACCTGCGCGAGAAAGATACGCCGGGCGTCGCCACGCGTAACCGGCGCATCCATACCACCGGCATGCGCTTGCGCAAGCCCGCCACCAGCGGTGAAATAGATTTCGAAATCGAGTCGATGCTGCAATTCGGGGACAGTCGACGCAATACTGCCGTCGCCTTCGTGCCAAATCTCGAACACCGGGCTTTTTTCCAATACGCCGCCGTGGGCTACAGCTTTCCCAACTCGCTGCGGGCAGTGCTCGAATTCGATTACGCCAGCGGTGACGAGGATCCCTACGACCTGGAAAACGGCCGTTTCGACTCGCTGTTCGGCGTCACGACTTTCGAATTCGGCGTGGTGGGGATGTACCAGCCCTTCAGCCGCTCCAACCTTGTCACTCCCGGCATCCGGCTGTTCGCCGACCCGCGGCCGGATCTGAACATCATGGTCTCCTACCGCCACTTCTGGCTGGCGGAAACCTACGATACATGGGGCCGCACAAGGCGCAATTATCTATGGATTGAACGGGCGGGCGACAATGACAAATATCTCGGCCAACACTTCGAGTACCGCATTCGTTGGGATGTGATTCCCGGCAACCTGCGCCTGGACACGGGAGCGATTTTCCTGAACGCCGAGGGCTTGAGCAACGAGAACACGCGCTACGGTTTTATCGGCGCGGTATTCACGTTCTGACCGGGCGGTCAGAAGTTGCCGCGCACCGAAAAGGCGAATTGCAATCCGGGAGTGACCGCGAAATTCTCGGTCTCGCGCAACATCTGGTCGCGCAGATAGCCGAAATAGCGGAAGCGTGTCCGCCGTTCGACGTGGTCGCGCAGGTTCCGCGCTTCCAGGCGGAAGGTCAGTCCGGCGATGCCGCTTTTCTCCACGAATACCGTCAGATCGCTTTGCGAATTGAGGTAGAGCACATTGTCGATATCGAACAACGTGCGATTGCCGTCGATGCGGTCGCGATAGTCGAAACCGTAATTCAGCCCGAGACGGGAAACGTCATGGCGGAAGCCGAGGCGAAAGCTGCCGCGGTCGTACGGCACGACCTTGCGTTCGAAGCCGATCAACGGGTCGTCGATGGCCGAGTCCTGCAACAGCAGCCCGAAAGTCGCAAGCGCCTGGGGCAGGCCGAGAAAGCCGAAGCGCACACTCGCGTCGAAGTTGAATCCGAGCACGCCGCCGTCGCCGACGTTGCCGTTTGTCGCGGCCAGTTGCGGGCCGGGAGTGAACAGTTCGATGCGGCCGATGGAATTCTCGACATCGTAATAAAACAGGCGCGAACTGAGTACGCCTCCGTCGTTCGGCAGCCGGTAATCGAGGTTCATGCTGTATTGCCAGATCTGTTCCTGTTCGAGTTCCGGGTTGCCGGCGATAGTGTCCTGGTCTTCGTCGCGCTGGTTGGTGTTGGCGGAAAAATCGGCGAAGCTGAGCTGGGAAACGACCTTCTCGATCGAAGCCTGCAATTGCAGCGCCGGACTGATGTCATAGCGAAAATCGACTTTCGGCTTGAGAAACTGGAAATCCCGGGAGTTGTGGACATCGCCGCTCTGGGAAATTTCGGAAAACTCGCCGATAAGAGAAGATTCGAGCCGCATGCGCGAATTCAGCCGCCAGTTATGCACCGCGAAGGCCTCGACGCGATCTTCCTCGACCGTGGAAACCGCATTGCCCACCGGCACCCGCACCAGCCCGCCGACTTCCGGGTCGGCCGGTCCGTTCAGGGGGCGACCGAGTCTCAGCGAAGTATCCTGCGTGGTGCGCGCGCCCTCGACGCCGAGTTCGAGTCCCTGCCCTTCGCCGAAACTCCAGGTGTAGGACGTGCGCACGATTTTCTCCTGGTAGCTGCTGGCGTTATGGAGATAGAGATTCTTGCGCTCCTCCTCGCCTGGCGCGTCGAATTCCCAGCGCTCGCGCAAGGTTTCGTTGTCGCGGTCATTGACGATGAACAGGACCTTGTAGCGCGAACCATCGAGGAAGATATGTTCGAAATCGCCGCCGATTTCCCAGTTTGACTGGGTCGCGGGCGCCTCTTCCCGCTCCCAGGTGGTCATCGGCGCAACCCCGTTGTAATCGGTGATGCTGCGCAACAGCTTGTAATCCGTGGCGCCGCTGAACGGCGAATTCGGAGCGTTGTTACGGTTGTAGAGCGCGTTCAGGGCGATGCGGTCGGCGCTGCCGAGATCGTAGGTCAGATTGGAATTGAAGCGATAGGCGTTCTGATCCGCGACCCGGTCGAAAGCGATGATTTCGTTAAGGGCACCGTTGCCATGGGTGCTGACTTCGAGGCTTTCCTCGGCGCGGTAAGAACTTTGCGAACTCACGCTGACCAGGTAGTTCAGGTTTTCGCGCTGGCCGGTGAGCGAAATCGTCGCTTCCGGTTCCACGTTGCCGTCGCGATAGCGCTGCATCCCCGCCTGCGCGGCGATGCTCGAACGCGCGGCCGCGCTCTTGAGCACGACATTGACTACCTGGCCGACGTTCTGCACGTCGAGGCCGCTGGAAGTGCCGCGAATGATCTCGATGTATTCGACTTCCTCCGCGGCTATGCGCGCCAGTTGCTCGCGCGCCTCATTGACCTTGCCGGCGAGGCGTTTGCCGTCGATGAGAATCTGGGAGCTGCCGCCGAGTCCCCGGTCCTGCTGATTGAAGCTTGAGAAACCGCCGCGGCTCGCGTCGAGCACGAGATTGATACCCGGAATCCGGGACAGCATGTCGTCCACCGAAACCGGGTTGAACTGGCTGAAATAGGTCGCGGGGTAATTTACCGTGCTTTCTTCCCCGCTGTTCGCCCCTTCTTCCTGGCCGAGCGCCGAACCGGTACCGAGCAGAAAGATGGGCAGAAAAAAGAACAGCGCCGAGACGGCGCCGCTAGCGGGATCGAATTTGATGGCCGTCACTCCCGTGGGAAATCAACAGGCATCCCTGACGATAGCCCATCCAGATCAGGAATTGCAATCCGAAAAGCAGCGACGCGGCAAGCAGATGCGCGGGCTGGACGAAGGCCGGCATGCCCAGGTGTCCGAGCGTGGCGCCCGAGAGAATCGCCGCGCCGACCACCGTCAGCATCACCGCGGTCAGACGCGTCAGGACGTGTTCCCAACCCAGCGACCGCGCGAGCAGATACAACAGCCAGCCATTGGCCAGCAGCACGAGCGCGGAAAAGCTGCGATGCACGTAGAAGAACCAGGGCATGGCCTGGATCCAGTTCGAACGCATTTCCTCTCCTTGCATGCGGCTGATGAAGTCGGTCATCTCGCGCACCTGGGTGCCGAGAGTCACCTGCAGCACGGTGCAGCCGAGCACGACATAGAGCCACAAGGCGAATCGCGGATCGATGCCGTCGATCGGCTGGCGGGCCATGATTGCACGATTCGAGCGGAAAAAGCCGAACAGCAATACGCCGACGATCGCCAGCGCCATCAGCATGTGAATCGTGATGATGCCGGGTTGCAGGTTGGAGCCGACGACGCGCGCCCCGAGCCAGCCCTGGATCGCCACCATCACGAAGGCTGTGACCGAGGCCAGTGGAATCCAGCGGTCGTAGCGGCGGCAGGACCAGGAATAGATCGCGGTCAGCAGGATCAGCAGGCCGATGGCGACGCCGGTCAGGCGATTGAGATATTCGGTCCAGGTTTTGACTACGTTGAAGCGGGTCTCGGCATAGCCCAGGTCGGCGTAGATTTCCTGGTAGTTCGCCGGCAATTGCGCTTCGCTTGTCGGCGGAATCCAGCGCCCGAAACAGGTGGGCCAGTCGGGACAGCCCATGCCGGCCCCGGATGCGCGTACCGTGGCGCCCACGAGGATGAGGAAATACACCGCGGCGATGGTGATCAGGGCCACGCGGCGGTAATTGCGCAAGGCCGATTCGGAATAGGTCTGATTCAATCGCGCAACCTGTCGAGCAGGTCCATCGAGGCATGGCCGTCGGGAATCAGTCCCTGTTCCGATTGATACGCGCGGATGGCCGCCCTGGTTCGGGAGCCGACGCGACCGTCGGGTTCGCCGGAGTCGAATCCGCGGCTGTTGAGCAATTCCTGCAGTTCCTCGACCTGCACCCGGCTCAGCGCGGTTTCGTTCACGGGCATGTGTGCGATGGGCGGACCGCCGGTAAAGCGGTCTGCGAGATAGCCCACGGTGATCGCGTAGAAAACCGACGGGTTGTACAACATGGTTACGCGGAAGTTGTTATACGTCAGGAATGCCGGTCCCGCCGCTCCTGCCGGTAATGCCACTGCCGCGCGCATGTCGGCCACCGGAATCGGATCGCCGGAGACCGTGCGCAGTCCCATCTCGCGCCACTCGGCAAGCGGCTTCAGGTTGCGCGTGCCGACGAGCGAATAATCGAATCCTTCGGGCAGCAGCACTTCCCTGCCCCAGCGCTCGTCGCCGCGCCAGCCCGACTGGCTGATGAAATTGGCGGCCGAATAGAACACGTCGGGCAGGCTGTTCCAGATATCGGCGCGGTCGTCACCGTCGCCATCGACCGCATAATTTCTGAACACGGTCGGCAGGAACTGCAATTGACCCATGGCGCCGGCCCAGGAGCCGGTCATGCGTTCGGCCGGAATATGGCCGTCGTCGATGATCTGCAGCGCCGTCAGCAACTGTTCCCGGAAGAACTCCGCCCGGCGCGGATCGTAGGCCAGCGTGGCAAGCGCCTCAAGCACCGAAAATCCCCCCGTTGCGCTGCCGAAATTGCTCTCGATCGCCCAGAAGGCAACGAGGTAATGCGGCTGGATTCCATAACGCGCCTGCACGTCGGCGAGCAGGGCCGCATGTTCGCGCAGGAGCGCCTGGCCGCGGGCGATCTGGTTGGGCGTCACGCGCAATTCGATATAGCGCGTGAACGTCTGCACGAACTCTGGCTGGGAACCGTCGAGTTCCAGTACGCGCTCCAGTGGCGCGATGCCATCGAGCGCGGTCAGCGTCTCGGCGCTGATGCCAAGCGCAAGGGCCTCGGCCCGCAATTCATCCAGCCACTCGGCAAACGTCTGCTGCTGCGCGTGAACCGACAGGGGAAGCAACAGGGCGAAAATCAGGGGGACGATCCGAAGCATGGCGGAATGATAATTCATCCAGCCTCGGGGTTGCCACCGGGCGCGATGGATGTCCCGTGAATTCGGGTTGACTCTGGGCGAAAAACTAACAGAATGCCGCAGTTGGAAACTTCACGGCCTGGACAATGAGCAAGCCCTATCTGATATTGCAACTTCGACCAGAGGACGACACCGCCGACAGCGAGTTGCGGAAGATCTGCCAGTATGGTCGGATCGAACCGGGCCGCGTTCGTCGCATCCGGCTTGAACGGGAGCCGGACCCGGAAGTTGACCTGCGCGATTATGCGGCGATTATCGTTGGCGGGAGCCCATTCGATCTGAGTACGCCGGCAGACCGGAAGTCGGAATTGCAGGTCGCCATCGAGGGCTTTTTTCGCCGCTTGCTCGACGAGGTCATAGACCGCGATTTCCCCTTTCTCGGCTGCTGCTCGGGCAATGGCCTGCTCGGCAATCATCTCGGCGCCGGAATTTCCGGAAAATTCGGCGAGGATGTCGGCGGAATCGATATCGAGATTACCGAAGCCGGACGCGAGGATCCGCTGTTGGCCGGAATGCCTTCCGTAATCCGGGTGCTGGTCGGCCACAAGGAAGCCTGCGACGAAACGCCTCCGGGCAGCACGCTGCTGGCAAGCGGCAGATTGTGTCCGGTGCAGATGTTCCGCGTCGGCAACAACGTCTACGCTACGCAGTTTCATCCCGAGGGCGATTTCGAGGGATTCGACGTGCGCATCAATGCATACAAGCATCATGGCTACTTCCCGCCTGACGCAGCAGAAGCCCTTTCCAACCGCATCCGCGCCGAACACACGCCCGAGGCGCACGAAATCCTGCGCCGATTCGTCGCCCGCTACCGGGAACAGTTGCAGGCCTGAAACGCTCGTGCGGCCGATTATTGCTCCCCGCAAAGCTCGCGGGTTATAAATGTCGTTGCTGAAGCGCCGTTCACAAATGTTTACTCGCATACTTTCACTCTGGATCCTGCTCGCCTGCTGCGTTGCGCCGGCGCTTGCCGACGAGGCCCGGGTCGCGGTCGCGGCGAATTTTTCGAGGCCGGCGGAAATGCTCGTCGAACAGTTCGAATTGCTGCAACCGCATGAAATAGAACTGGTTTTCGGCTCTTCGGCGCGGTTTTACGCCCAAGTGCAAAACGGTGCGCCATTCGACGCCTTCCTTTCCGCAGACCTGGAGAAGCCGCAATTGCTGACCGAGGAAGGACTTGCCTTGGCGGACAGCCTGCGGGCCTATGCGATCGGGCGCCTCGTGCTCTGGACGACCGAGCCGTCGCTCGAAATCGGCAGCGAATCGCTTACCGCGAACGCCGGCAGCAGGATCGCCCTGGCGAATCCGAGACTCGCGCCGTACGGTCTTGCCGCCCGGGAAGCGATCGACAATCTCGGCCTGGGCGATCAACTCGCCGACAGCATGGTCATGGGCGAAAATATTTCACAGGCGTACCAGTTCGTCGCCACGGGCAATGCGCCGCTCGGATTCGTCGCGCTGTCGCAGGTGGGGAGGAACGGCGTCATCGAGCAGGGTTCGGGCTGGCTCGTGCCGGCGGAACTGCATTCGCCGATTCGCCAGTATGCCGTGCTGTTGAACGAGGAGAACGCAGCCGCCGGCGCCTTTCTCAAATTCCTGCGCGGCCCCGAGGCGCGCCGCATCATCTACAGTTTCGGCTATACCATGGACGCTGACGAACCATGATGTTCTCGCCGGACAACCTGCAAGCCATCTGGCTGACCTTGCGACTGGCCACGACCGCGACCTTGCTCCTGCTGTTGATCGGCACGCCACTGGCGTGGTGGCTTGCGCGCACGCATTCCTGGCTGCGCGGCCCGGTGGCCGCCATCGTCGCCCTGCCGCTCGTGCTGCCCCCCACGGTGCTCGGATTCTATCTGCTGCTCGCCCTGGCTCCCGCCGGTCCGATCGGCCAACTGACCGGCGCGCTCGGACTGGGCAGTCTCGCGTTTACCTTCGAAGGCCTGGTCATCGGCTCGATCCTCTACTCCCTGCCCTTCGTCGTGCAGCCGATCCAGAACGCCTTTCACGCCATGGGCGACGGTCCATTGGAAGTCGCGGCTACATTCGGCGCGGGTCCCTGGCGGCGATTCTTCACCGTGGCCATCCCGCTCGCGCGGCCCGGATTCATCAGCGGCTCGATTCTCGGATTCGCCCATACCGTCGGCGAGTTCGGCGTCGTCCTCATGATCGGCGGCAATATTCCCGGCGAGACCCGGGTGGTTTCGGTGCAGATCTACGAACAGGTCGAGGCGCTGCAATTCGGCGAGGCGCACTGGCTGGCGGGCTCCATGGTCGTTTTCTCCTTCCTCGTACTGCTGATCGTGTACGGCTCGCTGGGGCGCCGGGCAATCCCCGCCATGAGATTCGGAAGCTAGAGTCTTGCAGGCGCGTATTCATTACGCCATTTTTGACACCGCGGCGCAGCTCGCGGGCGGCCGCTTTCAACTCGATCTGGACGCGGAGATTCCGGCGACGGGAATTACCTGCGTTTTCGGCGCCTCCGGCTCGGGCAAGACCACCTTGCTGCGCTGCCTGGCCGGACTCGACCGCCCGCAATCCGCGCGGCTGACGGTCGATGGCGAGGTCTGGCAGGACGAAAACCGTTTCGTGCCGACGCATTTGCGCCGCATCGGCTACGTATTCCAGGACAGCAGCCTGCTGCCCCACCTCAGCGCGCGGCGGAATCTTCACTATGGCCGGGATCCCGGCGACGGCGCCGATACCGCGGACGCCGTCAAGCTGCTCGGAATCGAACATCTGCTCGACAAGCTCCCGCGGCAGTTGTCGGGCGGCGAGCGGCAGCGAGTCGCACTGGCCCGGGCACTCTTGAGCAAGCCGCGCCTGCTCTTACTTGACGAACCGCTTTCGGCGCTCGACGTGGCGCGCAAGCAGGAACTGCTGCCCTACCTGCAGCGTCTGCCGGAAGAACTCGATTGCCCCATCGTCTATGTGACGCATTCGCCCGACGAAGTCGCCCGGCTCGCGGCCCATGTCATTGTGCTTGACGATGGAAAATGCATTGCGCGCGGCTCGGTCACCGAATTGATGGCGTCGCGGCGGCTGCCGGTCAACGCGGCCGGAGAAAGCGGCGTGGTGCTCGAAACCACGATCGCCGGCCATGACGCGGACTGGAATCTTGCGGAAGCGGAATACGCCGATGGCCGGATGCTCATTCCCGACCCGGGTGTTGCGATGGGCGGTCTGGTGAGGCTGCGCATTCTCGCCCGCGACATCAGCCTGAGCCACGCGGAGGAAGCGCATTCGAGCATTCTCAACCGCTTGCCCGCGACGGTGGAACGGGTCGAGGAGTCTCCCGACACCGCAATGTGCATGGTGCATCTGCGAATTGGCGAAAACACACGGCTGCTGTCGCGTGTTTCGCGCAAATCCGCCCGGCGGCTCGAACTGAGCCCGGGAAGCCCGGTTTACGCCGAAGTCAAGTCCGTGGCGATCCTGCAATAACGTTAAGGTTCACGCCTCCTGCAAGCGGGGATCCCCGTCTTCCACCACGTATGACCGGCGGATGCTTATCGGCTCTCCGGGCACGGTCACTCGCGGCAGCACCTTGAAATCCGCGCGCCATTGCGCCGGCGTGATCGTGTTCGCGACGTAGCCGCGTTGAGAGTTGTAGAACTTCACGTGCGGGTTGTTGGCGAGCAACGCCGCGCCGTAGTCGTTGC